>NZ_FRDB01000053.1 GCF_900143145.1 Candidatus Sodalis sp. SoCistrobi
CATAGGTATCTACACATTTATCGTGATACCTGTTATTACTTTGCAGAATGATTTCAACCTATCTGTTGGCGGGATTGACTCTCGCCTTACCCGCCGATATCAGACGCTGGTTAAACAGCATATGACGCCCGCGGCTCTTCTTGCTTCTGCGGTTAAAGACCTCGCAAGTGCTCAAAAATCAACTTTCGCAACTACCCAAGCTGTCTGGCGTTTTCTGAATAATAAGCGAATTAGCTTCAGTCAACTCAATGAGCCAATTATTTCGCTAGCACTTGAGCAAATTTCGCTTAGCCCGCATCCATACGCTCTCGTTGTTCATGATTGGTCACGTTTACAATTTCTTTACCATCATGCCAAATACGGACGCTTAAAAATGACGCACGGTGGCGATGTTGGATATGAACTTCAAAGCAGCTTGCTGGTTGATGCTGGCACGGGTTTGCCAATAGCGCCTCTATCTCAGACACTTACCGATGCAACCGGTTGTCATTCAACGTTGGCGGAAGGACTGTCCGAACGGCAGACACATATGGACGCCTTGACGACCGATATTGCCCGTGTGGAATCGCTTAATATAGGTAAAAAGCTGATTCATATAATTGATAGAGAGGGTGACTCTATTGGACATATGCGGACGTTGAGTACTCAAGGAATATGCTGGCTTATCCGAGGAAAAGAAGGACATGGTGCAGAGTGGCAAGGTAATTCATTGAAAATTGGTGAGATTGCTGCTCTTCTGCCATACAACGGATGCGGACAGGTAGACTGGAAAGGGAAAAAAGCTGATATGGAAATCAGTGAAACCTCGATAGTCATAACCCGAGCTGCGCAGCAGAAGCGTAAAGATAAAGAAACCGGCCGCCGCATAAAAATCCAACCTGGAGAGCCTCTGACGGTCAGATTGGTTGTTGTTCGGCTTACGGATGATCTCGGTAATGTGGTGGGACGCTGGACGCTGCTTACAAACGTTTGCAGCGAGATCACCTGCGAGGAAGTAGCTCGTTGGTATTACTGGCGCTGGAATATTGAATCATTTTTTAAGTTGCTGAAAGGTGCCGGACATGACGTAGAAACATGGCTTCAGCGCAGCGCGCCAGCCGTACTACGCAGGTTGTTAATAGCCAGTATGGCTGCTGTTCTGGTATGGCGGCTGCAACGCGCTGAAGGAGAAGAAAATGCGGCAGCCCGCCAGCTGATATGTCGCTTGTCAGGACGACAGCAAAAGCGAGGCCGCAGAGAGAGCGCTCCTGCTCTGCTCGCTGGCCTATCCATCTTGTTGAATACACTAAAATTATTATCGGAATATAGTCTGGAAGAACTTACTCATTTAGCGAGAGTTGCTCTTAAGCCTCCTCCCTGATGTGTAGATACCTATGCCGTCAACGTGAGTACTGCCGCGAGAGATGCCTTAATGGATTTACCTTCCCCGCGCGATTGCCCCACCTTGCCATTACCCGCCGTCAGGGTCGATGGGGTAAAGGACTGACTCGCCGTTGCATCCGCCATGCGCTACGCGTGCGGGATACACCGTGTTCAGGGGGCCTTCAATACAAGTATCGAGAAAGTAGTTTGAAATGTAATGAGTCATTACCTATTGAATAAACGAGAATTTTTGCTTTCCTGGCGTTAACGAGGGACAATCATACTAGGCATGCTGTCGTCGGTTTCGCGAGCGCCTGCGGCACCATCACGGGTCGGTGCGCCCTGTAATACCCCAGCCCCACAGACGCCGGCGCCTCTTCAACGCACGCCTGCCGCCCGGGCGAGATCACACAGCATCGCCATTGCAACCCTTCCTTTTCATACACGTTTATGCCAAGAGGAGTTACTCATGATGATGAAAGCCGCGGTCGCGAAAGCCTTTGGCAAACCCCTCGAGATTGAACAGGTACCGGTACCAGAGGTCGGTCCCGGTCAAGTGTTGGTAAAAATTGCCGCAACGGGCGTCTGCCACACCGACCTGCATGCCGTCGAGGGCGATTGGCCCGTCAAACCCGTTCCTCCTTTCATTCCGGGCCATGAAGGCGTCGGACAGATCGTAAAAACCGGGGCGGGAGTCACCCATCTGAAGGAGGGCGACCGCGTTGGCGTCCCCTGGCTTTATTCGACCTGTGGGCACTGCGACTATTGTCTGGACGGTTGGGAAACATTATGTCCCCGGCAGCAAAATTCCGGTTATTCCGTTAACGGTTGTTTTGCCGAATATTGTCTGGCCGACGCCAATTACGTCGGCATGCTGCCCGATAACAGTGATTATCATACCATCGCACCGATTCTCTGCGCCGGCGTCACGGTCTATAAGGGACTCAAAATGACCGACGTCAAGCCAGGTGATTGGGTGGTCATCTCCGGCATTGGCGGGTTAGGTCATCTCGCGGTGCAATATGCCCTGGCGATGGGGCTAAATGTCGCCGCGGTCGATATTGACGACAGCAAACTGGAATTGGCCAAGCGATTAGGCGCCAGCGTCACGGTTAATGCTCGTAACAATGACCCGGTGGCGCACATTAAGCAGGCAATTGGCGGTGCGCACGGGGTGCTGGTTACCGCGGTCTCCCCACGGGCGTTTGAGCAGGCGATTGGCATGGCGCGCCGGGGTGGTACCATTACCCTTAATGGTCTGCCGCTGGGCAAATTCGATTTATCGATTTTTGACATGGTGCTGGAGGGCATAACCGTACGCGGCTCGATTGTCGGTACGCGCAAGGATTTGCAAGAGGCGTTGGATTTCGCCAGCCGAGGGAAAATACTGGCCAATGTCAGCGTCGAGCCGCTTGGCAATATTAACGCTGTTTTTGACCGCATGCGCGCCGGTAAAATTGCCGGCAGAGTCGTTATCGACATGGCGCAATAGGAGATAGCAGCGGATTTCCCGGTTCCGAATGGCCGCTTCAACGCGGCCAATCTTAGGACGGAGCCCGCACGGATGACGATATCGACATTAGGGTAATGACAGTCTTGCACTAGAGACGCCGACAGCGGGCGGATGTCCACTATTCACCGCGCGTTCTTGCGGTCCTTCACGGGCCGCGCATAGGGTATGACAACGCGGTGGCGATAACTCAAGAGGCGCCAGACAGACCCGTAATATTGAAAAGGGAGCTATACACCGGCATTAATAAATGACGATGTGCGCAGTGTTTATTTTAGCATAAAGCACCATACTCAATATATAACATTACCACCGGCATTAGACGTTATTAGCATATATGTACTGATGAGTATTAAAGAATATTACCTTTGCGCTTAAGTTAACGTGGAATTTTTAATAACCGCATTTGTGAACGGGATCATAACAACATTTTCACGTGCGGATTACAGTGCTATTAACGTCACTTACTATCCATAAACAATACCGTCGCGATAAAGGGCACTTGGCGTCACACTGGTCCGATGTTTTATTATTAATGCACGCACTTTTATTAAGCACGGGGATCAGGCTTATATTCCCGCATGCCGTTCACCCTTGGAAGTGGTGTTAAACAGGAGGTAAGTATGAAAGCCATGGTATATCAAGGCCCAGGGCAGCGTCAGCTTGCGGACGTTGCAAAACCTTCAGTGCGTCAAGCGACCGACGCTATAATAAAAATCTTGAGAACCACTATTTGTGGTACCGACCTGCATATATTACAAGGCGATCTCCCCGAGGTCGCCGCCGGGCGGATATTAGGCCATGAAGGTATTGGCATTATTGAAGAGATAGGGGAAAGCGTTCGCCATTTCAACAAGGGCGACCGGGTGATCATTTCCTGCATCACCGCCTGCGGAACTTGCCGCTACTGCAAGCGCGCGCTGCCTGCCCACTGTGAGGATGGCGGTTGGATCCTGGGCCATCTTATCGATGGCACCCAGGCGGAATATGTGCGCATCCCGCATGCGGATAATAGCCTGTATCTTCTGCCGGAGACTGTGGATGAAGATGCCGCCCTCATGCTAAGCGACATTCTTCCGACAGGCTTTGAAATAGGCGTGCTCAACGGCAAAGTCAAGCCGGGAGATACGGTGGCTTTGGTGGGGGCCGGGCCGGTTGGCATGGCGGCCATGTTAACGGCGCAATTTTTTACCCCGGCCAAAATAATAGTGATTGATAAAGACGAACAGCGTTTGGCGATGGCAAAACGCTACGGCGCCACCGAGGTCATTAACCCCCAACGGCAGGATGTCACCGCCCAGATCGCGGTCTTGACCGGCGGTGACGGCGTCGATGTGGCGGTAGAATGTGTGGGGGTGGGCGCAACCTTCAAGATTTGCCAGGACATCGTGGCGAAAGGCGGTCACATTGCCAACGTCGGCGTTCACGGTAAACCGGTCGACCTGCATCTGGAAACGCTGTGGATCAAAAATATCACCTTGACGACCGGCCTGGTCAATACCACCAGCACGCCGATGCTATTAAAAGCCCTTAACCACCTTCGGGTGAATCCCAATAAACTGGTCACACACCGATTTACACTCGCACAATTGGATACAGCTTATGATGTCTTTGCGCATGCCGAACAGCAAAAGGCCATGAAAGTTGTTATCACCGCGCCGTAAACCGTGGGAAAGGCGCTCAGTTTGCAGCGCCGGCGGGCAAAGAGGCTTTAGAAAAACGGGCGACGGGACGACACTCGTTAGCGTGTTTAACGTCCCGCCGCGAGGGCTGGAAATGACCTTGGTTGTTTACTTTACCAACGTATCCATTTCGCCGCCGGCGGTCATGGCGCTACCCATGCCAGCGGTAATGGAGAATGCGATGGCGATGACCTGGGTAAACGTCAGATGTTCGGCAAGCATGATAAAAGCAATAATTGCCACGATCGCGGGCTCCATACTGACCAGAATACCGAAGGTCTTATGCGGTAGACGTTTCAGCGCGGCCATCTCCAGCGACATTGGCAGCGAACTGGAAAACAGGGCAATCAGCAACCCCATCAACATCAGATAAGGGTGCGCCATGATATTGCCGGCATCGATAATCCCAACCGGAAAGGTCACCAGTGAAGCAAAAATCAAACCAATCGCCACCGTATGGCCGGAATGAAGATGGCTCAGCTTCTTGCCGAAAATGATATACAACGCCCAGCAAAACGCCGCGCACAGCGCAAAGAGTACGCCGGTGGCATCCAAACCGCTATGGTTATTCCCTAACGGCAGGATGAGCAATATGCCGGTAACGGCGAAAGCAATCCAGATGAAGTCGATGGGTCGGCGGGAGAAAATCAGCGTAACACTAAGCGGCCCGATAAATTCAATAGCGACTGCCAAGCCGAAAGGAATGGTTTGCAACGAAAGATAAAAGCATAAATTCATTATGCCGAGCGTGACCCCGTACAATGCGATGTAGCGCAGATCGCTCAACGTAAATTGCGCGCGCCACGGCCGCCATAGTATGAACAATAGGATGGCGGAAAATCCGGTGCGTAATGCCGTGGTCCCTGTTGCCCCCACCAGCGGAAAGAGAAACGTCTTGGCCAACGAGGTGCCGATACTGAGTGACAATATTGACCCTAACACCATGAGAAAAGGAACCATTCGGTTCGAGGCAGACCATTGCATAACTTTTAACCGTTTATTTTCTCTAATTGAAGGGTGGTTTTACCATGGAGAAAGGCGTTTAGAAATGAAAATAAACATAAAATCTCAGGTCGGTGAAACGGCCTGCGGCGTGACCGCAAACCTGTCGCGGGAAGTTTGCCTGCGCGCGACCAGGCCACCTGTCTTGGCGGCGGGATCAGCACCTTAAGCGCTATCTGCCCCGCCGCGGCCGGTTAACTGATGTCCGTATCAATGACCTGATAAAACGCATTTCCCGTATCGGCAACGCTCCATACTGCAAGCAAAACATGGTACCCAGAGTAATTTTCCGGGATGGTGTAATTCAACGTGACGCATTCGGGCGGAACTTCGTCCTCCCCGCTTTTATCCACCAGCGGATGCAGATCAAATTGCACGCGGCTTAAGGGTTTGTCTGGATCCCAATCTGGACGGGTGATATATAACTGCCAAGACTCCGTGCGGTGTTGCACCGCCAGTCGCCAATGCAGGGTATTGTGGCCGGTTTTTATCGGCTGTTTTTGCCATCTGTCCGCGCTTTGTTCGTCCAACGCAGCAAATCGTTCAACCCCCGCGCTGGCGATAGCGCCATCTTCCGGTCCCCCGTCCGGGAAACCTTTTGGCCCCTCCAGCGATTGCGGCTCCCACTCGGCTTGACCACAGTTAATGTTTAATGCCCCCCCTTCGGCACTGCATAAAAACGCGCGGCATTTTGGCTCATCGATAATACCATGTCTGGCTCGCAGGACACCGGCAGTGGCCGTGCAAGGCTTGACGGCTAGCGTTGTCTCGGAAATCATCGCCAATAAAACACTCATAACGTTCTCCTCCTTAAGTTTTGCCGACCCATTACGTTGTCGGTCGAAATAAACTATAAATCGACTTTTTCGACATGCCGGTAAATAACTTTTAGCATGAGTATTGAAGATATTTGACTAGACAAGCCTGCTTGGCACTTTCATCATACCCTATGAATTTCTTTGTTTTTTTCGCGGCAAGGGTGTTATTAACCTGCCTTGATTAATTTTCTTATCCGGGTCCTTTAATGGAATTATAAGGTCGCGAAATTTATTATCTTACGGAAATAAACGGCGCTAGCGGCGACAAAAAAATAAGCAATCAGGCCCTAGGATCACCCTGCCATCTTGATATAGGATGCTGTCATTCAGGTACAAAGGGCCGCAGCAAAAGAAGGCTGAGATATAAAAATGCGAACGGAGAAATAAATAGGGACTGCGTTTCACAGCCGAATGGCGGGTCAGGGTCAGGGTCCGGCAAGCGCGGGTATCGCGGCTCACCGGTAAGCAGGGGGTCTTTATGCCAAGGAGCTACGCCTGCGTTTAAGGGATGGCGAACTAAACTTACGCACCCCGGCGCAGGCGGGCCATCCCAGTACCAGGATTAATTTAGCTGATAATTGAGGGTGATCTCGGCTTTGACCAACTGTGATACCGGGCAACCTGCTTTCGCCTTCTGGATTATCTTGTCAAAGGTCGCTTCATCAATATCCGCAACGTGGACTTTACTGTCCAGAGCGATTTTGGTTATGGCGAACCCGCCTTCAACTTTGTCCAGCGAAACATCGGCGGTGGTATCAATGCTTTTCGCCGTAAAGCCTTCTTCGCCCAACATCAGCGATAGCGCCATAGAGAAACACCCTGCATGGGCTGCGCCAATCAGTTCTTCAGGGTTAGTCCCCGCCGCGCCTTCAAAACGGGTATTAAAACCATAAGGTTGCTGCTTCAAGGCACCGCTTTCGGTGCTGATCGTTCCCTTGCCGCGTTTGATATCGCCTTCCCAGTGGGCCTGTCCTTTCTTATGAATCGTCATACGCTCCTCCTGTTTTTCAGAACATACCCTTAAGTATAGAAGCAATTTCATTCCCCGCCGAAGATGGCTCCCAGCCCTTGGCGACCAACAGCGTTCGATCGCGCTAAGCCTGAGCCCCGGCACGCCCCGGAGCGGATACTACCGCAGCCGAAAGCCCATACGCCCGCCACGTCGCTTGTAGCCGGATCTAGCTCCCCCGGCCGGCCTCCACGTCGCCAAGACCATTGCACAACGGGCCGCGATACCCTAAATTCATGGACATGAACACTGTCCCTGCCGGAGGGAGAAAATGGACGTTATCGCGCTTAAGAAAGTGACCCTCACCGAACAGATAATGGAGCAAATCGCCTCGCAAATTACCTCAGGCAAGCTCAAACCGGGGCAGCGTCTGCCGAATGAGCGCGCAATGGGCGAAATGTTTAACGTCACCCGCAGCCGCGTACGTGAGGCGCTGCGCGCCCTATCGTTGATTGGCTTAATCGAGATTAAACCGGGCGATGGCAGCTACGTCTGCGAAAACAAGCCCCATTTACCGGAAGAAACGATTACCTGGATTTTCCATAAAGAAATTCATAATCTGGATGAAGTCTACGCCGCACGTAAATTGATTGAAGAGGAAGTTTTCCTAACGGCGATAGACATTGCCAGCAGCGATGACATCATTCGCCTGCAGTCCATTATGGACAACATGACGGAAGTGCCGCTATCAGGCGGCAAGGCGGAAGATTATCATCATTTCCTGGACGAGTATGACCTGTTAATGGGCAAGATCTGCGGCAACCAGATTTACGACAAGCTGATGCAAACCATCGTCATGCTGCGCAAGGACTTTTCTCGCAAACTGTTAAAGGCGGAGGGCGCAATGGCGCATAGCCTGAAACTCCGCCTGAAGATTCATGACGCGTTTATTGGGCGGGATAAAGCGCAATTAAAGAAAAATTTGCATACCTTCTTCCAGTCATCACGCAAATTCTACGACAAGATGGCGGACAATTAAGATTACGTTATGGCTAAAGTAAAATCGGCGGAAAGAACCTTCCGGCTCGTGGAACTCATCGCCAGCCATCGCGAAGGACTGACTTTTTCCCAGCTGCAGGCCAGCCTGGCCATCCCCCGCAGTTCGGCACACAGCCTGATACAGGAATTTTTGAATAACGACTACTTACTTTACGTCGCGGACAACAAAAAATACTACGCCGGATTGGCCTTGATTAAAGTCGCGGCCAACTGCATTGAAAGCACCGATTTGATTCGCGATCTGCGGTTACTGACCACTTTTTTGAGCAAAAAACTGGGCAAAACCACCCATGCCGCCATCCTTGACGCCACTCAAGTGATTTATCTGGCAAAAGCGCATGCGCAAGAAGATCTGTCGTTGATGCGCAATATCGGTAATCATCTGCCCGCCCATTGTACGGCGGTGGGCAAGGTGCTGCTCAGTCAGTTCAGCGATGAGCACATTACGCATCTTTATGGCGACACCCCCATGGAAAAAATGACCGTGAACTCTATCGGTACGCTGGCGGTGCTGCTGGCGGAATTAAAACAGGTACGCCAGCAAGGCTATGCGCTCGATCAGCGTGAAGCGAACGAGCGTGCCGCCTGTCTTGCCCTGCCGCTGTACGCCGCCGGCGGCAAGATGATTGCGGCATTCAGCGTGACGGTGCTTGCCTACGAGTGGGAAAGCCTGCCGATAGAAGACGTACTGCGGGTAATGAGAGAAAGCCGGGTGATGGTACGCTGATCTTCCCCGGCGTTAAGCCAGTTATCAGGCGGGATTATCGGCGCCCAGCGGCGGTGCCCCGACGGGGCTGACAAATATTTCTCCGTCAATTCTGATGGGGCAGCGGGTTGTCAGCAGGGTCTTGCCGCTGTGCAATGTCAACCGTTGCACCATCTCAAGCGCTTTAAATCCCTCGCTGGCAATGAGCTGTTCCCAATCCAGTACGTTGGCGCACCATATATCCTCCTTTTCCAATAAGGCCAGCCAGTGGGCGCTGGTCTGCTGCCGTAAATGATTCAATAACAGCGTTTTTATTTCATCGCGGCGGTCAAATGCGCTTTCTGGCTCGGAATAGGCCGTTAACGCCGGACAGCCCAACAATTCACCCAGACGCGGCAGCGGCGTCATTGCCAACGCCAGAAAACCATCGGCGGTCGGGTAAATGCCATAGGGCGCCGCGATATAGGCGTTGGCGTTATTGACCGCGCTTCTAATGGGATCTCGTTGCCCATCGTTGAGCCAGGTGGTCAACACTTCAAATTGTAAATCAAGCAGGGTATCCAGCAAGCTGACCTGTACCAGACACCCGCTGCCGGCGTTAATGCGGTGTATCAGCCCGGCCATAATCCCCTGCACCAAATAGTCGCCGGCAAAAATATCAGAGACCGACAGGCCCAACGGCAACGGTGGCTGAGAAGCGTTGCCGTTCAAATAACAGATGCCGGACAGCGCCTGAACCAGCAAGTCCTGGCCGGGGCGCGAAACCCAGGGACCTCGATCGCCATATCCCGAAATCTCGCCGTAAATTAAACACGGATTGATCGCCTTCAACGACGGGTAATCCACACCGAGACGTTGCGCCACGCCGGGGCGGTAATTGAAGATGACAACATCGGCTTGCTCAACGAGCGGGAGCAACACCGCACGTGCCGCGCTGTTTTTAAGGTCGACGGTGATACTCTTTTTATTACGGTTAATGGCGTGAAACAACGTGCTTTCACCATCAATCCGCCATTCTGAAATATACAGGCTGCGGCAAATATCTCCCCCTGCCGGATTTTCGATTTTGGTGACGCTGGCGCCCAGGTCGGCCAACCGCAGCGCCGCCGAAGGGCCGGAAAGAAATTGGCTGAAATCGAGCACGTTAATACCTGCGAGTGGTTTCATACATCTGCCTCATGCAAATGCAGTTCCGCGCTGATGCGCATCGTATCCGCCCCTAAGCGTGGAGCGGGCTGGCCAATTTCGGGCCGTATACCATTGAAACGTAGCGGGCTGCGCAACAGCGTTAATTCTTTGCCCGCCTCCAGCGTGACGCGCTGGGTCATCTCGAGCGCGCGGAATCCCTCGCTGGCACAAAGCGTTTTCCAGTCATTGACCTCGGCGGCCCAATAGCCCTGCTGTCGCAGCAGCGTCAACCAATGTTCGGTCGAATTATGTTGCGTGCAATCGGCGATAATGGCTTTGATGTCATCACGGCAGCGAAACCAGCTGGCCGGGTCGCGGTAGGCGGCAAGGCGGTCCGAGGCAAAGATACGCGCCAAATCGGTGACCGATCCCATCGCCAGCGCAATATAGCCATCCGCCGTCTGATAAATACCGTAGGGGGCGCTCAGCCAGGCATGCGCATTGTTTTTCGCGCAGCGGCGCGGAGGCTGGTGACCATCATTAAGCCAGGTGGTCAATACATCAAATTGCATGCCGAGCAGCGATTCCATCAGACTGATTTCGACCCGCCCGCCCTGCTGTGTCCGTCCCCGGCGGAATAGACAAGCCAGGATCCCTTCCACCAGATGCGCGCCGGCCAGGGAATCGGCGACCGAAAGCGCGAAAGGCGTGGGCGGTTGATCGCCATCGCCGTTCAGCCAGCTCAGGCCCGACATAGCCTGAATCAAAAGATCCTGGCCGGCCTTTTTAGCCCAGGGTCCGCGCGTGCCGTAGCCCGTGACCGACGCATACACCAAACGGGGATTAAGCGTTTTCACCGCGCTATAGCCCAGGCCAATTTTATCCATTACTCCCGGTCGAAAGTTTTCAATCAGCACATCGGCCCGTGCGATGAGTCGTTTAACGCGCGCCAGCGCCTGTGAGTCTTTCAAATCGGCCGTGAAGCTTTCTTTGCCGCGGTTAATGGTATGAAACAGCAAGCTATCGTCGTCCACCCATTGGTGCCGTAAACTCAACCGTCGACTGCCGTCGCCGCTTCCCGGCCGTTCCACTTTAATGACCCTGGCCCCCATGTCGGCCAGGCGTAATGCCGCTGAAGGGCCCGCCAGAAACTGGCTGAAATCCAGTACCACCAAACCTGCAAGAGGTAGCATAACTACTCCGTTTCGCGCAGCGATGTTTGATAACGTTGATTCAGGGCGTCGAAGGTGGCTTTACTGCTGCCGCCTTGCATGACGAAGTCGCGTACTCCCTGCCCGGCGTGATCCTGGAACGACAAAAAACCGTTGTAGCGCGGGCGCTTGGCCGAGCGGTCAAGGGTCGCCAGCGTGTCGGCAAAAAAGTCGAGGCTGCGGCGGTTAACTTCGGCATCGGTCCAGGCTGCGCGATGCCCGGGCTGGCCGCCGTTATCAAAGAACAGGGTTTTTTGTATTTCCGCCGAGGCGGTATAACGGAGATAATCCAGCGCAATGTCACGGTGCTGACTGTGCGCTGAGATCGCAAGCCCCGTTCCGCCGAGCACGGTTTTCAATGCGTTGCCGTGATAGCTGACCACATCGGTGGCTTTAAGCAGATAGCGGGCATAGCCCGGCCGCGAATAATTGGAGTAGCCGTAAGCGAACGGGCAGTAACTCCAGCGATCATCTTGCGACAGCATTTCATGAATCTGTATCGGATCGGCGTCAAAAACAGCCTTAGGACAATGTCCCGCCAGTTCGCGCAACGCTTCCAGCGCTTCGATACCGGTTTCACGATCGGTAATTGTTTCGCCATTAAACCAGGCGCCGCCGCGGGTGGCGCACAGCATGAAAAAATCCATCAACATGTTGATTGGGATCCCGGCATAAATCACCTGGCCTGCTTGCGCCAGGGCAAGCAACTGATCCCAGGTGGCGGGCAGCGCAAGACGCCCGGCCGCCAAATGATCCGGCCTATACACGGCCACCGGCGTGGCGGCATCAATGGCCAGCGCGCTTTGGAAACCATTAAAATCATAACTTTCGTGGGAGCCACCCACCGAATTCGCCGCCTGATCGGCCAGGTATGCCGCCGGCAAATAGTCCTGTAGCGGCAGCAATAGCGCTTTTTCCGCGACAAACCCGGCCCAGGGATGATCAATGACCAGCAAATCATACTGCTGCGCCAGAGCATTAAGGTCGCCGTCAGCGAATGCCTGCAGCGAGCGTTTTTCCCACTGGATATCAACGCCTGGATGCAGTTCACCAAACCGTTGCGCCGTCGCAACCACCGAGGTATATCCCCGGCTGTGTCCCCAGGTTATCCCCTTTAATCTCGCCATAAATGCTCTTTTTGCAATGACTATCACATAAAATTGGTACTACCGCGCTACCATTGAGGCACAGCGTAAGCCTTTGTTGTAGTCATAACCGGCAAAAATGTGATCGCCGCTGAAAAAAAAATAAGCAAGAAAATTTTTAAGTTGAATATTAAAAAAATGAGGAATAGTTTCCCTGTTAGTTCTAAATGCGAAACACAAGTTCACATATGAGAACAAATAGTTATCCAAGGTGTTCTCTAAACATCAAAGATAATCAACAGGAGAGACACTATGCTGGCGGGATTTATCGTTTTAATGATCGCTTGTTTGTTCCAGGGAAGTTTCGGCCTTGGAATGAAAAATTACCGGCCTTTCTCATGGGAAGCCTTTTGGATCATCTTCTCCATTATCGGGATATTGCTCATCCCCATTGTATGGACCTGGATCGAAGTGCCGGGATTTGTGCGTTATATATTGGCAACGCCCAGCTGGGTTCTGGCCATTGCGGCCGCCTGCGGGTTCCTGTGGGTTCCTGTGGGTTCCTGTGGGTTCCTGTGGGGCATCAGCGCTATCTGGTACGGTAACGGCATCGACAGTATCGGCCTGTCGTTGACCGTGGGCATCAATACCGGCGTGGGTTGTTCCCTCGGCTCGCTTATCCCGTTATATATTCTGGGTACGCTTCCTCCCACCCGTTCACTCACCTGGCTGCTGGCGGGTATGGCGGTGATGATCGTCGGGGTCGGCATTATCACCCGCGCGGGTATCTTAAAAGATCAACAATCAAAGCTTGAAGTTTCGCGAGTAAAGAATGAAAAATTTGTCAGTGGATTGCTCATGGCGCTGGCATCCGGCTTCGGCACAGCGGCCATGAACATCGGCTACACCTACGCCAGCCGCGCCAGCGCGCTTGCCGTCGCTGACGGCATTAATCCGGTTAGCGCCAGCCTGATAGCTTATGTGATCATCTTTGCCTCCGGCGGGTTTATTTCCAATATAGGTTACGCGCTGTGGATGCTGAACAAGAATCACACCTTCAGCGATTTTTCACGCCCCGGATCGTCCTTTGCCTGGTTCAAGGCGCTGCTCACCGGCTGCATCTGGTTCGGCGCGCTCGGTTTATATGCCAAATCGACCGCCCTGCTGGGTAATTTGGGGCCGGTTATTGGCTGGATTGCTTTCCTCTCCGGGGCTTTGATTATATCTAACGCCTGGGCGCTAAAAACCGGCGAGTGGCGCGGCTACCAGAGACCCAAAAAAGTGATGCTCCTGGGGAATGTGGTGCTTGTGCTCTCGGTCGCCATCGTCGGTTATGCCAACGGACTCGCCTAATAATGGAGAAAAATATGTCTGTATCAACGAAACACCCCTTACCTGTTCACCCCAAAGCGATAGCCATTATCGGCGCCGGCGGCATCGTCACCGATTCGCATCTGCCGGCCTACCGCAAAGCCGGTTTCAAGGTATTCGCTCTCTACGATCGCGATAAATCGAAAGCGCAAAGCGTGGCCAGGCAGTGGCAGATCCCCCGCTGCTGCGACACCCTTGAGGACTTGATTGCACAGGGCGCGGCGGAAGGATGCGTGTTTGATATTGCCGTGCCGGCGTCGGAAATCCTGGCTATCCTGCAAAAACTGCCCGAACGCGTTGGCGTACTCATTCAAAAGCCGATGGGCGAAAGTCTTGCACAGGCAAAAGCCATTTTGGACTGCTGCCGGCAAAAAAAGCTTATCGCCGGCATCAATTTTCAGCTGCGCCGCGCGCCTTTTATGATGGCCGCCAAACAACTGGTCATGGAAGGTCAATTGGGCGATATTCACGATGTGGAAATGCGCGTGATTTGCCAGACGCCTTGGAATTTGTGGCAATTTCTGTTTGAAAAGGAAAGAATGGAAGTTAATTACCACAGCATCCACTACATTGATCTTATCCGCTATTTCCTTGGCGATCCGCAGGCGGTTTACTGTAAAACCATGAAACATCCTAAAATGCTGGAACTGGCGCAGACGCGATCGTCCATCATTATGGATTATGACGACATCGTGCGCGCCAATATTCATACCAACCACGGCCATGACTATGCGCCAGACAAACAGGAATGTTTTTTCAAAATTGAGGGAACCCGAGGCGCTATAAAAATTCAGATTGGTGTCATCCTGAATTACCCCCAGGGCTCGGTCGATAAATTTGAATATGAATAACCCCGAGTTTATTAGAGAGTAATTTTGGCAATACTACACCGCTTCCTCTGATGCTAATTGCAAAGCGTAATAGTTCATTTCGGCTTCAGTAGGAGGGATGTAACCCAGCCGCCCGAGCAGCCTTCTGTTGTTGTACCAGTCCACCCAGTCCAGCGTGGCCAACTCCACTTCCGTCCGGTTTTTCCAGCTCCCGCGGTGGATAACCTCCGTTTTGTACAACCCGTTGATACTCTCTGCCATCGCATTATCGTAGGAGTCGCCG
>NZ_FRDB01000143.1 GCF_900143145.1 Candidatus Sodalis sp. SoCistrobi
GTGCCAGCATCAACCAGCAAGCTGCTTTGAAGTTCATATCCAACATCGCCACCGTGCGTCATTTTTAAGCGTCCGTATTTGGCATGATGGTAAAGAAATTGTAAACGTGACCAATCATGAACAACGAGAGCGTATGGATGCGGGCTAAGCGAAATTTGCTCAAGTGCTAGCGAAATAATTGGCTCATTGAGTTGACTGAAGCTAATTCGCTTATTATTCAGAAAACGCCAGACAGCTTGTTTCGGCCGACCTCATTGAAACCCCGCAACTTGGCGATCAATTTCCGTCTGCATTGGCGTGACCAAGGCCTGCCGCTCCTGTTTATGGAGGGGTTTTTGCTGATGGGCGCTTTCGTTACGTTGTTTAACTATATCGGTTATCGGTTGCTGTCAGCGCCGTGGTCGCTTAGCCAGGCGGTGGTGGGGTTGTTGTCGGTGGTCTATTTGACCGGATCCTGGAGTTCTCCCAAAGCCGGTGCACTTACCGCGCGCTATGGCCGTGGACCGGTCATGATGGTGGCTATCATGATCATGGTAGCCGGCCTGTTGTTGACGCTGGCAACGCCGCTGGCGGTTATTTTTATCGGCATGATGCTGTTTGCCGGCGGGTTCTTTGCCGCCCACGCCGTTGCCAGCGGCTGGATTAGCCGCCGCGCCCGTCGCGCCAAAGGTCAGGCGTCTTCGTTGTATCTCTTTTGTTATTATCTCGGCTCCAGTACCGCCGGGACACTGGGCGGGTTCTTCTGGCACGGGTACGGTTGGGGCGGCGTGGTGGCGTTTATCACCGCGTTGCTGTTCATTGGGCTGTATGTCGCCCAGCGCCTGCGCCGGTTGCCCGAGCTGCGTGCGGTCTGACCCGGGCCGCGCGAGTGCAGCATTAGGGCGGCCAAGGGTTGTCGACAACCCGTGGCACAGGCATCACCGGCGTTATCTTCAGAGGTGATGGCGCGGACGGTGACGCCCTGTGTGCTGCGCAAAAGCGAGGTTACTGAACATCGCCGCAAGCGCAGCGCATGCACTCTCGCGTCGCGACGCCGTCGCGATGAGGGGCAGTCGATAGGGTCATCCCCTCTTCAGACCGTGTTATCGTTTGGTTGTGCTGGACGTATTCCAGTCTCTTTCGCTAAGGTGTTAAGCTTGAGATAGGAAAATCACCTATTATTATGTTGTAACTAACAACCAGGACAACATTATGCCCGCGTTGGATTTAACCGAGCGTCTTAACACCTGCTTTAACACGCTGCAATTGCGCCTGACGGCGCTTGAGCCACTGCTGGGGGGGTTCCGGCTGCTGGCCGCCCGCGTATTTACCCTGCCAGAAGTGGAAAAAGGGCAAGAACAGGAAGAGATAACAACGCTGACGCTTCAGCAACAGGTAGGAAAAACCGCACTGGCGACCGGCGTGGCGCATTTTCAGCGCCTGTTCATTTATCAGCAAAAGCAAAACAGCAGCAGCAAAGCGGCAATCCGCCTGCCGGGTGCCCTGTGCTTTGCCGTGGATGATGATCAGTATGCTGCCGCCGTCGCGTTGATAAGCGAAATCAACGACCAGAAAACCCAATTGGCC
The DNA here is from genome assembly GCF_900143145.1 of Candidatus Sodalis sp. SoCistrobi. GTDB lineage: Bacteria > Pseudomonadota > Gammaproteobacteria > Enterobacterales > Enterobacteriaceae > SoCistrobi. The sequence continues at coordinate 1,567 of NZ_FRDB01000143.1, forward strand.
CGGTTGATTACCGTAGAATCGCAGCTGCCGCCGGAGCAGCGCTTTGACTTCGTACACCGTCACCTACGCGGGCTGAAGACCCTGAGCGCCTATCGCGGCCTGCAGGTCATTACCGATCCTGATTCCGTCCGTTTTGGCTGGGCCAATAAACAGGTCATCAAAAATTTGACGCGTAAAGAGGTGCTGACCATGCTGCAAAAAAGCCTGCACGGCGGGCGTGCGGTGCCGCCTTATACCCGCCAACAGTGGCAAGAGCGGGTGCGGGACGAGATAAACCTGGTGTCCAAACTGCCGCCGGACATTGCGCTTAAAATCAAACGTCCGGTAAAAGTGCAGCCTATCGCGCGAGTGTGGTACCAGGCGCAGCAAAAACAGGTACAGTACGCCTGCCCTTCCCCGCTGATTGTCCTTTGCCGGACGCAACAGGGCGCGACGGCGCCGATGCTTGGCGAATTACTGAATTATGATTGCCGTAACATCCGCCCGAAACACGTCCCGGCGGCACTGCCGGCCCACCTGCTGATTGAACGGCTGCATTTGTACGTTGCGACCTGAGGCAGGTCCCAAGCGGCCCGCCTCAGGTCCGGCCCGGCGCATCGGTTGCGCGGGCAGACCAGCCCTTATTCAGCTTTTCATACTGCCAACCATGTCTTCCGGGCGGACCCACTCATCAAACTGTGCTTCCGTCACATAGCCCAACTTCAGCGCGGAGGCCTTCAGCGTCAGCCCCTCTTTATGGGCTTTTTTCGCGATTTCCGCCGCCTTGTCGTAGCCAATATGGGTATTGAGTGCCGTCACCAGCATCAGCGATTCATTCAGTAACTGATCGATACGATCGCGGTTCGGTTCAATCCCTTGCGCGCAATGGTGATTGAAGCTATCGATACCGTCCGCCAGCAGGCGCACCGATTGCAGGAAATTATGGATAACCATAGGACGGTAGACATTAAGCTCGAAATTGCCGGACGCGCCGCCGATATTGACCGCGGCGTCATTACCCATAACCTGGCAACACAGCATAGTCATGGCTTCGCACTGGGTCGGGTTGACTTTACCGGGCATGATGGAGCTGCCCGGCTCGTTCTCTGGAATGTTCAGTTCACCGATGCCACAACGGGGGCCGGAAGCCAGCCAGCGCACATCGTTGGCGATTTTCATCATCGACGCCGCCAGCCCTTTTAAGGCGCCATGGCCGTGGACCAGCGCATCGCAGGTCGCCAGGGATTCAAATTTGTTCGGCGCGGTGACAAAGGGTTGGCCGGTCAGATCAGCGAGCGCTTTCGCCACGCGGACCGCGTATTGCGGATGGGTATTAAGCCCGGTGCCGACCGCGGTACCGCCCAGCGCCAGCTCACACAGATGCGGAATGCTTTGCTCAATATGCTTTGCGCTGTGCTCAAGCATCGCCACCCAGCCGGAAATTTCCTGACCGAGCGTCAGCGGCGTCGCATCCTGCAAGTGGGTCCGGCCGATTTTCACAATATCCTTGAACGCGACGGCTTTGGCGTCCAGGGTTTTCTTTAGCACCGCCAGCTGGGGTAGCAGATGTTCGCGCACGGCAATCACTGCGGCGACGTGCATCGCCGTTGGAAACACATCATTGGAGCTTTGGCTTTTATTGACATCGTCATTGGGATGCACCCGGCGCCCATCGCCGCGCTCGCCGCCAAGCAGTTCACTGGCCCGATTCGCCAGGACCTCGTTCATGTTCATGTTGCTTTGGGTGCCGGAGCCGGTCTGCCAGATGGCCAGCGGGAATTCGGCGGGGTGTTTGCCGGCCAGAACTTCATCCGCCGCCTCGATGATTGCCTGGGCACGTTTGGCCTCTAGCAAGCCGAGATCCTGATTGACCTGCGCCGCGGCACGCTTGGTTTGCGCCAGCGCGTTAATCAGTTCTGGCGGCATTTTTTCGCTGGAAATGCGAAAATGTTCCAATGACCGTTGCGTTTGCGCGCCCCAAAGACGGTCCGCGGGGACGTCAATCGGCCCCATTGAATCTTTTTCTACACGAGTGACTGCCATCATAACCTCCTGGTATTCTTCCTAAAGATCGCTATCCCGCCCCACGATGCTTACTTCTTTAGCCAGGGCATTGGTAGTATAGTCCCACATAAACGCTTACCATTATGCGAGCGGTGAGCGCTATTACAATACGAATCAATAAATTATTAACGGGAACGATCATGGAAAAGATGATAAATACCCTCCAGCATTACGCTTGGGGCAGTAAAGATGCCCTGACCCGGCTTTACGGCATTGCCAATCCCGATGGCCGGCCGATGGCGGAATTATGGATGGGCGCGCACCCGAAAAGCAGCTCGCGCGTTGTCGATGACCAAGGCGATGAGATAACACTGCGTTCTCTGATTGCGCGCGATCCGGCGGGCATGCTGGGCCGCGCGGTGGCGGACCGCTTCGGTGAACTGCCTTTTTTGTTCAAGGTGTTATGCGCCGACGAGCCGTTATCTATCCAAGTTCACCCCAGCCTTGAGGCGGCAAAAATCGGTTTTGCCAAGGAAAATCAGGCGGGGATTGCCCTTGATGCGCCCAACCGCAATTACAAAGACGCCAATCATAAGCCGGAGTTGGTGTTTGCCCTGACGCCGTTCCAGGCAATGAACGGCTTTCGTACGCTGTCGTCCATTGTCTCGCTGCTGCAGCCCGTCGCGGGGGCCCATCCCGCTATTGCCGCCTTCCTCGCCCATCCCGATGAGCAACATCTGGCGCAGCTGTTCGGCGATTTGCTGTCGATGACCGGCGAGCAAAAGTCCCGGGCGCTGGATATTCTCACCGTCACGTTGGCCCATCAGCACGGCGAACCCTGGGATACCGTGCGCATGATTGCCGACGTTTATCCCGATGATAGCGGTCTATTCTCGCCGCTGCTGTTAAATGTCATTACCCTGCAGCCCGGCCAGGCGATGTTTCTGTTCGCGCAAACCCCCCATGCCTATCTCAAGGGGGTGGCTCTGGAAGTGATGGCCAATTCTGACAATGTGCTGCGCGCCGGCCTGACGCCGAAATACATCGACGTGCCGGAGCTGCTGGCCAATGTCCAGTTCGTCGCCAAACCGGAAAACACCCTGTTAACCGTGCCCGAGGCGCAGGAGGGTGCGCTGTTCTTCCCTATTCCGGTGGACGATTTCGCCTTTTCGCTGCACGCGCTGACGCCGGCGCCGCGCGGGCTGGCCCAGGACAGCGCGGCCATCGTATTTTGCGTCGATGGCCAGGCCACCGTGGACGGCGCCGGGCGGCAAATCACACTGCAGCCGGGCGAGTCGGTGTTTATTGCTGCAAATGAGTCACCCATTAAGGTTAGCGGTAGCGGCCGTTTAGCCCGCGTTTACAATCAACGCTAACGCCGGCCAGACGAATTGCTTGTCAGTTGCTACTATTAGTTGCATGGCTTGGGCATTATTCCCGGCCATGTGCGCTTTTTGTTGCCTTCGGCGTTGCTGGGCGAACAAGTGGGATAGCAAGACATTATAAGGATGCATAACCTATGAAAAAAACCCTCGTAGCGGTCAGCGTGATCGTCATTCTCGGCGCCGCCTGGACCGGTGGCGCCTGGTACACCGGTAAACAGTTTCAGCGCCGTTTACCCGAATTGGTCAACGACGCCAATACCCGCTTGCAAAGCACCTTTCCGCAGTCGGGTCTGCGCTTTGCCGCGGAGAATTACCGGCGCGGCATTTTCACCAGCCATGTCGATATCGTGCTGCAATCCGACGGCACCACCGGCGATAATAAGCTGTTGAAACCGGGCGAAGATGTCCGGGTCAATGAAAAGGTCGATCATGGCCCCTTTCCGTTTGCCCAGCTGAAAAAAGGCGTGTTTATTCCCAGCATGGCCTCGGTGCATAGCGTGCTGGCAAAAACCGCCAAAACTCAGCCGCTGTTCGACGCCGCCAAAGCGGGCGTACCGCTGGTGGGGGAAACCCGCGTCGGCTATAGCGGCAACACGGTATCCAAAATTACCCTGGCGGCGATGGATTTTAAAAATGATCAAACGGTGATCCGCGCCAGCGGCGGGACGTTCGATGTCGCCGCCGATAGCGATGGCGATAAATTGAAGGTAACCGGCGGCATTGATAGCCTGGTGCTGGGCGGCCTTAACCAGTGGCAACAGCGCGAACAGTTGACGCTGCAGGATTTCAGCGTTGACAACGACACCCACAATGGCAAACAGGGATACAGCATTGGCGATAATACGCTCAAAGCGCGCACGCTGGTGTACAACCTGGACGGCAAGGACATTTTAAGCATCGACTCGCTCTCCCAGGTGACCCATGCTAGCGAAGATGGCGATAAGCTGTCGGTCCAGGTCAATTATGCCCTGGACGCACTGCATATCCAGGGGCAAAACTTCGGCGCCGGCAAGCTGAATATCAGTTTGTCCAATCTGGATGGTAAAGCAGTCGAAGCGTTCAGCGATAACTATCATCAGCAGGTCGCGCAAATCATGCAGCAGACGGGGGCTGTCGACCCGCAACAGCAGCAGGCGCAAATTACTCAGGCCTTTTTGCAGCAGTTGCCTACCGCGCTGAAAGGCAGCCCTTACCTGACCATCGCTCCGCTCAGTTGGAAAAATGCCAAAGGTGAAAGCACCTTCACCCTGACGCTCAATCTCAACGATCCGGCGACGGCGCAGCAAGCGGCGCAGGACTCGTCCCTGACGTCGGATCAGCAGTGGGCCAGATTTGTCAACAAACTGGATGCCAAACTGAGCGTTCCGCTGGATATGGCCACCGAAACCACCGCGCAGTTCGCCCGTCTGCTGGGGTACAATGAGAAAGATGCCGACCTGCTTGCCAAGCAGCAGGTCCAAGGTCTGGCCGCCATGGGGCAGATGTTCAAATTGACCACGGTGGCGGATAATACCCTGACCAGCAGTTTCCATTATGCCGACAATCAAATCAATCTGAACGGCCAGAAGATGTCCATTCAAAACTTCCTGAGCCTGTTCGGCGTCTTCGGGGTGCCCGAGCGCACCGCCGCCCGCGGCAGCGCCGGTGGTGCCGCAGCCCTGAATCTCCTCCCGCACTGTCCGCCCGCTCCCGGCCCCTGAGCCGGGGGGGGGATTTTCTCACCCGCCCGGACGTCGCTCCGGGCCGGTCAATGTTATAATCATCCTATCAATGTCATTTGAAAGAGTTATTCCTCATGATTAATAGTTCCCTGCCGCTGACGGATTTACACCGTCATCTGGACGGCAATATTCGCCCGCAAACCATACTGGATCTCGGTCGTGAATTTGGCGTCGCCCTGCCCGCCAGCACGCTTGAGGGCTTACGCCCGCATGTGCAGGTCACCGCCAACGAGCCGGATCTGGTCAGCTTTCTGCAAAAGCTGGATGTCGGCGTGTCGGTGTTGGGGTCGTTGGACGCCTGTCAGCGCGTGGCGCGGGAAAATGTCGCCGATGCCGTGGCGGCCGGTCTCGATTATACGGAGCTGCGTTTCTCACCCTATTATATGGCGATGTCCCATCACTTGCCGCTGCAGGGCGTGGTAGAAGCGGTGATCGACAGCGTACAACGCGCCAGCCGCGAAACGGGATTGCCGGTACGGCTTATTGGCATTATGAGCCGCACTTTCGGTGAAGACGCCTGCTGGCAGGAGCTTGAGGCGATCTTGGCCTGCCGTGATGGCATCACCGCGTTGGATCTGGCCGGCGATGAGCTGGGCTATCCCGGCAGCGAATTCCTCAGCCATTTCGCCCGCGCCCGCGATGCCGGCCTGCGTATCACCGTGCACGCCGGCGAGGCCGCCGGTCCAGAAAGTATTTGGCAGGCCATTACGGAGCTCGGCGCCGAACGCATTGGTCACGGGGTGAAAGCCGTGGAAGATCCCAAGCTGATGGATTTCCTCGCCGACCACGCCATCGGCATTGAGAGCTGCCTGACCTCCAATATTCAGACCAGTACGGTGCGCGATTTGGCGCATCATCCGCTGAAACGCTTCCTCGATAACGGTATTCTGGCGACCCTCAATTCTGACGATCCGGCGGTACAGGGCATCGATATAGGGCATGAATATCGCCAGGCGGCGCCGGCGGCCGGCTTAAGCAGCATAGGTATCTACACATTTATCGTGATACCTGTTATTACTTTGCAGAATGATTTCAACCTATCTGTTGGCGGGATTGACTCTCGCCTTACCCGCCGATATCAGACGCTGGTTAAACAGCATATGA
>NZ_FRDB01000148.1 GCF_900143145.1 Candidatus Sodalis sp. SoCistrobi
CGGCGACTCCTACGATAATGCGATGGCAGAGAGTATCAACGGGTTGTACAAAACGGAGGTTATCCACCGCGGGAGCTGGAAAAACCGGACGGAAGTGGAGTTGGCCACGCTGGACTGGGTGGACTGGGTGGACTGGTACAACAACAGAAGGCTGCTCGGGCGGCTGGGTTACATCCCTCCTACTGAAGCCGAAATGAACTATTACGCTTTGCAATTAGCATCAGAGGAAGCGGCGTAGTATTGCCAAAATTACTCTCTAATAAACTCGGGGTTATTCACCTTTGACGGAACGCTCAGTTCCTGGTGGACCAAGATTGTCATCGGCGTCCTGCTGTTCGGCTTTATCGGCCTGCAGAAAGGGTTAAACGCTTTCTGGCTGGCGCGCCGTGGAAACGGTACCGCAGTAGCGGTCCGGCCTGCACCGATGCGTGAAACCGCGCCAACCGGTGCGTCGTACCGCGAGCCGTTATAGCACGGCGGTTTTCAACAGCTGCCGAATCATTGGGCGCTGATCGCTGTTTTGCAACCATACTGCATACAGCGGACGGACTATCGATGGCACATCGTTAACCGGCCGCAAATCCGCAAAGCGTTTGGCCCAATGGCTGGGCAAAAAGGCGCAGGCGGCGGTGACCTGCAACAGCTGGCGTGTCAACTGCGCCGAGGTCGTGGTGACCAGCGGCGCCTGCTGGTTTAACTGCAGCCGGTTTTCGTGCGTGTGAAAATCCGCACCCCATTCAAGCTGAATATAGGGACGTTTTTCGCTTGCTGACGCGCCGTTGGCATCGGTAAACAGCGTCAGGGAGAAGCTGCCGAGCTGCTGACTGGCCAATTCCTCCATTTTCGGCGCTTCGGTAGTAATCAGCAAATCCAATTGGCGTTCGTGCAGCTCTTTAATCAGGCCCTGCCGCAGGGCAATGCGCGCTTCCAGTTGCAAATCCGGCCATTGCTGATAAAGATTTTGCAGCCATTCCCCCAGCCATGCCTCCCACAGTGAGGCGCTGGCGCCGATGGACAGCGGATTGTGCTGCAGCGAACGGGTGACTTCTTGCTTGGCGACCTGCCAGGTCACCATCAGATTTTCGGCATACGGCAGCAGCCGTTCTCCCGCTGCGGTCAGGCGGATATTATTGCGGTGGCGGGTAAACAGGCTGACGCCAAGCTGCGTTTCCAATTGGCGGATGCGAAAGCTTACCGCGGATTGGGTCAAATAGAGCGCTTCCGCCGCACGCCCGAAATGTCGGGTACGGCTTACCTCCAAGAATGTTTTCAGTAATTCCGTGTCCACTGCGCTCTCCAAAAAAATTTTTGTCGTACTGATTAAAATGTTTCGTTTTACAGAAAGTCAAGCCTAACTAATACTCCGCGCCATAAACAGCATGGCTCATGTAGAGATGGGAGCGCGTAAGATGGCGGAAAGCTTTTTTACTACTAATCGTTATTTTGATAACAAAAATTACCCTCGCGGCTTCTCCCGGCATGGTCATTTTACCATTCGGGAAGCGCAATTATTGGAGCGTTGCGGCCATGCCTACAATGACCTGGACAGCGGCAAACGGGAGCCTGTGACCGATGATGAGCGGCAGTTTGTTGCGGTGTGCCAAGGTGAACTTGCCCCCACCAATGAACACGAAAAGGTGTGGTTCAAGTACATAGAGCATACTCGCCGCCCCAAGCGTTTTCATACCCTTTCCGGCGGTAAACCGCAGATGGATGTGGTGGAAGACTACACCGACACTGAAGATTGATAAAGAAGGGGCTGCGGCCCCTTTGTTCACTCCGCTAATCCCGCTGCTGCCACAGTTCGTGCAACAGCCGGTCAATACAGCGATAACTGAGGGCTTCAGCCAGGTGGATCCGGCTGATTTTGGTTTCACCCGCCAGATCCGCTAATGTTCGGACTACTTTTAATAAGCGATGCCAGGCACGTACCGATAATCCCAGCGCCGTTAGCGCGTTTTCCAGAAACTGACCATCGGCTTCCGATAAATGACAGCATTGCGCCAGCTGTGTATTGCTCAGTCTGGCGTTAAGCATCTGCGCGCGCTGTAGCTGGATGGTCCTTGCCGCCATGACCCGCGCACGCACGGTCGCGCTGTCCTCGCCGGGCGGCGGCGCAGTGACCCCGGCGGCAGTTGAGGAACTTCAACCGACAGATCAAAGCGATCGAGAAAGGGACCCGACAGGCGATTCAGATAACGCACTATGTCGGCACCTCCGCAGCGGGCGTGTACGCCGCGGCAATCGCCGGAGGGACTGGGATTCATGGCCGCCACCAGTTGAAAGCGCGCAGGCAGGCAGATGCTGGCCTGTACCCGCGCGATATGGATTTCCCCCGTCTCCAGCGGTTCGCGCAGCGCATCAAGCACCCGCCGCTGAAACTCCGGCAGCTCATCAAGAAACAGCACGCCGTTATGGGCCAGCGAAATCTCGCCGGGGCGCGGAACGGCGCCGCCGCCGACCAACGCGGCCATTGTTGTGCTGTGATGCGGTGCGCGAAGGGGGCGCTGGCGCCAATGGCGTTTCGCGGTGCTGACGCTGACCAGACTGGTGATGGCGGCGGTCTCCATGGCCTCGTTATCCGACAGCGGTGGCAGCAGCCCCGGCAATCGGCTCGCCAGCATGGTTTTACCGGTACCCGGCGGCCCAATCAGCAATAAATTGTGGCCGCCGGCAGCGGCAATTTCCAGCGCGCGCCGGGCATGCTGCTGGCCGATAACTTCCGCCAGATCGCCGCCGTCAGGTGTTGTGGGCTGGAGCATTGCCGTTGGATCGGCGGCGGTCAGTGTGTCGTTGCCCTGCAGGAAACGGCACACCTGGTGCAAACAGCCGGCGAGACGGGCCTGGCTGTCCGGCAGCAGCGCGATTTCATCAACATTGGCCTGCGGCAGGATAAGCTGCCGACCGTCTTCGGCCGCGCCGAGGGCGGCCGGAATAGCGCCATATACCCCCCGCAACTCCCCGGCCAGCGACAGCTCGCCAAGAAACTCGTACTGGTCAAGCCGCGTACCGGGAATCTGTTGCGTTGCGGCAAGGATTGCCAGCGCGACCGGCAAGTCGTAGCGCGCGCCTTCTTTCGGCAGATCCGCCGGCGCCAGACTCACCGTGATGCGCCGGGCGGGGAATTGATACCCGCTGTTCAGGATGGCGCTGCGCACCCGATCACGCGATGCGCGCACGGTACTTTCCGGCAGTCCCACCAGTGTGAAGGCGGGCAGCCCTTTACTCACGTGCGCCTCAACCGTCACAAAGGGCGCCTGGATACCGATTAACCCACGGGTGTAAATTGTCGCCACTGCCATGCGGCCCTCCTTGGTCACCGACGTGAGTATGCCAGTCATGGCGGCGTCGAGGCGGCTGCACTAAAGGGAAGTGCGGCACTGATGTGAAAATAAGCATCGCTATTGCAGTATTGCTGTAAAAGACTCAATAGCGATCGTGTTTTTGCCGTGAGGGCAGGTCAACCGGGCCCGCCGTGCCGCCGTGCCGCCGTCCGGCCTTTTAACCCGCCACGTTATCGAGGTCACGGGAATAGCGTAATGGAGGACACCGATCGCTTGCCGCTTATCCCCGACCTACCCTTGGTGCCGTCTTGCCCCGGCCGGCATAGCACTGGCCGCGCACCGCTGGCTATCACAGACGACCTGGCCCGGCAGTGCCACAAGGCGCGGGTGACCGGCTAACGTGAAAAATTTTCATTTAGTAGTAACCTGATATAAATCATGGATTAAAGGGATGACTTCGGGCGAAGTCTGTCGCGGCACTGACGAAATTAGTTGTCACGCTTACACTAACTGTGATAACTATGTAGGTATTCATTCGATGTCAACATAATGAAAACCCATTTATGAAAGCTGTTGTTCAAGTGATTAGCGTGGTGGTGATTATTATCCCACCGTGCGGGGCTGCACTTGGACGAAGAAAAGCTTACTAAACAAGCTTAAATCTCAAGAAAACCCCCGCACCAACTGGTCGGGGTTTTTTTTTTGGGGCATCAATCAAGCGACAGGAGAACACTAAATGAGAATTAGAATATTGTTCTGTCCCTGCGGCGCGAAGGCGGGGAACTGACCATGAACGGAGCTCAATGGGTAGTGCAGGCGCTGCGGGCACAGGGTGTGGACATGGTTTTCGGCTATCCCGGCGGCGCTATCATGCCGGTATACGACGCGCTCTTCGACGGCGGGGTGGAGCACCTGCTATGCCGTCATGAGCAGGGCGCGGCCATCGCAGCAATCGGCTACGCACGGGCTACCGGTAAAGTGGGCGTCTGCATTGCGACCTCCGGCCCTGGCGCCACCAATCTTATCACCGGACTGGCCGATGCCTTATTGGATTCGGTGCCGGTCGTGGCGATAACCGGGCAGGTCGGGTCGGCGTTTATCGGCACCGACGCTTTTCAAGAAATTGATGTACTGGGCCTGTCGCTGGCCTGTACTAAGCATAGCTTCCTGGTGGAATCGCTGGACGCGCTGCCGGGCATCATCACCGAAGCCTTCGCTATCGTCACCAGCGGGCGTCCTGGTCCGGTGTTGATCGATATTCCCAAGGATGTCCAGTTGGCCGACGGCGACCTGACGCCGCATTTGTTAAGTCTTGACGATCAGGCTGGCAGCATTCAGGGCGACGTGGAGGGCGCGCGTCGGCTGATGCGTCAGGCAACCCGCCCGATTCTGTATGTCGGCGGCGGGGTCGGCATGGCCGGTGCGGTACCGGCGTTGCGGCAATTGGTTACCCAAACCGGCCTTCCCACCGTGGCGACGCTGAAAGGTCTGGGTGCGCCGGATGTCGATGATGCTTGTTATTTAGGCATGCTGGGTATGCATGGCAATCAGGCCGCCAATCTGGCGGTACAGGCCTGCGATTTGCTGATCGCGGTTGGCGCGCGTTTCGACGATCGGGTGACCGGCCGGCTGAACGCGTTTGCTCCCCATGCCAAGGTGATTCATCTGGATATTGATCCTGCAGAGTTGGGCAAGCTGCGCCAGGCGCATATCGCGCTGCTGGGCTGTCTGAATCATCTGCTGCCGGCGTTGGCGCAGCCGTTGTCTATCGACGCCTGGCGCGTTGAAACCCAGGCACTGAAGGCGGAGTACCGCTGGCGCTATGATAATCCCTGCGAGGGGATATACGCCCCGGCGCTGCTGCGGGCCATCAGCGATCGCGCCCCCGACGAGGCCGTGGTGACCACCGATGTCGGGCAACACCAAATGTGGGCCGCCCAGCATATGCGTTTCAGCCGGCCGGAGAATTTCATCACCTCCAGCGGTTTGGGGACGATGGGCTTCGGCATTCCCGCCGCGATCGGCGCGCAGATTGCCCGGCCGGAGGATACCGTCATCTGCGTTTCCGGCGACGGCTCCTTCATGATGAATGTGCAGGAGCTGACTACCATTAAGCGAAAACGGTTACCGCTGAAGATCGTGCTGCTGGATAATCAGCGCTTAGGCATGGTCCGTCAATGGCAGCAATTGTTCTTTGATAAACGTTATAGCGAAACCACCCTGACCGATAACCCCGATTTTCTCACGCTGGCCAGCGCCTTCGACATTCCCGGCCTGCATATCACCCGTAAAGACCAAATCCCGCAGGCGCTTGACGCCCTGTTTAACCAACCCGGACCGTTCCTGCTGCATGTCTCTATCGATGAGCTTGAGAATGTCTGGCCGCTGGTGCCCCCCGGTGCCGGTAATGAAACCATGCTGGAGAAATCATCATGATGCAACATTCCCTTTCCATCCAGGCGCGCTTTCGCCCGGAAGTCGTGGAGCGTATATTGCGGGTCGTCCGCCACCGCGGTTTTGAGCTGTGCGCCTTAAACATGACGCCGCGCGTGGAAGCTGAAAATATAAATATCCATTTGACCGTTGCCAGCAAGCGGTCGGTGGACTTATTGCCTGCACAATTAAGCAAGCTAATGGATGTCGCCTGTGTCGAGATCCAGCAATTAACAACACAACAAATACGTGCCTAAGGCCGGGTAAGGAAAGAAAAAAATGACAACGAAAAAAGCTGATTTCATTTGGTTTAACGGTGAAATGGTTCCGTGGGCAGAAGCCAAAGTCCATGTAATGTCGCATGCGCTGCATTACGGGTCATCAGTCTTTGAAGGTGTACGTTGCTACGATTCGCATAAAGGCCCGGTGGTATTTCGTCATCGTGAACACATGCAGCGCCTGCACAACTCGGCCAAAATTTATCGCATGCCGGTGACGCAAAGCGTCGATGAGCTGATGGCGGCCACGCGCGCCGTGATACTGAAAAATAACCTGGTCAGCGCCTACATCCGGCCGCTGGTGTTTGTCGGCGATGTCGGCATGGGCGTGAACCCGCCGGCGGGCTATACCACCGACGTCATTATCGCCGCGTTCCCCTGGGGCGCATATCTCGGTGAAGAAGCTCTTGATCAGGGGATCGACGCAATGGTCTCTTCGTGGAACCGCGCGGCGGCCAATACTATCCCTACCGCGGCCAAAGCCGGCGGCAATTACCTGTCTTCGATGCTGGTGGGCAGCGAAGCCCGCCGCCATGGTTATCAAGAGGGTATCGCGTTGGACGTCCATGGTTATGTCTCCGAAGGCGCCGGCGAGAATCTGTTTGAAGTGAAGGACGGCATTTTGTTTACGCCGCCGTTCACCTCGTCCGCGCTGCCCGGCATTACGCGCGACGCCATTATCAAGCTGGCCATCGCCGCCGGTCTGGAAGTGCGGGAACAGGTCTTGTCCCGCGAGTCCCTCTATCTGGCCGACGAAGTCTTTATGTCCGGTACCGCCGCCGAGATTACGCCGGTGCGCAGCGTTGACGGTATTAAAGTCGGCATCGGTAAATGCGGCCCGGTGACCAAGCAATTGCAGCAGGCGTTCTTCGGCTTGTTTACCGGCGAGACGGAAGATAAATGGGGCTGGCTGGATCCGGTCAATCAATAACGATAACGCTTTCGTGCCGGGGCGCTGCAGCTGCCCTGGCCATCTGAATAACTGGAGTTATGAGCATGCCTAAGTACCGTTCCGCTACCACCACGCACGGCCGCAATATGGCCGGTGCACGCGCCCTGTGGCGCGCCACGGGAATGACCGACGACGATTTCGGCAAACCGATTATCGCCGTGGTCAACTCCTTTACCCAGTTTGTGCCGGGCCACGTCCATCTGCGCGATTTGGGTAAACTGGTCGCCGAACAGATCGAAGCGTCCGGCGGCGTCGCGAAGGAGTTCAACACCATAGCGGTGGACGACGGTATTGCGATGGGGCACGGCGGCATGCTGTATTCTCTGCCCTCGCGCGAGCTTATCGCCGATTCGGTGGAATACATGGTGAATGCCCACTGTGCCGACGCCATGGTCTGTATTTCCAACTGCGATAAAATCTCTGAATCACCCCGGATAAATTAGAGTCTATACTTTAAAAGTGGAGGTCTCTATGACAACGACCAAACGTTACTCTCCGGAAGTCCGTGAACGGGCAGTTAATCTAGTGCTGGAAACTCAGCATGAGCA
>NZ_FRDB01000150.1 GCF_900143145.1 Candidatus Sodalis sp. SoCistrobi
TGAAGGCCATATCAACGATCTGCTCTTTAACTCCCGGCTTTCGCGCTTCATAGCGGTAGGTAAGCTGGAATACACGGTGACAGCACTGACACCGGAAGCGTTCGCGCTTAGTTGGACTAAGGCCATGCCGATAAATTTCATCTGAATGGCAGCGAGGACAATGAACAGAAACTGTAACCAAGTGGAAACCTCAAATAGAGGCAGAATATCACAAAATTCAACTATTTGAAGGCATTACCAGAACATCTTACCTCTGTACCCTACGCCGATAACTTTACCCTATTTTTTGATGGGGCAAAAGAATTTTTTGTAGTTTACTTTCACCTTTTTACGTATAAGGAATGCTTATTGTGGGAATACATCACATTTTAATGTAGCTTAATTACAAAAAGTGCTTAGTCATTCGCCACTTAGTGAGCTTGATCCCAGTTTTCGCCGACGCCCACGTCCACCTGCAGCGGCACATCCAGCGTAAAACAGCCTTCCATCAACGCCTTAATGCGTGCTTTGGCGCTCTCTACCGCATCGCGCTGCACCTCAAAGACCAGTTCATCGTGCACCTGCATAATCATGCGGACCGGTGGCGCTTCCTGCTGTAGCCAGCCATCAATTGCAATCATCGCCCGCTTGATAATATCAGCGGCGGTACCCTGCATCGGGGCGTTAATAGCGGCGCGCTCCGCGCCTTTTTTACGCATGCCGTTGCGCGAGTGGATATCCGGTAAATACAGGCGGCGGCCGTCCAGGGTTTCGACATAGCCCTGATCGCTGGCCTGCCTGCTGGTGCGTTCCATATATTCCAACACGCCGGGATACCGCTCGAAATAGAGATTCATGTATTTCTGCGCTTCCGATCGCGGCACCGATAGCTGACGCGCCAGACCAAAAGCGCTCATGCCGTAAATCAGGCCAAAGTTAATCGCCTTGGCGCTGCGGCGCTGATCCTGGGTCACCTTTTCCAGCGGCATACCGAAGACTTCGGCGGCGGTGGCGCGGTGAATATCCTTGCCGGCAGCAAAGGCGTTCAGTAATCCGGCGTCGCGCGAGAGATGCGCCATAATGCGCAGCTCAATCTGTGAATAGTCCGCCGCCACGATAAGCGCGTCCGGCGGCGCGATAAACGCTTGCCGGATGCGCCGGCCCTCATCGTTGCGCACGGGAATATTCTGCAGGTTCGGGTCGCTGGAGGACAGCCGTCCGGTGGCGGTGACGGCCTGATGATAAGAGGTATGGACCCGCTTCGACAGCGGGTTAATCATCTGCGGTAGCTTATCGGTGTAGGTGGATTTAAGCTTGGCCAGGCCACGATATTCCAAAATCAGCTTCGGCAGCGGATAATCCAGCGCCAGCTCGGCCAGCACTTCTTCATTGGTAGAAGGGGCACCGCCGGGGGTTTTCTTCAGCACCGGCAATTTCTGCTTATCGTACAAAATCGCCTGCAGCTGTTTAGTAGAAGAAAGATTAAACGGTTCTTCCGCCAGTTGGTGCGCTTCCGTCTCCAGCTCTTCCAGGCGTTTAGCCAGTTCCACCGAATGTGCGGCGAGGATAGTTTCATCGATAAGCACGCCGGTGCGCTCGATGCGCGACAGGACCGGCACCAGCGGCATTTCGATTTCCCTAAACACCTTCTCTAACGCCGGCGCCTGCTCAATGCGTGGCCACAGCTTTTGGTGCAGACGCAGCGTCACGTCGGCGTCTTCGGCGGCGTAATGTGCGGCCTGCTCCATTGCTATTTGATTAAATGTCAGCTGATTGCGGCCTTTACCCGCTATTTCTTCAAAGCTCACGGTGCTGTGCTGTAAAAAACGCTCCGCCAGGCTGTCCATATCGTGGCGGCCGGCGACGCTGTCCAGCACGTAAGATTCCAGCATGGTATCGAACGCGATGCCCGCCAGCTCGATATCGTATCGTTTCATAACCCCGCGATCGAATTTAAGATTCTGGCCGATTTTGCCGATGGCGGGATCTTCCAAAACCGGTTTCAGCGCCGCCAATACCGCCGCACGGTCAAGCTGGTCCGGCGCATCCAGGTAGTCGTGCCCCACCGGCAGATAGGCGGCCTCACCCGGTTTCACGGCAAAACACAGCCCGACCAGATTCGCGGTAAGCGTGTCCAGCCCGTCGGTTTCGGTATCAAAGGCGAATACACCGGCGCGGCGAATCGCAGTGATCCACGTCTCCAGGGTCGCCATAGTGTCGATAATGACATAGCCGTCTTTCGACAACACCTCGGTTGGCTCCTCGGCCGCCGCCGGACGGGGCACGGTAAACGGCGACGGTGCGGCAACCGCACTTTTGCGTCCCTGCAGCCATTTACCCGCTTCCAGATCGCTCAGCCAACGTTTGAATTCATAACGCTGGAACAACAGCATCAGCGCTTCGGCCTCGGGCTCCTCCACCGTTAACCGGTCATAGGGCAAGTCCAGCGCCACATCGGTTTTAATGGTCGCCAGCTGGTAGGACAGGAAAGCCACTTCGCGGTGCTGCTCAAGCTTGGCGGCCATAGTTTTAGCGCCGCGAAAGCTCAGGGTACTGACGCTATCAAGCTGTTGATAAAGGCTTTCCAGCCCGCCCAGTCCCTGCAGTAGCGCCTGCGCGGTTTTCTCACCCACCCCCGGCACGCCCGGAATGTTATCGGAACTGTCGCCCATCAGCGCCAGATAATCGATGATGAGCTCCGGCGGCACGCCAAACTTCAACTGCACCTCCTCCGGGCCGAGGATGGTATTCGACATGGTATTAATCAAGGTGATTTTGGGCGACACCAGCTGCGCCATGTCCTTGTCGCCGGTGCTTATCAGCACATCCCGGCCGTCGCGCGCCGCCGCCAGCGCCAGCGTCCCGATAACGTCATCGGCCTCGACGCAGCTGACAGCCAGTAGCGGCAGACCCATCGCCTTGACCATATCATGCAGCGGTGCTATCTGACTGCGCAAGTCGTCCGGCATGGGCGGCCGGTGGGATTTGTAATGCTCGAACAACTCATCGCGAAACGTCTTGCCTTTGGCGTCAAACACTACCGCCACATGGCTTGGCCGGTACTGCACCAGCAGGCTTTTGAGCATATTCAATACGCCGTACATCGCCCCGGTAGGTTCCCCCTCGCTATTGGTCAGCGGCGGAAAGGCGTGATAGGCGCGGTAAAGATAGGAAGAACCATCCACCAAAATAATCGGGTTTTCTGCGATTTGGACCATAGCGTATTTCGTTCTTTTTCAGTCAGCAAAGATAAGGGGTAGCATGCCACAGCCGGCAGCCGGAGACGATGGTTAGCGTAGCATAAGGGCGATAAAAATACCGGGAATGCGGCCAGATCCGCAGGATCATGCTGTGGATAACTTTGTGAGTAAAAAATATAGTTTTTATTGACAGGCGCGATATTCGCGAGGTCGCTAGACAAAAAACCTTTATTATCAAGTAATTAATATATTAACCTGACAATAGCAAATAACTTCACAAGGGTATTGCCATTGTGGATATAAACCTGCTATGGGCCGTTACGGGCATCAGCATTATCCTCAGGCAGATTAAGGAGATACTTGCTGTTTAGCACATCGCCAGAAATGACAACGCCGGCATCTGCAGGCGTTTTGCATCATTCGCCCGCAGGCGATTTTACTTTTGGCTAAGTAAAAATTTCACGACATCGGCGAATTGTTTGGTATAAGCGTCCATAGACGACATATCCAGCCCATCGTTTTTCACCATATATTTGCCGTTGACAAACATCGCCGGCACGCCGCGCAACTGCAGATCGGTGGCCGCTTTTTCCTGCTGCACCACCAGCGATTTCACAACAAAGCTGTTCCAGGCGGAGTCATATTCTTCCGCGCTGACGCCCGCTTTGACAAACGCCGCGCGGATATCGTCCGGCGTTTGTATGGTTTGCGTTTTTTGCACACCATCAAACAGCAGCGGACTCACTTTATCTTCCACGCCCAGTGCCATGGCTACCGCCCAGGCTTGAGTCAACTGTTTGCCCATTGGCCCTAGAAAATCCACATGATATTTGGTCATGTTGGTGCCGGCAGGCAGCGCTTTTTTTACCGTGCTGGAGATGTGATAAACCTGCTCGAATTGATAACAATGCGGGCAATAAAACGAGAAAAATTCCAGCACCTGGGGTTCACTGGTCACCGGCTTGTCGAGTTGGACATATTGCTGACCTTCAGTGAATTGCGCGGCCGTGGCACTGAACGCCAACGCGATACCCATCAACGCAAACCATATTCTTTTCATAAATAGTGTCTCTCCAAAATGAATAACATAGGCTTAAAACAATCAATATACCGGCATCAGCTGCAACGGCGGCTGTTGCAACAGCGCCGCCTGTTCAATAAATAGCGCGGTTTGTTGCGACCAAAATTCCCCTTCAACCATCCACGGAAAACTGCGCGGAAACGCCGGGTCGTCCCAGCGACGGCTAACCCAGGCGAGATAATGGATCATTCGCATTGCCCGCAGCGGCTCAATCAGGGCCAGTTCCCGTGAATCGAAGTCCATGAATTCAGCATAGGCGTCCAACAGCAGCGACAGCTGATACAGTCTGTCGCGGCGATCGCCATTAAGCAGCATCCAGAGATCCTGGACTGCCGGACCATTGCGGGCATCGTCCAAATCAACAAATGTCGGACCGTCACGCCACAATATATTACCGGCGTGTAGATCGCCATGCAGACGCAGCGGCCGCCAATCGGTGTTCCACACCGCATGCACCTGCGCTATCAGCTGATCACAGGCTTGTAAAAATACCGCTTTCTGCCGGCCTGCAATCAGAGTGCTATTTTCCAGCTCGTGACGCGGCTGCGTCAGATATTCTACCAATCCCATGGTGGGGCGCGCGCTAAAGCAGCGACTGCCATTGTGTCGGTGAATACGGCCAAGAAAGCGCCCTACCCATTCCAGCTGGTCATCGTTATCCTGCTCGAAAGCCCGGCCGCCAACGCTGGGAAACAGGGAAAAATAATAGCCAAGATGTAGATGCAGCGTCGCATTATGAATAACAAGCGGCGCCACCACCGGTATTTCGGCTGCCGCGAGCTCATGCGCCAGCTGGTGCTCTTCCAGAATTTGATCGGCACTCCAGCGCTCGGGGCGATAAAATTTAACGACATAACGCTTCTTGTCTTCGTCCAGAAACTGATAGACGCGATTTTCATAGCTGTTCAGCGCGGTTAAACCGGAATCAACGACGATCCCCGTCTGTTGCAGGGCGTCCATGATCAAATCGGGCATTAATGCCTGGAAATTGAACCCTGTGCTCATAATCTGCCGCCGCAACATGTAATCGTAAGTAACGTCAGGACGGCCCGGTGCGACCCACGCAGAAAGAGTCTCATCAACTCGGCTTACTCCTTAATAATTCCGCGAGCGCGCAAGATGGCCGTTTTAAAGTCTTCTTCATAATCTTTCGCCAGACCAGGAATAGCGGCCGTTTTATCGCTGCCGCGCATTTTTAAATGATAGATCAGAATATCATCGGTCAGGCCGGTGAGACTGCCCTGATAACCTGCCTCCTGCGCCAGCTTTTCCAGGAATTGTACCAGATTAAGATCAGGCTCTTGTTGCCAGGCGGGATGTAACAACTCCACTAGTTCATTAACGCGATGGCATTTCATAACACATTCCTTAGTCAACGTCTGACAGTACTGTAGCAAGATTCGCGAATGGGGATAAACAGCATTATCCTGTGGGGTGGCAATCATTTCTGGACTCTTAAGTTGAACGATGGGTTAGCCGGAAGCCCTTTAATGGCGCGGCTTGCAGCGGTTTTACAGATTTTGGACTCGCCGCAAAAAAATGGGCAGAAAATGATTTTTTTGCACTAAATTCTGGACTCGAATGACTGTGGTTTGAGCAGATTTAAAGGTAGTTTAAACGCTTTTTGGGCATCCATTAGATATATGTGAATTAGGTTAAAAAAATATTAGTAAATCATAAAAATAATGAAATGAGATAGATAATGGCCTAATCTTTATTTAGGCTGCTCCACTTTTCTTACAGTTTAAGCTTGCCACATATTCTACTGCACACTCTTCAGATATCGCCCCCTTTTTAGCTTCGTGTAGGGCTATCAGACGTTCTTTTTCTTCTTTTGGAAGTTGGAGTAACAGGCTATCTAAGTCATCTTTACGTCCTGATAACGCTAATACACCCTTTGCCCCCTCTTGCAAAAGCAGGCTTATTAATGCCTCTAAATCTTTTTTATTCAGAGACTTATAAATCATATGCCAAGTAGCTTCTAAAGGATCTTCTATTAGGCTTTCCTCGTTAATCGACGGAATCTCGCTAGTTGAGACCACTTCTTTCTGGGTGCATGGTGAACCAAATGCAAGCCATTCTAGGCTAACGCGTTCCTTATGTGCGATATTCTGCACCACCGTAAAAGATGGTTCTGTACCCCTAGTTAAATAGTTGTGCAATGTTGAGAAGGATAACCCCCATTCAGTTGCAGCAGTTCTAGCGCTTCTATTGCCTATAAGTTGTTTAAGGCGTGCGACAAAATTTTCTTTTCCATCCATATCAAAAGCAAAATTACTTGTTTTCTTCTTCCTCATTTTCTTTTCCCTATAACTTATTTATAATAATCAATAAAATGAAAAAAATACCTCTTATGTGATACAATAAGAAAAGAAAATTCATTATTTGCTTTCCTTGTCTTAGATTTGAGATATTATTGCTGTATCGGTAAGCCCCATGACTTACCCGCATGGTTAACTTTTTAGGGTAATCGAATGATAGATAGAAATGAAGTGAATCATCGTGACTGGCACCGGATTGATATCGTGGCCTCCCTGCACAAGAAGGGGATCACCATGCAAGATCTTTCCCGCGGCTCGGGGCTGGCGTCCAGCACGTTAAAAAACGCGCTGTATCGTCCCTATCCCAAAGGTGAACGCATTATCGCTAATGCACTCAATGTGGATCCGGCCAGCATTTGGCCAAGTCGCTATATGAGTAAGGTGTCGTAATTATGTTTGTTACGGTGAGTGAGTTAGTCGGTTTTCCCGGATTACCTAGCACCTTGCAGGGACTTCGCTGGTCATTGAATAAGCGGACTGCAAATTCACCCGATTTAGTCCGTAAGCGTTCAGGCACCAAGGCTTTCGAGTACCACATCGATTGTTTACCAGAGCAAGCTCGCGAGATCATCAAACAACGGCACTATAAATCTTTAATAGCGCAGGCTCCGGCCCAACCGGTTGATGAGTCGGTCAAGCACAGCGCCGCCATCAAGTCGCGTGATGAGCTGGCGATCATGCGCCAATGTCCGGCCCTGCTTGAGCGCAAGGTGCAGGCCCTCAACGATCAGCAGAAGCAGATCGCCGATGCGCGCATGAGGCTGGCACAGGAAGTGATCCGGTTACAGCAGGTCGGCATGACCCGCATTGCGGCGGTGACCTTTATCGTCGAGGAGTCAAAGGCCGGTACATTGCCCGAGGCATTGCAGC
>NZ_FRDB01000383.1 GCF_900143145.1 Candidatus Sodalis sp. SoCistrobi
CTCATGCTGAGTTTCCAGCACTAGATTAACTGCCCGTTCACGGACTTCCGGAGAGTAACGTTTGGTCGTTGTCATAGAGACCTCCACTTTTAAAGTATAGACTCTAATTTATCCGGGGTGATTCACAGCGCATTACCGCCGTCGGTCTGAGTTGCGGCAGTCTCTTGCCCCCAGCCGGAAAAGGCCGTGACGGAGAGCGTCACCAGCACGGTCGTTTTTGTTTTTAACATCTTTTCGCATCCAATCGATTGGCAGGACGCCGCGGGCGACAGGTACCGGCCGCCGATGGCGGACCTTGAGCAGGCGACGGAAAACCGGCCACGTTTTGGCCGGCCAATAATCCTACCGTCCCGGTAATAAACGTGTCCAGGAAACAAATGCACCTAAACAATGACAGGCGACAAAACTGGACATTAACGGTTTATTCCCTACAATCCCGGGCAAAAGCGGTAATGACCGCCCGGCCAGCAGGAAACGACTATGACGCCCGAGACGTTACCCATCGACCCTTATGAACAGCAGTTGGCGGCAAAAGCGGAACGTCTGCGGCAGATGATGCTGGCGTTCCAGGCACCTGACGCACAGATTTTCCGCTCACAGCCCGCGCATTATCGCATGCGCGCCGAATTTCGCATCTGGCATGATGAGGATGACCTGTATCACATCATGTTCGATCCGCAGACCAAAGCGCGGATCCGCATCGATCATTTCATGCCCGGCAGTCCGCTCATCAATGCCCTTATGACCGAAATGATGACGGCCATCCGCCCAGAACCCCTGCTGCGCACCAAACTGTTCCAAATTGACTACCTCACGACGCAGAGCGGTGAGGCGGTAGTGACCCTGATTTATCACCGGCCGCTGGACGACGCCTGGCGCGAATGCGCCGCAGGCCTGCGTGACGCCTTGCGCGCCCGCGGCTACCACATCCAGTTCATCGGTCGCGCCAGCAAGACCAAAATCTGCCTGGATCACGATTATGTCGACGAGCGTTTGTGAATCACCCCGGATAAATTAGAGTCTATACTTTAAAAGTGGAGGTCTCTATGACAACGACCAAACGTTACTCTCCGGAAGTCCGTGAACGGGCAGTTAATCTAGTGCTGGAAACTCAGCATGAGCA
>NZ_FRDB01000152.1 GCF_900143145.1 Candidatus Sodalis sp. SoCistrobi
AATATGTCACCAGGGTTTAATCTGACGTACAAGCTGTAAGCTTAAGGCAGAGTACAAACTCACCGGTAACATCCCAATGATCAGTTGGGGATCATTAACCTTTGAAAGTCAATGATCAAGATATAAGGGCAGAGTGAAAGCATTAAGGGAATGATCGCGCTCATCGGCAGCAAAAAGCCCGCCGTTACGCGGCGGGAGGTTTACGCCGCAGGTGGCGGCTCGAATCACGCTACTATCGTGACAGCGAAAAACCCCGCCATCCCGCGGCAGGCGGCGAGAGGTCGATTAATGCGCCAACTGGCGCAGCATACGGCGCAGAGGCTCGGCAGCGCCCCACAATAGCTGGTCGCCAACGGTAAAGGCTGAAAGATACTCCGGGCCCATATTCAATTTCCGCAGCCGGCCGACCGGGGTTTTCAGCGTGCCGGTCACCGCTGCCGGCGTCAGCTCCCGCATCGACAATTCACGATCGTTGGGCACCACGGTCACCCAATCATTATGGGTCGCGAGCAGTTGTTCGATTTCCGCCAGCGGCACATCCTTCTTCAGCTTCAGCGTAAACGCCTGGCTATGGCAGCGCAGAGCGCCTATACGCACGCACAGCCCGTCCACCGGTATCGGCTGGCGGGTATTAAGGATCTTGTTGGTTTCCGCCTGACCTTTCCACTCTTCGCGGCTCTGGCCGTTTTCCAGCTGCTTGTCGATCCAGGGGATCAGACTTCCGGCCAGCGGCACGCCAAAATTATCCGTCGGCAGGGTTTCGCTGCGGGTCAATTCGGTAACCCGACGTTCGATATCCAAAATGGCCGAAGCCGGATCCTGTAGCGGCTTGGCTACCGCGCCGTGCAATTGCCCCATTTGTACCAAAAGCTCGCGCATATGGCGCGCGCCGCCGCCGGATGCCGCCTGATAGGTGGCCACCGAGGCCCATTCCACCAAATCTTGGGCAAACAAACCGCCCAGCGACATCAGCATCAAACTCACGGTGCAATTACCGCCGACAAAGGTTTTGATGCCGCGCTCCAGTCCTTGCTGGATGACGGCCTGATTGACGGGATCCAGGATGATGATCGCGTCATCGCGCATACGCAGGGACGACGCCGCATCAATCCAGTAGCCCTGCCAGCCGATTTCACGCAGCTGGGGGTAGATTTCGTTGGTATAATCGCCGCCTTGACAGGTGACAATAATGTCCAGCGCGCTGAGCGCCGCCAAATCCCGCGCATCTTGCAGCACACCCTGCTGGCCGTTTACCGCCGGTGCCGGCTGGCCATGCTGAAAGGTGGAAAAAAATACCGGGCGGATGGCGTCAAAATCGCGCTCTTCGGTCATGCGCTGCATCAGCACTGAACCGACCATACCGCGCCAGCCGATAAAACCAACGTTTTTCATGTTTAACTGTCCTGCCGTAGGGGGTGACAAACTATTCCGCGTGCTCTTACTGCGAAGCCTCAGCAGGAAACACTGTGTCCACCTTACAAAATGTGGCTGAAATGCCGCAAGTGAAATTATTCGATTTTAAGCCCTTTTTCAGCAACGGCGCTTATACTCTTCCCCTGTCGTTGCCGGGACGCCGGCGCTAAAGACGTCGAGGTGATAATGAGCGAAATGATATCGGCTACCGTTTTGTTATTTTTAATTATGGATCCTTTGGGCAACTTGCCCATTTTCATGTCGGTGCTCAAACATTTGGAGCCGAAGCGGCGGCGTATTATCGTCATCCGGGAAATGCTGATAGCGCTACTGCTGATGCTGATTTTTTTGTTCGCCGGCGAGCATATCCTGTCGTTCCTCAGCCTGCGCACCGAAACGGTGTCGATCTCCGGCGGCATTATCTTATTCTTAATCGCCATCAAAATGATCTTTCCGTCGCAGGAGGGCAATAGCTCCGGCCTGCCGGCGGGAGAGGAGCCGTTTTTGGTGCCGCGGGCGATTCCGCTGGTCGCCGGACCGTCTATCCTTGCAGCACTAATGCTGCTGTCGCATAAATACCCGCTACAAATCAATCATTTAGTGCTGGCGCTGCTGATTGCCTGGGGCCTGTCGGTGGTCATCCTGATGCTGTCCAACGTCTTTTTACGCTTGTTGGGCAATAAAGGCGTCAGCGCGCTTGAGCGGTTGATGGGGTTATTGCTGGTGATGATCTCGACCCAGATGTTTTTAGACGGCGTCCGCGCCTATCTGCGCGCTTGAGCGCTTGATGGGTTTATTGATGGTGATGATCTCGACCCGAATGTTTTTGGACCACGTCCGCGCCTATCTGCGCGCCTGATGGGGAAACGTCAGCGCCGCTTAATTGACCGGGCGCAAGCGTTACCGGGCGGCGGAACCGGCAGGCGGACGAGGTCAAAAAAAAGGCCCGGCAGGCACATTGCCACGCCGGACCGCACGTGCTACCACGTGCTATTCGCTAAAGCTTAAATCACCATATTCAGCAGCAGACAGCCCACCAGGCCGCTGACCGCGATGATGGTTTCCAGCACCGACCAGGAACGGATGGTTTCGCCGATGGTCAGGTTGAAATACTCCTTGAACAGCCAGAAACCGGGGTCATTAACGTGAGAAAATATCACGCTGCCGGAGCCGACGGCGATGACCATCAGCTCGGGACTGACGCCGGTGGTGGCGATAAGCGGTGCGGCGATACCGCCGGCGGTAATCGCGGCGACCGTCGCCGAACCCAGCGCAATACGCAGCGTAGCGGCAATGGTCCAGGCGAGCAACAGCGGTGAAATGGTGCTGCCTTCCATCAGCGAGGCGATATATTTATCCACGCCGCTGTCCACCAGAACCTGTTTGAACGCCCCGCCACCGCCGATGATCAGCAGCATCATGGCGATAATTTTTATGGAATCGGTAATGGTATTCATCACCTCATCCATAGAGCGGCCGCGATTAAGGCCGAACGTGAAAATAGCAATCAGCACGGCGATAAACGTGGCCATGATCGGATCGCCGAAAAACTCGGTGTAAGCCAAGACGGGATTGCCCGCCGGCAGCACCATTTCGGTAACGGCACGCAGCGCCATTAATACTACCGGCACCAGCGAAGTCCAGACGCTGACGGCAAAACTCGGCATCTCCTGCTCGGTAAATTTTTTCGGATTGTACAAACCTTCCGGCACCGGCTTGTCAATATGGCGCAGGAAACGTGAATACACCGGTCCGGCCAGAATCACCGTCGGGATAGCGAGAATGGTGCCGTACAACAGCGTTCTGCCCATATCCGCGTGGAAGATGGCGGCAATGGCTGTAGGGCCCGGATGCGGCGGCAGGAAGCCGTGCGTTACCGACAGCGCGGCGGCCATCGGCACGCCCACGTACAGCAGCGAAATGCGCGCGTTAGCGGCGATACTGAACACCAGCGGCAGCATCAGCACAAAACCAATTTCGTAAAACAGCGCGAAACCGACGGTAAACCCCGTTAATACCACTGCCCATTGAATATAGCGCTCACCAAATTTGTCGATAAGCGTGGTGGCAATACGTTGAGCGCCACCGCAATCCGCCAGCAGTTTTCCCAACATGGCGCCGAAACCCATAATCAGCGCCAGGCTGCCGAGCGTGCCGCCAACGCCGTTTTTGATCGACCCGATGACTTTGTTGACCGGCATGCCCTGCAAGACCCCGACCGCCAGCGCAACCAAGATTAACGCGATGAAACCGTTCAATTTAAATCGGATCATCAGGAGCAACAGAAGTGCTACCCCAATGGCAACAATAATAAGTGGCATGATAATTCCCCAATGGATATTTGTCCGAACCGGTAGATCGCACGCCGGTCAATCGGTGATAGTCTTCAAATCATATCTTACGATATGATGTTACCTGCATCATGATGCCGGTAACATTGCACGCTAAGGAATGGACGGGCGAACTATATTAGCGTTTTGGGAGCGGGATCATATTCTGGTTAGGGTGAAGCTTCAGCGGCATTGCCCGTTTGGCTAGGTTAATGCACAAAACGGGCATACCTGGTTAAGCGAAGGTTAGCGCGGGAAGTCGCCTGTTACTTAATGCGGATTAAATACTTTCCCCGGCCAGCAACGTGAAACCGACGTCAATTTGCCCGTCGACCCGCGGTTCGCCACGCAGGCGGGCCAGCAGGCAGTCGGCGCTCAGGCGCCCCATGTCCTCACGGGGGGTGAGTACGCTGGCCAAGCGCGGATGAACCACGCGGGAGAAGTCGTGACCGTGAAAACCGGCTATCGCCATCTTGTCGGGCACGGCTATTCCCTGACGCTGGCATTCAAACAATGCGCCTATGGCCAAGTCGTCATTGGTGCTGATGATGCCGTTGATACCGGGATACTCCCGTTGCGCCTGGCGCAGCAATTCCACGCCGGCGGAATAGTTGGAGGAGTCCGCCATCATGACGCTAAAGGCGGGCAGGCCGGCGTCGCGCATGGCTTGCTCATAACCTTGCTGTTTTATCAAGGTACGCTCATCCTGGCGGGCGCCAAAATACACGACCTGACGATGTCCCCGCTCGACGATAAGCCGGGTCATTTGCCGTGCCGCCTCGAAATTATCAAACCCCACCGCCATATCCAGACAGGGAGAAACGCAATCCATAATCTCCACCACCGGGATACCGGCTACTTCGATCATTTTCAGCGTACGGGGGGTATGATGGCGCTCGGACAGGATAAGGCCGTCAATGTTATAAGACAGTAGCGAGGTCAGCCGCAGCTCTTCCAGCTCCGGCGAGTAACCGTAGTGCGCCAGCATGGTCTGATAGCCGTTGGCATCGGTGACCTGCTCGATGCCGCGCAGGACTTCGGCGAACACCTGATTGGTCAGCGAAGGCAGCAACACGCCGATCGCGCGGCTGGTGGCGTTGGAGAGGATATCCGGCGCCCGGTTTGGGATATAACCCAGTCTATCAAGCGCCGCGGCGATCTTTGCCTGCAGCGCCTGGGAGACCCGATCCGGATCGCGCAGATAGCGACTCACCGTCATTTTGGTTACCCCAACCTGATCGGCGACATCCTGCAGTCCCGGCCTTTTTTTCTTCATTATTAACTTGTTAACCTCCGCCGACGATTCAGCCAAGTTTAACAAAAAAAACCGCAGCCGAGTATTTTTATCCCGGTCAAACCGGGGGCAGGTCAAACAGCAGCACTTCGCTGTCCTCGTGTGCCGCCAGTGTAACCCGGCTTTCATCCACCACCGCGAGCGCATCGCCGGTTGTCAATTTGACATCATTCACCGTCAGCGCACCGGCGATGACCTGTAGCCACATCCGACGGCCGGGGGCGATGGGCAGCGAGTCCGACCGCCCGCGGGGGAGCGCCCAGCGGGTCAGGGTCATATCCTGGAACACCCGCAGCGAGCCGTCACGACCGTCAGGCGACAGCACCCACTGGCGGCCTTCGGGCGCCGCAAAGCGGCGTTGTTCGTAGCGCGGCGGCAGGCCGGTTTGCGCCGGCGTTATCCAGATCTGATAGAGGTGCAAAGGCGCATCGTCGCGGGCATTGTATTCAGAGTGCCGTATCCCGGTGCCGGCGCTCATGATTTGAAACTCACCGGCGTGAATCTGCGCCTGATTGCCCATACTGTCCCGATGTGCGACCGTGCCGGAGCGCACATAGGTCAGCATTTCCATATCCTTATGCGGGTGCGTGCCAAAACCCTGTCCGGGAGCGATGGTGTCTTCGTTTATCACCCGCAACGCGGAAAAACCCATAAAATCCGGGTGATAGTAATCGGCGAAGGAAAAACTATGCCAGCTGGTCAGCCAGCCGTGGTGGGCATAACCGCGATCGTTAGCGGCGCGCAGGGTATTCATATTCAATTCTCCTCACTATTTTCCTCCAGTCTATACGCGACCTGAAAGAATAATAGCGGAAAATTATCATCGCTTAGTTCAAAAAATTAGAATGAAAAATTTACCTGAAGGGACGAACCGGAGACAAAAAAAAGCCAGCGCACAGGCTGGCTGAAATTACTGGAAGCAATGTGAGCAATGTCGTGCTCCCGTACCAGTATCGCAATGGCCGGTAAGCACGACAATAGTAATCATTATCATTCGCACTTGTAAAGATCTTTTTTAGCGATCGCCCAGATACATTGCCCGCAGGTAACGGGGAACCGCGTCGTCCTCGTTGCTGCCGATGATCTCCAGGGCCGGCAATGCCTCCTTAAGACGCTGCTGGGCGTTTTGCATGATGCAGCCTTTGCCGGCCATCGCCAGCATCTCCTGGTCATTCATCCCGTCGCCGAAGGAAATGCAATCCTGCAGTTGATAGCCCAGCAAACCGGCCACCTGCCGCAGTGCGTGCCCTTTGGAAACCCCGCCCGCCATAACTTCCAGGCAGACCGGCAAAGAAAAGCTGACGTTGACCCGATCGCCCCAGCGGGCGTTGAGCGCCTCTTCCAAGACCAGCAGCCGCTGATGATCGTCGCAGGTGAAGTACACTTTACAAATACCGTCCGTGGGTAGCGCCCCTTGCTGATACACCTGATACTTGAAGGTGGACTCGCGGAAAAAATCTTCCTGATCGGCGCGATTACGGTTCATAAACCATTCATCATTGCGAAAGACATTGGTCAGGATTTTCGGGTCCTGATGCACTACGCTAAACAACTCTGCCGCAATGTCTTCATCCAGATTGTGGGAGAAGATCAGCTCGCCGGCGGTGTTGTGCACCCGCGCGCCGTTAGAGGTGATCATGTAGGCGTCAATTTCCAGATTGGCGCGCATCTGCGCTACGTCCACATGGTGGCGGCCGGTGGCGAACACGAAGTGGATCCCGCGCGCGGTCAGCAGCTGCAGGGTTTGTTTGGTGTAGGGGGTAAGCCTGTGGGCCGGTGAGAGCAGTGTGCCATCTAGATCGGACGCAACAATATGGAACATGGGGCGATAGAACCTCTGGTGTATGCGGCGAAAACAGCGCCGCAGATTAATGATGCCGCATAAAGAAATCAGCGATTAACGTGAGCGCCTGCGCGCGCAGCGGGTCAGTCTCGAATAAAATTTCGTGACGCGCGCCCGTCATCGTTATCGGGCGGTTATCTTCACAGGGATGACCCGCCCGGGCCATGGCCTGACAGAACGCCCAATGGCTACGGTTGTCGACGATTTTTTCTTCTCCTGAATAACCCCGAGTTTATTAGAGAGTAATTTTGGCAATACTACGCCGCTTCCTCTGATGCTAATTGCAAAGCGTAATAGTTCATTTCGGCTTCAGTAGGAGGGATGTAACCCAGCCGCCCGAGCAGCCTTCTGTTGTTGTACCAGTCCACCCAGTCCACCCAGTCCAGCGTGGCCAACTCCACTTCCGTCCGGTTTTTCCAGCTCCCGCGGTGGATAACCTCCGTTTTGTACAACCCGTTGATACTCTCTGCCATCGCATTATCGTAGGAGTCGCCG
>NZ_FRDB01000040.1 GCF_900143145.1 Candidatus Sodalis sp. SoCistrobi
TGCTCATGCTGAGTTTCCAGCACTAGATTAACTGCCCGTTCACGGACTTCCGGAGAGTAACGTTTGGTCGTTGTCATAGAGACCTCCACTTTTAAAGTATAGACTCTAATTTATCCGGGGTGATTCAGTACTTTGGCGCAGGATAAGATTTTGCGTGCTGCTGGTGGTGGCATTCAGCGTAAGCGTGACCCCCTGCGGCACATCGGTGATGGTATTGGAACTGCGTTCGACGCTGACACCGTTCACCGTCAGCAGCGCGTTTTGCGCCGCCGTGGTTTGCACCATACCGGAGGAACTCTCGGTGTTGCTGCCGTCATAGCCGATGAGGGCATTTAGGGTGTCATCGCCGCTGACCGCGAGCGTCATGGTTGCGTCGCTGCCGGTGCTATTGGCGCTAATGACCAATTGATAACCGCTGTCTCCCGACTGGATAATACTGGCGGTGACGCCGGCATCGGCCTGATTAATGGCGTCGCGCAGGCCGCTGAGCGTCGTTTGATCATCGGTCAACGGAATAGTGACCGCTTCGCCGCTGCCTACGGTAATGCTCAACTGGCGGTTGCTGCTGCCGCTGGTGCCGATGAGGGAGGTCGTGCTGCTAAAGCTGCTGGTGGAGGCAAGGGATTGTGCCGTCGCCAGCTGCGATACGCTGATGCTGTAGCTGCCGCTGACGGCGTCGTCGCCGACGTCGGTCGTGAAGGCATCATGGGTACTGGCCACTTTTTGCGTATAGGTAGAGCGGGTGGTCAGCGCGGTCGTCGCCTCGTTAAAACTTTCCAAAGCGCTCTTCAACGTGCCGTAAGCCGTCAATTTCGTATTGTAGCTGTCTTGCTTGCCAGTCACCGTGGTGAGACGCGCCTCTTCGGCGGTCTGTAATGAATCCAATAAGCTGCTCAAATCCAGTCCCGAACCGATACCCAATGAACTGATGGTTGACATCGCTTTGCCCTATGGTTGAACGCGGTAGATAAAGTGTTATCGGCACGAACGTCAAAAAGTTTACCTGATTCTTACCTGGGGCAATGGCGGTGAAACGAAGGTGAATAGCGGGTAATTCGGGCAATAGACCCTTAAGCGACGGGGCAGGGTATTCCTATTAAAGACAATAAATTTCCACTTTAGGCTAAAGAATGGGAAAAGAACGCCGATACCATTGAAGACGTTCATTAAAGCCCCTTAGTAAAATGCCCGGGTTCACCTTTTCTGTCCCGAGGGACGATTATTTAGGAATACTGCAATGGCACAAGTCATCAATACCAACAGCATCTCGCTGATGGCCCAGAACAATTTGAACAAATCGCAATCTGCGCTGGGTACCGCTATTGAGCGTCTGTCGTCTGGCCTGCGCATCAACAGCGCCAAGGACGATGCCGCCGGTCAGGCGATCAGCAACCGTTTTACGTCTAACATCAACGGCCTGACTCAGGCATCTCGTAACGCTAACGACGGCATCTCCCTGGCGCAGACCACGGAAGGCGCGCTGGATGAAATCAACGATAACCTGCAGGCGATCCGCACGCTGACCGTGCAGTCACAGACGGGCACCAACTCCACCAGCGACCTGCAGTCCATCCAGGATGAAGTCACGCAGCGTCTGGCCGAAATCGATCGTATTTCCCAGCAGACCGACTTCAACGGCGTCAAGGTATTAAGTTCTGACAAGAGCCTGTCCATTCAGGTCGGCGCCAACGATGGCGAAACCATTTCTATCGATCTGAAAAAGATCGACTCCAATTCCTTAAAATTGGGCACCTTTAACGTCAACGGCCCGACCGGCACTCAGACCGGCGTCACCGTTGCGCCGACCACCGCTGTTGGCGCCACCGGCAACGTTTCGGTCAGCTCCGTCACGCTGTCCGCTGGCACGAATGCCGCCAAGGCCGATATCGAAGCGGGTAGCCTGGTGAAAAATGATGATGGCTACTTTGTGAAAACCAGCGACGGTGATTACTTTGCCGCCACGGTGTCCACCGACGGCGCCGGAAAACTGACCGCCACCGTTGCCGACGCCGCGACGGCAGAAGCGGTTGCGCCGGATGACACCACGGCTATCACCACCGGTAGCGCCATCGCCACCACTTACGATAGCGCCACCGGTATCACCGCCACCGCCGCGATTGCTGCGGGCACGCTGGTGAAAGATGACAACAACAACTACTACGTCAAAACCGATAATGGGTCTTACAGCGCCACCGTATCCGTCGCCGACGACGGTACATTGACCGCCACCGTCGACAGCGCCAAGACCTCGCTGGTGCAAGACAAAAATGGTCACTATTTCATCAAAGATGAAACCGCGGGTTCTACTGATGCGACCGTGAAATACTATGCGGCCAAAGTGACTACCGACGATGACGGCAATGTCACCGCCGCCAGCTACGACTCCAGCAAAGCGCTGACCGCCGCCACCAGCGATCCGCTGGCGACTCTGGACGACGCGCTGTCCACCGTTGACACCATGCGCTCCAATCTGGGTGCGGTGCAAAACCGGTTCGAGTCCACCATTAACAATCTGACTAGCAGCACCAGCAACCTGAGCGAAGCGCAATCGCGGATCCAGGACGCTGACTATGCCACCGAAGTCTCTAATATGAGCAAGGCGCAGATCTTGCAGCAGGCGGGTACGTCGGTACTGGCCCAGGCCAATCAGGTACCGCAGACCGTACTGTCTCTTCTGCAGTAAGCCTGCAAACCGTCCCGGCCGCGCTATCACGACCCGCGTTGCCGGCCGCGTCATCTCGGTCGGCAATGTTCGTCGCACACGACGGCCGGGCGCGCCACACCTGGCTTCGCTGCCGCCATTGGCAGTCCAACCCCGCTTCGGCGGGGTTTTTTTATGGTTTGCAGGCAATGGTAAGCGGTTAGATCACTTTGCCGTTCTGGCGGGCCAACGATAGGGTAGCGCCGTCGCAACAGCGGGTATAAGAGGATAAGAGCGGCTTTTTGCCGACTATTCGGTCGATTGATTGTTGAACGAGTACGGATAATCAGGCGCAGTACCGGGTGAGAAAGGGTTAAAAGATGAGCGATCTGTATACTGCCGCAGGCGTGATGGATAAACAGTCGCTATGGATGCGTTATATTCCGCTGGTGCGTCACGAGGCGCTGCGGCTACAGGTGCGTTTACCCGCAAGCGTAGACCTGGATGATTTATTGCAGGCCGGCAGTATCGGCCTGCTCAGCGCATTGGACCGTTTTGATGCGGTTCAGGGCGCGGCCTTTACCACTTATGCGGTACAGCGGATCCGCGGCGCGATGCTGGATGAATTGCGCGGCCGCGATTGGCTGCCCCGCAGTACGCGGCGTCACGCCCGGGAAGTCGCACAGGCTATTCAGAAAACCGAGCAGACGTTGGGCAGAACCGCCACCGAGCAGGAGGTGGCTAATACCATGAATATCCCGCTGGCCCACTATCATCAGCTGTTGCAGGATACCAATAGCGGCCAGCTGTTTTCCTATGACGAATGGCGCGAAGAATATGGCGACGCCGCGGATAATCTGCTGCCGGAACACGAGCCGGCCAATAATCCCCTACAGCAGTTGCTGGAAAGCGGTCTGCGCGATCGCGTGATTGCGGCCATTGAGGCGTTGCCGGAACGGGAGAAACTGATGCTGACGCTGTATTATCAGGAAGAGCTCAACCTGAAGGAGATCGGTGAGGTGATGGGTATCGGCGAATCGCGGGTCAGCCAGCTGCACAGCCAATCCATCAAACGCCTGCGGGCGAAATTGATGTCCGATTTCTGAACAAGCCTTGCCGCGCCGCCATTAACGCCGGCGCGCCCTCCACCACACCGCCACCCGACGATATCCCCGCGGCCGGACCGCTGTTTTATCGGCACGTCTGCAACAAAAGCAACATCCGATACTGTCCCCGCAGCCGGACCGCGGTTTTGCCGGCACGTCTGCGCTCGAGCTACCCGCGTGGGCTAACCCGCCAGCGGCGGTGAGCCCACCGCTGGACGCTATCGCCCGCGCTGGCCGTCAGCCTTCCCATTCCCGCTCTTGTTGTCGCTGCGGCGCGTAGCCGGCGCCGTTCCTGCTCAGTGAGGCCTCCGGTACGGGAAACCCGGTGCCGGTCCAGCCGAGCGCCGCGTCCGGGCCGGCGATACTGTCGCCGATACTTGGCACGGCCAAATCCAGATTGCGCGCCGGCACCGGCTCGTTCGTGAGCAGGGAAAAAAAGACGCGTACTTTGGGATGCAGCAGCGATGCGCCGCTCGCTTCCGTCACCACCGCCAAATGTTCCGAGGCCAGGCGCACCACGGAACCCACCGGATAAATGCCCACTGCCTTGACGAAGGTAAAAAACACCGACTGATCGAAATGCCCTTTCCAGGTGGCCATATTGCGGATGGCGGCGGCGGGATTCCAGGCGGCTTTGTAGCTGCGGCTGGACGTTAAGGCATCGTAGACATCGCACACGGCGGCCATGCGCGCATAGCGGGAGATAGCCGTATCGCGCAGACCAAAGGGGTAACCGCCGCCGTCGATTTTCTCATGATGATGCAGCAGAATATCCCGTATGGCGGGCGGTGTGGTGTCGGGATCCAGCATGGCGACACCGAGCAGCGGGTGCTGTTTGATTATCGCCGACTCCGCGACGGTGAGCCGGCCGGGCTTATTCAATATCGACGCCGGGATCAGCGCTTTGCCCAAATCGTGTAACAGGCCCCCCATGCCCAGCAATTGCAGCGTGTCCTGCGGCAGACGATATTGCAGGCCGAGCGCAATCATCAGCGCGCATACCGCCACCGAATGCTGGTAGGTATAGTTATCCTGCGTCTTCAGCTGCGCCATACCCAGCAGGGCGGTCGGGTTGTCCTCAATGGAGCGGATCACGCTTTCCACCAGAGGCAGGGTCTCCAGGGGATCAAGGATTTTACCCAGCCGCGCATCGCTGAAAATTTGTTTCATCTGCAGCGTGCCGTCCAGGCAGATTTGACGGGCGTTTTCCAACGCGCTGTCGATGCCATCGCCGGCAGCGCTTGCGGGCGGCGCGGAGAGTCCGGGCACCTGGCTGAACCAGGGCCGGGCGTTAACGGCGCGCATGCCTTTCAACTCGTCAATCCAGACGTGTTTGATACCGACGCGATGAATGGCGGTAATCTGTGCTGAAGTAGTCAGCAGAAAACCGTCGCGCAATGTGGTGGAACTGTGGCGCGAAAGCTCCAGCCGCTGGACATACATGCCCAGCCGCAGCGCGTTGACGCCTAAACGCTTGATCACTGTCTCTCTCCCGAAAAGAGGGCTTCAGTCATTATCGGCACGGCGCGGCGAAACTTTAGCCCTTGGGCGCAAAATCGCCTCTTTTTTTTCGCCTCGGCGGTGCAATTGACCAGGCGACGACGCCGCCAATACTGCCACTGTCGTCTCTATCGCCAACGTCGTTGTGCGCCGCCAGGAAAAGGGCGTCTTGCCCGGCGGAGACAGATTTTTGACCGCGGATAACAGTTAGTGCTCGGCATCCACTGTTCCCATCTTCACCTCGCGCCGCCCCGGCGAGCCTTTAGCGGCTTTGCTTCACTATGTGAAGCATTTTTCCGGCCTATTTTATGATTACTCTCACGTAATACCATGCCGCTATGGCAAATCGGCCGGCCTTCGTCAACACTGACGTCATCCTACAGCGCAGTGGCTTGTACCTCTGAAGCGAAACCTATCCGATAACGAAAACAGGGCAAAGCCTGATTTGCTCAGGAGATGGCATGAACAATTCCAGTCCTCACTACGCCGCGACCTATTCTGGCGCCAACCCGGCCCTGTCGTCCCGGCGCACTTTCAAAATCATGATGTCCGCGGGTATCGGTCATTTCATTGAGTGGTTCGATTTCGGCTTATACGGCACGCTTGCCGTGATTATCGGCGCAAATTTTTTCGCCAGCGGCGATCCGGCCGTAGCGCTGCTCAAGTCGTTTGCGGTCTTTGGCTCCGGCTTTCTGATGCGCCCCCTGGGCGGCCTGTA
Source organism: Candidatus Sodalis sp. SoCistrobi (assembly GCF_900143145.1). Taxonomy (GTDB): domain Bacteria; phylum Pseudomonadota; class Gammaproteobacteria; order Enterobacterales; family Enterobacteriaceae; genus SoCistrobi. Next base: position 5,966 of record NZ_FRDB01000040.1, read on the forward strand.
TTTTGGTTCGATGGGCGACAGGCTCGGGCGGCGTAAGGTGCTGGTGACGGTGATAATGATTACCTCCGTCGCCACCTTTATTATGGGCATATTGCCAACCTATCATCAGGTGGGCATCCTCGCGCCGGTGCTGCTGGTACTCACCCGCTTATTACAGGGGTTCGCCGCCGGCGGCGAAAGCTCCGGCGTCATCACCTATCTGGCGGAAAGCGCCGCACCGCACCGGCGGGCCACGTTGACCTGCTGGAGTGAAAATTTCAGCTTTATGGCGTTCGTTTTCGGCACCGGACTGGTGTTGCTGCTCACGCACTTGCTGGGCGAGTCGGCGATGAATGACTGGGGCTGGCGGCTGCCTTTCCTTCTGGCGGCGCCGCTGGGACTGGGCGGATTGTATATGCGCCGCAATATGGAAGATTCCGCCGCCTTTCATGCCCTAAAGCAAACCGGCCACATTGAAACCGCGCCGCTGCGCAAAACCTTGACCTCTTCAACGAAAGCGCTGCTGTTCTGCGTCGGTTTTGTGGTGGTCAAGGCGGTAAGCAGCTGGGTGCTGCAATCCTTTATGCCCGGTTACTTATCGACCCATCTGCACTATAGCCGCACGGATGCCTATTTGATTACTACGCTTGGGTTATTAAGCGTGGCGGTGTGCATGCCGTTAACCGGCTATTTATCCGACAGGATCGGCCGCCGGCCGGTGATGCTGATGGGCTGCGGCGGATTCATTTTATTTACCTATCCCGCGATGCTGCTGATGACCAAAGATTCGGTGGGCGCCGCGATTGCCGCTATGAGCCTGCTCGGCGTGTTCGTTGCCTTGTTTAACGGCGGCTGCGGCGCGGCGATGGTCGAGCTGTTTCCGACCGCTATCCGCTACGGCGGGATAGCGATTGCCTACAACATGACGGTTGCGGTCTTCGGCGGCGTCACGCCCTTGGCGTCCGCCGGTTTGATTGCCTTTACCGGCGATCCCTTATCCCCGGCCTATTATGTTATGGGCACCGCGCTAATTTCGTTTATTGCCGTATTACTGGCGAAGGAAACCGCCGGTAAAACCCTGGATTAACCGACCCGGAGAGGATGGAGAGGATAATGAAAATTATCGCAGTTGAGTGTTTTGCGTTGAAAATCAAGCCTGAGGACGTGTATTTGGGCGGTCCTGTGGATGATACGCAGGACGACTATTATTACCGCCCGGAATATCGCTGTGTTTACTCGCGCAAAATGGAAACCTGCCTGGTGAAAATCACCGCCGACGATGGTCATGTCGGATGGGGGGAGGCATTGGCGCCGGTGATCCCACAGGTTATCGCCGAAATTATCACGGCATTGTTCACGCCGTTGCTGGTGGGGAAGATCCGTTCCGAAGCCAAGTATTGAACGCCAAAATGTATAATTCGATGCGGGATCGCGGCCACATCACGGGTCTGCCGATATACCAACTGTTGGGGGGCAATTTCCGCGATGCGATCCCCTGTTATGTCTCCGGTTTGCCGAAACCCACGCTGGAGGCGCGCTGCGCCTTGGCGCAGGAATGGCAGAGCAAAGGCTTTCATACCGTGAAACTGGCGCTCGGCTATGGCGTCGCGGAGGATGTGGCCAACGTACGGGCCATCCGCCAGGCGATCGGTCCCGAGGGGGATATTTTGCTGGACGCGCATTGGAATTACAGCCTAAGCGAGGCGGCCGAGCTGGCTGCCGGGTTGCATGACTATCGCGTCCGCTTTTTGGAAGCGCCGCTGCTGCCGGAAGATGTGGCCGGTCACGCGGCGCTGCGGCAAAAAAGCGCTATCCCCATCGCTCTCGGGGAAACGGAGCGCACCCGCTACCAATTCCGGCCGTTTATCGAACGCCAGGCCGTCGATATTCTGCAACCCGATGTCGGGCGTACCGGCATTACGGAGTTAATGCATATCGCTTCCCTTGCCGAAACCTGGAACCTGAAAGTCGCCCCGCATCTCAGCGTCGGTCTGGCGCCCTGCATCGCGGCGTCGCTGCAGGTGGCCGCGGCGTTACCGAATTTTCATTTGCTGGAATTCCAGCCGCCGGTGTTTGCGCTGGCGAATAACCTGCTCAAGACGCCTTTGGTGTGCCGGGCGGGAGAATATCAACTTCCCTCCGGCCCCGGTCTGGGCATTGAGGTAGATGAACAATGCGTGCGTGATTATAGTGGGAGAAAAGTATGTTAACGGGAAATGTGCCAATTCTGGCGACGGCATTTGATGCCGGAGGCGGAAAAAAAGGCCATCTTTGACCGGGTCAAGGCGCTCACCGGCGATTTACACCTGGTCGCCGCGGCGGGTGGCGCTTCCAGCCAGGTGGCGATAGAGTCGATTAATCGGGTCGCCGCCTGGGGCGCCCAGGTCGCCATGGTGAATCCCCCCGCCGTCGTCAAACCCGGTCCTGAGGAGGTGTATCGCTTTTTCGGCGATCTGAATGCCGCATGCGATATCGACATTATGGTGCAGGACGCGCCGCTGATGACCGGCGTGCCGTTGTCGGTCGCCACCCTGGTGCGGCTGTGTCGCGACTATGATGCCATTCGTTATATCAAAGTCGAGCAACCGCCGACCACGTTGAAGATTACCGAGCTGAAAGACCAGCTACCGCCACGTATCGGCCTGTTCGGCGGTTTGAATGCGGGTTTTTTGTATGAAGAATTGGCGCGCGGGATTGTCGGCACCATGCCCGCCTGCGAATTCCCGGAAGTGATTAACGCCATCTTGCAGGCCTGGCGTCACGACAGGCAACGGGCGCAAACGCTGTTTTATCGTTATCTGCCCTTTTTGCGTTATGGCGTACAGCCCGGCATTGGCGTGGCGGTGCATAAGGAAATTCTGTTCCGCGCCGGCCTGTTTGCCACCAATGTGGTGCGCGATCCCGCGAAAACCCTCGATGATGTTACCCGCCAGGAGCTGCGCGATTTGACGGATGCGCTGCCGCTGGCGGTGTTGCAGGAGGCGCAGGGCGCGGCATAGTCGTAACGGCCGCGCGCGGCCTGACGCGGTGGTGTTTAGCCGCCGCCGAGTTTTTTCGCCGCCGCGACCAGGAACTTTTGCAACGTTTCCAGCGCCAGCGCATCGCCGCTTAAATTCGACAGCGCGATCGCCGCCTGCATGCCCGGCAGGCTGCAGGCCATGCGCGACTCGCCGTCGGGATAGGTTTTTACCAGCACCTGATGCCGGCGCGCCGCGTCGATATCCGCTTTCAACAGCTGAAAATCATGGACGCCAATCAGGCCGACAATTTCCTCATCGCTTTTCGCCGCCAGCAGTTTGATGCCGATAATGGAATCACCTATCGGTACCGAGTCGTAATTGCCGATCGCCCGGGCGGCGCTTTTGCCTTTGCGGGTTTAACATAGGGCCTCTTTATCCTGACCGGCTGCACCGGTGTTGGCCGGTTGCCGGCAGCGGCCGCCAGCGCCACGGTTAGCCCTCGCCGCCGGGCGGGCAGCCATGTTAGCGCCGGAACGGGGCGGTAGCCGGCAGACCGACGCCAATGTCAGCCCGGACCTTGCGTCGCCAATGCCCGGTCGCTGCGGCGCCCAGGCCCGGGCGAGGTGAATATAAGCCTTTGTCGCAGCAGCGCCGACGCGATACAGCGATCCTATACTATCGGGCCGCGCCGCGCATCGCCGTAGTGCGGCATAATGCCTTCACCCGCCCAAAAACAAAAGCCGCACCGTTGACAGACTACCGGTGCGGCCCTTGAGCGCATAAGTGCAGGTTTACAGAGGTAAGCGCTTATCTTTCCAACTTGTTTGGCGCCCTGCGCCTCACGGTAACCACTGCGCGTGGTGGAGCGAGTCATCACTCTCTTTGCTTATCACCGCTTATATTGCGGCGTGACGCCTGTCAGACACGCAGGCGCCCGCTTATCTGCGGTTCATTTGCAGCTCGATTTCTTCCAGGGTTTTGCCTTTGGTTTCCGGCACCATTGTTAAAACAAACAGTAGCGCCAAAACCGCGATGCCGGCAAAGATAAAGAAAGTATTGGCCGCGCTGATATTCTCCACCAGTACCGGGAAAAAGCGGGAAACGAAAAAGTTTCCGCCCCACAGGGCAAACGTTGCGATAGACACCGCAATGCCGCGGACCTGGATAGGAAAGATCTCCGAAATAATCACATAAGCCACCGTGCCAAATGACACCGCAAAGATGGCGACATAGGCCAGAATCAGGACTAACAACAGCGTGGTGTGCGCCTCGCTCAGGCGGAATAGGCCGCCGATGCCTGCAAGCGTTATCGCCATGCCTGCGGCGCCGACAATAAGCAGCGAACGGCGGCCCACTTTATCGATAATCCACATGGACACCAGCGTGGCGGCCACCAGCATCACCCCTATCAGCACGGTAAAAGACATCGCGCCGCTGACGTCCACGCCGGCGGTTTTGAAGATTTCAGGCGCATAATAGAAAATGGCATTGATACCGGTTATCTGCTGGAACAGCGCGACGCCGAAACCCACGATGAGCGCCTTGCGCAGCCGCGGGCTGAACAGATCGCCGAGACGCGATTGATGTTCTTCCCGCAGGGCAAGTTTAACGGCATCGAGCTGTTGCCAGGCAGTGTGTTCGTCGGGATTGATTTTGCGTAATACCGCCAGCCCTTGTTCATCGCGGCGTTTACGTATTAGCCAGCGCGGACTTTCGGGGATCGAGAACAATAACAGCAAAAACACGATAGCCGGAATAATACCCGTGGCGAAAATCAGCCGCCAGCCGTGTTCGATATTCCACGCTTCGCTGGCGCGGTTGGCAATGACCGCCGCGACGCTGAACACCGCCAGATTACCAATACAATTGAACAGCTGATTAAAACTAACCAGCCTGCCGCGAATATGCGCCGGCGAGACTTCGGCAATATATAGCGGGGCGATGGTGGTTTCGACGCCGATGCCGATACCGACCGCTATACGGAACCAGACCAGCATATCGGCCGAGGTGGCCAGCGCTTCGCCCAAAACGCCAAAGATAAAAATCAGGGCGGTCAGCAGCAGGACTTTCTTGCGGCCAATGGCATCGGAAAGCGGGCCGGCTACCGCCACGCCAATAATACAGCCGATAATGATGGAGGAGGTGACCCAGCCAATACCGTCGGCGTCGAGGGTAAATTTACTTTGTAGAAAACCGACCGAGCCGGAAATACTGCCGTTATCGAAGCCAAATAAAAAACCGCCCACGGCCGTAACGAAGGTTATCAATAAAACGTTGCGCATATAAGCGCTATTGGTTGCGATGTGTGTGTGCGTGACCATATTCCTCTCCGTTATTCAGTGGGGGAGTGAGGATCGTTGAGATAAGCGGTCGAAACGGCATGTACCGCGCATTGTTGTAGTAAAGCGTCGATAGCGATATCCGGCGCCAGGCTGGCGGCATTGGCCGCGCCGCACGCCGCCGCCAGCCGGAGATGGTCCGTCCAGGGGGCGGCGGGACGGGCGGTCAGACTGGCGATTAACCCCGCGCAGTGCGCATCGCCCGATCCCACGGCGCTGCGCGTGGCGACCTTAGGCGGCGTAATGGCGAACAGACCATCGGGGGTAAACGCCACGGTCGGATGGCGGCCGTTAGTGATGATGACGCAGCGCACGCCCTGTGCCAGCCACTGCTGCGGCAGGGCGGCGAGCGACGCGCCGCTGACCTGTTGTAGTTCGTCCCGGTTGATCTTGATGATATCCGGGCGGTGCTGCGCGGCCTGTAACAGCGCTTCACCGTGGGTGTCCACCAGCGACAGCACGCCATACTCACGGGCCAGGGCTAACCAATCGCCGTACTCCCCGGCCGCCATCCCCGCCGGGAGCGAACCGGTGCACACCAACGCGGCGGCGGTGGGCAGTATGTGGCGTAGCGCCTGGTGCAGCCGTGTTCGCTCCCTTGGCGCAATCGCCGGGCCGCGGGCGTTATACACCGTGGCGTTATCCGCATTCTGCCGCTCGATAATGACTTCGCAAATGCGGGTGGCGCCGGCTATGTCGACCCACTGCCCCGGGAGATTTTCCTCTGCCAGCAGCGCGCGACAAAGCGCCCCCGTCGCCCCGCCCAGAAAACCCACCAGCTGCGGCGGCGGGCAGCTGGCGAGTCCGCCGGCGCGCAATTGGCGCAGCACCCGCGCTACGTTAACGCCTTTTCCTCCCGCCAGCGTTTTGTCGTCCTGCAGGCGATGAACCTCGCCAGGGCGATGTTTATCGACCACCAGCAGCCGTTCGATGGCGGTATTAAGGGACGCTATCACAATCGTCATACCGCGGCCTCCCCGTGCGCCAGCCAGGCTTCGCGCGCGATCATGGCGGCGCCGGTGGCGACCGGTTCCGCCAATTCGCTGACATAAAGCGGCATGTGCCAGCGCGCCTGCCGGTGGGCAACCATCTCCGGGCGCTGGAATAACGAGCCCATCAATACCGCGTCCTGCAGGCGAATCGCCCCCAGCTCGCACATATGTCCCAATAGATGGCGCGTCCGGTCGGCGATAGCGTCGAGAACGCCATATAACACCTGCTGTGGCGTCACGCCGGCGTGCACATGCTGTAGCGAGAATAATCCCTGATGTTCCTCCTCGCCGAGCGTGACCTGGAGCGCGCCGGGTGGACAGGGCCGCGCCAGATCCTGGAACAGGGGGGCGAAATCGCCGCCGTAAAACAGCTCGGCCAGCGTTTGCACCATTTTGCCGGAAGGGGTGGCGCAGCCCATGACATATTCGCCGTTGCGCCAGGTGCGCTCGATGTCGATGCCCAACTGCCAGGCCGTCGGGGTGGGTTGATAGCGGTCGGTCAATACCATCAAGTATTCCGAGGTGCCGATGGAATCAAATACATCGGTCGGCTGGGTGCTCTGTACCGCATAGGCGGCCATGATCTGGTCGTGGCCGCCAACGAACACCCCGGCGCCGGGATGCAGCTCGACCCCGGGCAGACTGGCGGGACGTATCGCGCCGCAAGGGTCGCCGGTGCCGGCGATAGGGGCGAACCATTCCGGACGCAGCGCCAGTCGTTCCAGCGTCGGCAGATGGGGACGCAGCGTGTGCAGGTCGAAACATTGGGAATGGGTAATTTGCGACGCGCTGACCCGCCATTCTCCGGTAAGCCGCCACGCGACATAACTGCCAAAGTCCGCCCATTGGTCAATGCGGGCAAACAGCGCGGGTTCATGTTGGCGTAACCAGGCCAGGCGTTCGGGACTTTGATTGGGACATTCGTATGGGGCGCCTGCTACGCCCGGAGACGGGTCACGCCGTGGTGGTGGCGGCGTCGCATGGCGTCATGTCGGGTCCACCTTCAGGCCTGCGCACCCGCCAAGAGATTGAAAAGGTGTTCGCCCAGCTACGCCAGGCCGACGGGGTGATGGTGTCGCCGGGGATGATCCCGCTGGTGGAAAACACCTTTATTGGCCGTGACCGGCCGGCGTTCGTGTTGCATCTTGATTGGAAAAACCATGCCCGCAGTATTTATACCCCGTGGAAAGACGGGCGCGGCGAGGGGGTGCTGGCGCAGCTGGCGGAAATAGACGACGTGGCAGCCTGCGGTATCGATGCCGTTATGACCTACTTGTATCTCGGTCAAAAGGATACCGCCCTTGAACAGGCGGAGATCGTGCGTAATACCCGGATTGCCCGGGAATGCGAACGTCACGGTATCGCTCTCATCATTGAGCCGCGCTCCGCGCTGGAAGGTATTGATCCCGACGCGCTGAGCGCCAAGGTCATGAGCCTTTATTGTCGCATCGCGGCGGATTTGGGCGCCGATCTGGTGAAAGCGCTTTGGCCGGGGTCAGTCGAGGCTTTTGGTCAGATAACCGACACATGTTATACTCCGATTTTGCTGGCCGGGGGCGCCGGGGGCGAAGATCCTCTGTCAACGTTGCAGCTGGCTTCGGACGCCATGCAGGCGGGCGCCAAAGGGGTGATGTTCGGCCGCCGGGTGTTCCGCGCCGAGCAGCCGGCACAAGTCCTGTCTGCGTTAGCCGCCGTGGTGCATGATAATCAGAGCGTGGAGCAGGCATCGCGGCTTCTGGAACGCTAAGGACGGATGAAACGATGACGGTTAAGGCGCAGGGGCTGGAGCATCTTTCTCCGGTCGCTTTTATCGCCCGCAGCATTCTTCAACTGGGTTTGGGTGGGCGACTGCTCACCACCTCGCAATATCAGGATCGCCTCGGCATTGGGTCGGGCACGGTGCAAAAGGCGCTGTTGGAGTTGAAAAAAGCGGGGGCCGTCACGCTGGTTTCACGCGGCCATCAGGGGACTTTCGTCGTCGCCTGGGACTTCCCCCGCCTGTGGGATGCCGCGCGTCTGCCGCCGGTGCATATTCTGCTGCCGCCGCGGGGGTCGCTGGAGGCGACGCTGGTCGCCTCGGCGATGGCGCGGCAATGCGACGAATGGGGCGTGGTCATCACCATCGGCTATCTGCGCGGCGCCCGCTCCCGCCTCGCGGCCTTTGCCGCCAGCGAAGCGGACATCGTGTTACTCTCCGCCGGCTCCGCCCAGGTGCTGCTGCCGGAAGAAGACGCAGCGGCGGGCTATACCCTGCTTAACGTGGGCGAAGGGACCTATTACCGGCCCGGTAGTTTAGTTATCGTTGAGAAAGCGGGCAATCCCCCGGCGGGCAGGCCGCGGGTGGGGATCGATTTTCATTCCAGCGACCATCAGCGCCTGACGCGTGCGCAATTTCCCGCCGCCGATTATGATTATGTGGAAACCGATTTTACCCTGCTGCCGCGGGCGGTATTTCTGGGGGAAATTGATACCGGCGTCTGGCATCAGGAAGCGTCGCTTATTCCGCTTGACGGCGTCGGGCTTGCGGTGCGATCTCGGCTGCGGTCGCAGGCGCAGCGGCTGGCGAACGCTATCTCCTCGGCGGTGCTGGTGGCGCAGGCCGACACCCCCGTGGCCCGCTTGATGTCCCTGCTGGATACCTGCCGTATCGCGCAGGATATTCATTTGCAGGATGAGAGCGCCGCGCACGCGCTGTCCTCCCGTTTGCCGATTCGGTTTCCGTGAGTCAAGGGGCGGCGTGCGCAGGGCTGAACCCTGAACGCATAGGTATCTACACATCAGGGAGGAGGCTTAAGAGCAACTCTCGCTAAATGAGTAAGTTCTTCCAGACTATATTCCGATAATAATTTTAGTGTATTCAACAAGATGGATAGGCCAGCGAGCAGAGCAGGAGCGCTCTCTCTGCGGCCTCGCTTTTGCTGTCGTCCTGACAAGCGACATATCAGCTGGCGGGCTGCCGCATTTTCTTCTCCTTCAGCGCGTTGCAGCCGCCATACCAGAACAGCAGCCATACTGGCTATTAACAACCTGCGTAGTACGGCTGGCGCGCTGCGCTGAAGCCATGTTTCTACGTCATGTCCGGCACCTTTCAGCAACTTAAAAAATGATTCAATATTCCAGCGCCAGTAATACCAACGAGCTACTTCCTCGCAGGTGATCTCGCTGCAAACGTTTGTAAGCAGCGTCCAGCGTCCCACCACATTACCGAGATCATCCGTAAGCCGAACAACAACCAATCTGACCGTCAGAGGCTCTCCAGGTTGGATTTTTATGCGGCGGCCGGTTTCTTTATCTTTACGCTTCTGCTGCGCAGCTCGGGTTATGACTATCGAGGTTTCACTGATTTCCATATCAGCTTTTTTCCCTTTCCAGTCTACCTGTCCGCATCCGTTGTATGGCAGAAGAGCAGCAATCTCACCAATTTTCAATGAATTACCTTGCCACTCTGCACCATGTCCTTCTTTTCCTCGGATAAGCCAGCATATTCCTTGAGTACTCAACGTCCGCATATGTCCAATAGAGTCACCCTCTCTATCAATTATATGAATCAGCTTTTTACCTATATTAAGCGATTCCACACGGGCAATATCGGTCGTCAAGGCGTCCATATGTGTCTGCCGTTCGGACAGTCCTTCCGCCAACGTTGAATGACAACCGGTTGCATCGGTAAGTGTCTGAGATAGAGGCGCTATTGGCAAACCCGTGCCAGCATCAACCAGCAAGCTGCTTTGAAGTTCATATCCAACATCGCCACCGTGCGTCATTTTTAAGCGTCCGTATTTGGCATGATGGTAAAGAAATTGTAAACGTGACCAATCATGAACAACGAGAGCGTATGGATGCGGGCTAAGCGAAATTTGCTCAAGTGCTAGCGAAATAATTGGCTCATTGAGTTGACTGAAGCTAATTCGCTTATTATTCAGAAAACGCCAGACAGCTTGGGTAGTTGCGAAAGTTGATTTTTGAGCACTTGCGAGGTCTTTAACCGCAGAAGCAAGAAGAGCCGCGGGCGTCATATGCTGTTTAACCAGCGTCTGATATCGGCGGGTAAGGCGAGAGTCAATCCCGCCAACAGATAGGTTGAAATCATTCTGCAAAGTAATAACAGGTATCACGATAAATGTGTAGATACCTATG
>NZ_FRDB01000154.1 GCF_900143145.1 Candidatus Sodalis sp. SoCistrobi
CATAGGTATCTACACATTTATCGTGATACCTGTTATTACTTTGCAGAATGATTTCAACCTATCTGTTGGCGGGATTGACTCTCGCCTTACCCGCCGATATCAGACGCTGGTTAAACAGCATATGACGCCCGCGGCTCTTCTTGCTTCTGCGGTTAAAGACCTCGCAAGTGCTCAAAAATCAACTTTCGCAACTACCCAAGCTGTCTGGCGTTTTCTGAATAATAAGCGAATTAGCTTCAGTCAACTCAATGAGCCAATTATTTCGCTAGCACTTGAGCAAATTTCGCTTAGCCCGCATCCATACGCTCTCGTTGTTCATGATTGGTCACGTTTACAATTTCTTTACCATCATGCCAAATACGGACGCTTAAAAATGACGCACGGTGGCGATGTTGGATATGAACTTCAAAGCAGCTTGCTGGTTGATGCTGGCACGGGTTTGCCAATAGCGCCTCTATCTCAGACACTTACCGATGCAACCGGTTGTCATTCAACGTTGGCGGAAGGACTGTCCGAACGGCAGACACATATGGACGCCTTGACGACCGATATTGCCCGTGTGGAATCGCTTAATATAGGTAAAAAGCTGATTCATATAATTGATAGAGAGGGTGACTCTATTGGACATATGCGGACGTTGAGTACTCAAGGAATATGCTGGCTTATCCGAGGAAAAGAAGGACATGGTGCAGAGTGGCAAGGTAATTCATTGAAAATTGGTGAGATTGCTGCTCTTCTGCCATACAACGGATGCGGACAGGTAGACTGGAAAGGGAAAAAAGCTGATATGGAAATCAGTGAAACCTCGATAGTCATAACCCGAGCTGCGCAGCAGAAGCGTAAAGATAAAGAAACCGGCCGCCGCATAAAAATCCAACCTGGAGAGCCTCTGACGGTCAGATTGGTTGTTGTTCGGCTTACGGATGATCTCGGTAATGTGGTGGGACGCTGGACGCTGCTTACAAACGTTTGCAGCGAGATCACCTGCGAGGAAGTAGCTCGTTGGTATTACTGGCGCTGGAATATTGAATCATTTTTTAAGTTGCTGAAAGGTGCCGGACATGACGTAGAAACATGGCTTCAGCGCAGCGCGCCAGCCGTACTACGCAGGTTGTTAATAGCCAGTATGGCTGCTGTTCTGGTATGGCGGCTGCAACGCGCTGAAGGAGAAGAAAATGCGGCAGCCCGCCAGCTGATATGTCGCTTGTCAGGACGACAGCAAAAGCGAGGCCGCAGAGAGAGCGCTCCTGCTCTGCTCGCTGGCCTATCCATCTTGTTGAATACACTAAAATTATTATCGGAATATAGTCTGGAAGAACTTACTCATTTAGCGAGAGTTGCTCTTAAGCCTCCTCCCTGATGTGTAGATACCTATGCCTTAGGGGTCGGCTCGGCCAACGTCATGACACGCCACGCAGGATGCACGGCGTGTCATGTGGAACGCAATTCCCATGACGCAGGTTGTGGAACGCAGTACGCTGGATGCGGAACGCAAGACCCAGGACGCAGGTTGCGAAATGCAGCGCGCAGAATACGGAACCCAGGACGTAGCATGCGGAACGCAGGTTGTGGAACGCAGTACGCTGGATACAGAACGCAAGACCCGGGACGCAGGTTGCGAAATGCAGAACGCAGAATACGGAACGCAGGTTGTGGAACGTGGAACGCAACATTCAGTAAGCGAAGAGCGCCAACGCCCTTTACGAAAGAGATAAAGAAAGCCGCGCACCGGCTCATCCTGCCGATGCAGAGTAAAAATGCACGCCTTACAGATTTAAAATCGCTTTCACGAAGGGAATGGTCAGTTTGCGCTGGGCGCGGATAGAGGCATGGTCCAGCTGATCAAGCGTCGCCGACAAGGTGCGCATATCCCTTTCCAATCTTTTCAGCAAGAAACGGCTGACGTCCTCCGGCAATTCAAAGCCGCGCAGTTTCGCCCGCATTTGCAAGGCATAGCCCTTTTCCTCATCGGAAAGCGGCTGCAGGCGATAAATTTGCCCCCAATCCAGGCGCGAGGCCAAATCCGGCAAGCTGAGATTCAATTGGCGGGGCGGGCAATTGCCGCTGATGATAAGCCGGGTGCGCCCAGTTTCCTGAATGCGGTTATAGAGGTTGAAAATAGCCATTTCCCACGGCGGGTCGCCGACGATACATTCAATATTATCGATGGTCACCAGCGCCAGTTGCTCCATGCCCTCCAGCACCTCCGGTACAAACCAGGTGCGCTTGTCCAGCGGCACATAACCTACGGCCTTTGCGCGCGCCGATAGCGCCGCGCAGGCGGCATGCAGCAAATGGCTGCGGCCACCGCCCTTACGCGACCAGAAATAAAGGTAGCTGCCGTGTTCGCGGTCCAGCATCCCCTGCAACGCCGCCAGCAACGCGCCATTTTCGCCGGGATAAAAGCTGGCGAAAGTTTCGTCATCGGGTAAATAGAGCGGTAAAGAAAGCTGCGCCGGCGTGTTCAGATGTACCTCTTGCGTTCTGGCAAAGATCCTTTCCAGTTTACCATAACTTTACCGCGCCGGGAGGTCGGCGCGGTGCGGCCATCAGGAGGGCGTGCCTTCATCGGGTTCCAGAATTTTCTCTTCGCCGCGCAGTAACGTGATAACACGGAATATCAGGCTCAGCGCGATACCCACTATGGTCGCCAGCGCCATGCCCTTCAGTTCGACGGCGCCGAGATGAATTTTCGCGCCGCTGACGCCGATAATCAGAATTACCGAGGTCAAAATCAGGTTTTGCGCTTTATTATAATCCACCTTCGACTCGATGAGCACCCGGATGCCGGATGCGGCGATGACGCCGTACAACAGCAGCGACACGCCGCCCATTACCGGTACCGGCACCGCTTGAATCGCCGCCGCGAGTTTGCCAACGCAGGACAGTGCAATCGCCAGGATCGCCGCGCCGCCGATAACCCAAGTGCTGTAAACGCGGGTTATCGCCATGACGCCGATATTTTCCCCGTAGGTGGTGTTCGGCGTCGAGCCGAAAAAGCCGGATAACAGCGTTGACGCGCCGTTGGCGAACATTGAGCGGTGCAGGCCCGAGTCGCGCAATAAATCACGCTGCACGATATTGGCGGTCACCACCAGATGCCCGACATGCTCGGCTATCACCATCAGCGCCGCCGGCAGGATAGTCAGGATGGCCATCCACTCAAAGCGCGGATGGTAAAACGTCGGCAGGAGAAACCAGGGCGCGGCGGACAGCGCATAGCCCGCCAGCACCCCGATAAGGATGGGGATGATAGCCAGGAAACTGCGGAACAACACCGAGCCCAGCACCGTGACGCCGAGGGTTGCCATGGAAATGGCCACCGTGGTGCCGTCCACCGGCGCATCGGCGCTCGGCAGCAGGCCCGCCATATTGGCCGCGACGCCGGCCAGCTCCAGACCAATAACCGCCACGATAGCCCCCATGGCGGCGGGAGGAAAGATGACGTTGATCCAACCGATTCCGGCCTTCTTCACGATAAGCCCCACCACGCAGAACAGCGCGCCGCAGGCGATGAAGCCCCCCAGCGTCAGCTCATAGCCCAGCGGCAACAGCAGCAATACCGGCGAGATGAAGGCGAAGCTGGAGCCGAGATAGGCGGGAATTTTGCCCTTGCAGATGAAAAGATACAGCAAAGTGCCGATACCGTTAAACAGCAGGACGGTACCGGGGTTGATTTTAAATAAAATCGGCACCAGCACCGTGGGCGCCAAACATGGCGAACAGGTGCTGCAGACTCAGCGGGATGGTTTGCAGCAGCGGCGGGCGTTCCGACACCCCGATGGCGCGACGGGTCATGGTGACTTTCCTCAGAATTCAGGGTCAAAAAAAACCGACTCAATGGCCGGTTCGGGGTTATTTGGTACCAAAGATTTTATCGCCCGCGTCACCCAGGCCCGGCATGATATAGCCTTTTTCGTTAAGTCCCTTATCGATAGCCGCAGTGTAAAGTTCCACGTCGGGATGCGCCTTTTCCAGCGCCGCGATGCCTTCAGGCGCCGCCACCAGCACCAATACCTTAATACAGGGGCAGCCGGCTTTTTTCAATAAATCGATAGTGGCGATCATCGAGCCGCCGGTCGCCAGCATCGGATCCACCACCAGCGCCATGCGCTCATCGATGCTCGACACCAGCTTATGAAAATAAGGTACCGGCGTCAGGGTGTTTTCATCACGGTAAACGCCAACCACGCTGATACGCGCGCTGGGCAGATTTTCCAAAACGCCGTCCATCATGCCGAGCCCGGCCCGCAGGATCGGAACAACGGTAATTTTTTTTCCTTTAATTTGATCAATTTCAACCGGCCCGCACCAACCTTCGATAGTGACCTTTTCGGTTTCCATATCGGCGGTCGCGACATAGGTCAACAGGCTACCCACTTCCGATGCCAGTTCGCGAAAGCGTTTGGTACTGATATCGTGAGCGCGCATCAACCCCAGCTTGTGTTTCACCAGCGGGTGTTTAACCTCAACGATCTTCATGTTATCTCTCCCCTAGGGCACTGAACGGTCAAAAAAAATCGCGAGATTATAACCCCTTTTCCCCGCCGCGCCATACGAATTTGCCTGATCCTGATCAAGGCTTTAATGGAATTACTATAGTCAACAAAAAGGCCGGCGCGAATGCAACAGCTCTCGCAAACGATTGCCCACGCTGTTAGAATTGGCGGCGCCCCATTTCAAGCAACCGGTTATCTCCGTGGAGATCTTGCAGTGACCGACAAAACCTCTCTCAGTTACAAAGACGTAGGTGTGGATATCGATGCCGGCAACGCATTGGTAGACCGTATTAAAGGTGTTGTGAAACAGACCAAACGCCCGGAAGTGATGGGCGGGCTGGGCGGTTTCGGTGCGCTGTGCGCGCTACCGCAGAAATACCGCGAGCCGATTCTGGTTTCAGGCACCGACGGCGTCGGTACCAAACTGCGTCTGGCCATGGATTTGAAACGCCACGATACCATCGGCATCGATTTGGTGGCAATGTGCGTGAACGACCTGGTGGTTCAGGGCGCCGAGCCGCTGTTTTTCCTCGACTATTATGCCACCGGCAAACTGGACGTCGATACCGCAGCCGCGGTGATAACCGGCATCGCCGAGGGCTGTAAACAGTCCGGCTGCGCGCTGGTCGGCGGTGAAACGGCGGAAATGCCCGGCATGTACCACGGCGAGGACTACGACGTCGCCGGCTTCTGCGTCGGCGTAGTGGAAAAAGCGGACATCATCGACGGCAGCAAGGTGCAGACCGGCGATACCTTGCTGGCGCTGGCCGCAAGCGGCCCTCATTCCAACGGCTACTCGCTGGTACGCAAGATTTTGTCCTTCAGCCAGACCGACCCCGAACAAACGCAGGTAGAAGGCAAATCGCTGGCGGACCATCTGCTGGCGCCGACGCGCATCTACGTCAAGTCGCTGCTGTCCCTTATCGCGCAGACCGAGGTACATGCTATCGCGCATTTGACCGGCGGCGGCTTCTGGGAAAACATCCCGCGCGTTCTGCCGGCCGGTACCCAGGCGGTGATTGATGAAAACAGCTGGCAATGGCCGGCGGTTTTCCGCTGGCTGCAGCAGGCCGGCAATGTGAGTCGCCATGAAATGTACCGCACCTTTAACTGCGGCGTCGGCATGGTCATTGCCGTGCCTGCGGCCAGCGCCGATAAAGCGCTGGCTATCCTGGCCGACTTGGGCGAAACCGCCTGGGTGCTCGGCCAAATTCAGCCCGCTGACGGCGAGCACCAGGTGATTATCCGCTGATGAAACACCTGGTGGTGCTGATTTCAGGCGAAGGCAGCAACCTGCAGGCGCTGATTGATGCCTGCCAGCAGGGTAAGATTGCGGCGCGGATCGCCGCGGTCATCAGTCATCGCGCCGACGCCTACGGGCTGACGCGTGCCGCGGCCGCCGGGATCGAGGCCAAGACGCTTAACCCGGCGGATTTCGCCAGCCGTGAAGATTACGATCGGGCGCTCGCCGCCCTTATCGACCGCTACCCGCCGGCGGTCATCGTCCTCGCCGGCTTTATGCGCATTCTGACCTCGGCCTTTGTCGCGCGCTATGCCGGCCGCATGCTCAACGTACATCCCTCGTTGTTGCCGCGCTATCCTGGATTACATACCCATCGCCAGGCGCTCGCCAATGGCGATGCCGAGCACGGCACCTCGGTGCATTTCGTCACCGACCAACTGGACGGCGGCCCGGTGATTTTACAAGCGCGGGTGCCCATTTTTGCGCAAGACGATGAGCAGATACTGGCGCAACGGGTGAAAACCCAAGAGCACGCCATTTATCCGCTGGTCATCAACTGGCTGCTAACGGGCCGGTTGTCGCTGCGTGATAACGTTGCCTGGCTGGACGGCGCGCCCCTGCCGGCCGCCGGCTATGCCGCGGATTAAATCTAAAGAGCCCGCCTGCGAAGGCGCTGTTAATCTCATGGCATGATTAACAGCGCATCACGGTCATTCACCGTAAGCCCACCCCTCGCTCCACAAGCACCCCCTGGAGAAAAATGATGACTGAAACACGCCTTTCTCCGGGCACGTCCAGGCTGTAACGGAATGAACGAAACGGGCCGGTAAGCGGATGTCTGCCTTTGCGTTCAACCCTATGGGTTCAGAAAATAGTGTCGTCCATCACCTTATCATCATAAATAGCATTCAAAAGCCAACATTGTAAACGTACAATAAGCCGCGCTTGGGGCTTTAATATTATCGCGCATTAAATCAGGGTTTAATTAATTTCGTAAGCGTATGGTATAGTCTTAGAATAATTATATTATTTATTTTAAAGCGAATAATGTAATTATTCAATATAAGCGTTAATTTCTCACCGGTTCCGTTTTATTTTATTTTTTTAGCAAGAAAGCCGATATATTTTCATCTCAACATTAACCCAGAGGTGAAAATGAAAATATTAAACCATGCCTTCCATCATGTAAAAGCCCATTGTCTTAAAAGTACTGACTCAGCGGCAAAATTAGCCCATAACATGTCTAAGGGAAAACTACGAGAGAAGGATGTCACTTACGCCCAAAAACTGTTAAGCGTAAAACAAAGCTCATTAAAGCCTAATTCTCCTAAAAAGCTGAAGTACGACGCTTTAATTGCCAGGTAATGCCTTCAAATAGTTGACTTTTGTGATATTCTGCCTCTATTTGAGGTTTCCACGTGGTTACAGTTTCTGTTCATTGTCCTCGCTGCCATTCAGATGAAATTTATCGACATGGCCTTAGTCCAACTAAGCGCGAACGCTTCCGGTGTCAGTGCTGTCACCGTGTATTCCAGCTTACCTACCGCTATGAAGCGCGAAAGCCGGGAGTTAAAGAGCAGATCGTTGA
>NZ_FRDB01000155.1 GCF_900143145.1 Candidatus Sodalis sp. SoCistrobi
TCGGGCGGCTGGGTTACATCCCTCCTACTGAAGCCGAAATGAACTATTACGCTTTGCAATTAGCATCAGAGGAAGCGGCGTAGTATTGCCAAAATTACTCTCTAATAAACTCGGGGTTATTCACTATCACGTCTCCGTTGCACGATTGCCACAGGTATTCAAGATGCTGTTTCAGCTTTCCAGCGGGGCCTTGTTTTCGCCCTTTTTCCAGTAGCCACTCAATATCTACGGCGACGCTTTTGGGGAAGCGCTTTTGCTTCTGTGCCTGAGCCAGCCAGCGAATAAGAAAGAGGTTTTCGGCGTATGGCGAACTCGCTACGGCATCCTCACGGGCAAAATGTAGGGCCACGAGCGCACAGAAAGCCAAATGGCTCAGGTCACTGGTGGTTTCTTTGGGGGAAAGGGTTGTCAAAGTTAACAAATCTCAAAATAATCATTGTAATGCGTAGTATACGAAATAGATAAAAACCGGGCATCTGCAACGACAGGTTTTTTATTTTAAAATGATGATTTTTAACTAAAAATAGTTTTATGAAAGGGTGGATTTTTTCAGGGAAAGGCGTAGAATTAATCACATAAACAGCTATGTTAAGCGCTGATAACAAGAGCTTGAATCTCTTACTACCAGCTAATCCAACACCTGAGATAACCAGGAGCAGGACTATGCAGAAGTCTACCTTCCGCGTGCTTGTCTGTGAAGCACGACCCTATATGTTAGTATAGTTTGCCTGTTTTTCGCGCAATCTGACCCCAAGACAACGTACCGACCTCATGGAAATGGGCAGTGTCCTCCGGGAGGCCCTATGACTGCGTTCGAGCCTATCCATTTTCTACCCTACCACAAGGTGTTTCCTGAGCTTTCTGACAAGGAACTGCATGTCGTGGTGCTTTACTGCACTGGTCTGAAAAATGAATTAATAGCAAGCGTGTTAAGCATTAACATCAAAACGGTTGGTGCTCATCTTTATAATTGCCAGTTACTCTATGGGCTGAATTCGCATTCTGAATTGCGGGCAATGTTTATGTTTAGAATGCTTTCATTCTTCATTAAATTTTTATATGAAAAATAGATTTAGCATGAATGAAATAAAAAATATTGTTTTGAGTTCGTTCGCTCATTTTTTATACTCAAAATAGGGAATTTCCCTATTTATTTTTCCTGTAAATGTTGTCATGCTTATTGGAGTTAATAAATAACGACTTAGGTCGATAGACATTTTAAATAACCACGAAAAAAAGCGCAATTGCGTGCGGGATAATATTGCCTGAATTTAGGCTGTATCCCAGTGGATTCATTATTGGCTGATGTATTTTGGCGCCTTGTGCGGTGCTGTGCGTATGCGCTCGTTTTCAGCACCCCGCTCTTTAACAATTGAGAACCTGCCAGCTATTGTGCAGAGAGCACGCTGCCGCGTAGTAGACTATGGGGCTAATGAGAATGCGTTTAAAAAAATAGCAAAAACAAAACATTATATCGCTGATAGTGGCGGCTAGCACCGCCGCTATCAGCTAACCACCACAACCTACATGAGAGGCTGCTATGGCTAGCTGTGATATTACTCATATTCCCGTCAGGCGGGAAGTAATAAGTATTTATTTTGAAAGGAATATTTTCATAACGCTACTGACGTCAATCCAGGGAAATAGTTTCCAACTGGAGGTGGCGCATGGCTAATTTCTTCGACTGGTTGGACGCCAAAAAAATCTCCTTTTCCCGTACGCCGGGTGGACAAACGTTGATTAGCGATGATGTTGATCTTGCTGGTAGTGATATTCAGCGACTACCGGACGAGCTGTTGGTTAGCGGGCATCTGATTTTAAGGAATACCCCGCTGGCAACATTACCCATCGGATTGAACGTACTGGAAGATCTGGATTTGCGAAATACGTCGATAACCGCACTACCGCCGGATTTAAGTGTGGGCGGTGGACTGTTTCTTGAAAATACACGAATTCTCTCTTTACCGGAGAATTTTCGCATCGAGGATGCCCTGGACCTGGAAAATTCTCTGATTACCACGCTTCCCCGTAATTTATGGATTGGCGGCTATCTTAATCTTCGTGGGACGGCGATTTCCTCTCTGCCGGAAGACTGGTACGTCGAGGGACCGCTATTGCTGGATGTGGAAAAGATAGCCAGTCCTCTGGCGTAGCGGTATATCAAGCTTGCTGATTTGAACGCGGATGATCACCTGATAGGGGATTATTGCCTTGATACCTCATCCGTAGGCGATTTTTTTGATAAGGCTGATGAAGACGTTGTAGAAATTTTTGCCGTATGGGTGTCGGGGGAAATTCGCGTCTATGCGGGGCGTCATTATGGCATACTGCAAAAATTCATGGGGGACGATACCTCTGACACTTTTCAGCAGATCATCCGTGATTGCGTTGCAGAGCTTGAGGAGCGGTTATCTACTGACTGGCAATGATCCATCCGGGCATGGCCTTCTGGGGTGCACGGATGAGCCGCCACAGCATGAGTGTCAATCAATGCCTTCTGGCACCCCGGTCATGTCCCCGATAGTGGGGATTTCTATGAAAAGCCTTCTTAATACCTTTGAAAAAACAGCGCGCCCTGTGGCATTAAAGATCGCGGGGCGCGATATCGTTACATGAATCCGGCAATGCGAGAGCTGCTGGCCCTGCCGGATGATTTTGTGATTTCAGGTTGTTCGGACTGCGATATACCACACCCTATTGCGCGGTATGCCTCCGTGATGTGGGAGGGAGAGCAACGTCTCTATGGTCAGGGTGAAAACATTTCGGTGTTGGTCCTGTTGCCGTTTGGGCGTAAAAATAGAATTCAGCCTTATATTTTTGACTCTATTCCTCATTATGATGAGAAGGGCGACCTGTGTGGGGCGCTGTGTTATGCGCGGCCCTGCCGGTTCTTTTCAACATTGCAATGCGTTGACGGTGAAATACCGCGCACGGCAAATATTATTACTGCCTATGGCATGTTTAGCGATAGAGAGCTAGATATCGTTTTTTTTATCCTGTATGGCTTGAGTAGCAAGGACATTGGGCGACGCCTTGGTATTTCTCATCGCACGGTTGAGAACAAGTTGCAGGGGATTTACCAGAAGACGGGCGTGACCTCTTCCCGCCAGTTTAAACAATATTGCCGGAGCGTGGGCGCAGAGCGAAATATTCCAGCCCGCTTGCTGGCGCTGGGCTGCTGGCCTATTCATAATTAATGATGTGGGTTGTTTGTTTTTTTAACTGCCGGGGAAATATTATTCTTCGGCCTTCTCTTACATGACCAAGGATTACTATTGATATGAACAATGATTCTTACCGGGCAAAGCGGACGCTCTATATTGGTGAACCCTTGCGGAAAACGCTTGACAGGATTGTGCTGGATATTGGTTACCATACAGGACGGCCTATTGAAGTGGCTGAGTTTCTTCGCTTCCTGGTTGAAAAACATGGGGCAGAAGCCAGAGACAGGCTGAAAGAAATCTATGGGCCTGATCAGGGTTGAAGTGTATTTTTTGTTAGGATAATCAAGGGATGAAAAGATAATACCGAACACTTTTGTTCGGCGATTTTAAGATTTTTCATTCCAATAAAACCTTGTTTATTCAGTCAATTGCTATGAAATGGCAAGTGTGGCGGTATGGTGGCTTAAGATGAGAAAACGGCGTGAGAAGCTTTCTGAAGTGGTAAAAATCGATTCCTGATGCTGATGTGTAGGCAGCAGAAATCCACTCGACTCATCGTTACCGCCGCGTACGTCCATGTCCGGCGGTAATTTTTTCGGTTTATCTTTAATAGGAATAGAGGTTTCTTGAAGTACCAAAAACGTTATAATCAACACATGTGCATTTTTTGTATGGTTTATCATACAATACAAACGTGAGATTAGTGGCTTGCATATGTGGCTAACCAAATGAATAATATAGAAATTATCAAGGAAAATATTCACTATCTATTGATGTCAAGAAAGGAGACTCACGTCTCATTGAGTGAAGGGGCGGGCGTAAACAGGACTACGATTTATAACATACTTGAAGGTAAGGTTGTTCGAGTACAGGATAATACGCTGCGAAAGGTAGCCGGTTTTTTTGGTGTTTCCTTCAGTGAAATACAAACTACAAATTTACGAGAAAAAGAACTTTCAAATAGTTTTGTTTCTTTGGAAGGAAACATGAACCCTGTTGCTGTCCCTGTAGTGAGTGATACAACAATACTGTCTGCAATTAATGCAAAGATAGGGAGGTTGGTTGTCTCGTCACCAATAACTTATTATTTTGGACAAGGGGCTAATATAATTGGTATATTTTTAACTAAAGGCATAAAAGGATATTACAATAAGGGTGATGCCGTTATCGTGAAGCGGTGGGAATCTAGTAACAATGCAAATGTTCTTTTTATTACACCGCAAAAGAAATTAAGAGTTGTTGACGGGGGTAGGGTTCCTTATGTGTCTGATGAATTGGTCGGTACTATAATAGAGGAAAGGTATGGCAGCCAATGAAAAATATAAGTTGTTAGGATTTGATCCTGTTCATAACAAGGCTAATGTCATGGTTATGAACACTGGTCGTGTTATGTCTGTTTCATGTAATTATTTGAGTGCTTCTGAGGTGATGGAGGACTTAGCACCTATGGAGATAGCAGCTATTTACAGAAAAATATATAGTTCAGGAGAAGCTGCAAAAACACAGTATGATTTCACGGATCGTAACGAAAATCAATGGTTGGTTTATGCTGCCTTTTGTCTAATTATATCAGTTTGTTATGTGTTCAGTAATGTTGCGGCGGTCAAGCCAGTATATATAGAATATTTTAAATTAATTATAACTCCAGGTACTTTTGTTTACCCACTTACTTTTCTTATCGTTGATTTACTTAATGAATTTTACGGGTTTCGTCTGGCAAGGCGCGCAATTTATATGTGTGTTTTTGCTAATTCTGCAATATTGGGGTTGCTGACATTGTCATTGATGTTGCCAGCTATTCCTGTATGGGAATTTAATGAGGCTTACAGCCATTTAATTCATCAGTTGCAAGCAACATTTATTGCTTCTACGGCTTCGTTTTTAACATCAGAGCTTGCTAATTCATATGTACTGTGTAAAATAAAAAGAATAACAAATTCTCGATACCTTTATATAAGAATAATCTCTAGTATTTTTGTTGCGTCAATTATAGATAGTTTTGTTTTCTGTTTTATTGCATTTTACAGTATCATGTCACATGAACAGATAATTGGCATGGCTTGTATTCAGATTGTTATAAAGTTGGGGTATGCTTTGGTGAATGTTTTTCCAGCATATGGAGCAAGGTATCTGTTCAACAAATACCTTGTTCAGAAAGAGTAAAATTACATAGCTAAAGTCTGCTTTTTATGCAGGCTTTTTTGTATTTCATCTTTGTTACTTAAATATTCATTTAGTCCTTTATTGCGTAGATGGCAGGAGTCGCATTTACCACAACCATGACTTTTTACGCCGTTATAACAGGTTAATGTTTCATCCGAGATAAAATATAATTTACCCATTGAGTCGGCAAGTGCCCATGTTTCAGCTTTTGTCAACCACATCAAGGGAGTTTTAAAATGCATATTTTTATTCATACCAAGTGAAACTGCATTATTTAGAGCTTTGATAAACTCATCACGGCAATCAGGGTAGCCGGAAAAGTCGGTTTCACAAACACCTGTAATGACGGTATTGGCATGAACTTTATATGCATAGATAGAGGCCAGTGTTAAAAAAACGATGTTTCTTCCAGGAACAAAGGTGTTTGGAATGTCTCCATCTTCATGTGGTTCATATTCAGGTACATCAATATTGCTTCGCGTGA
This sequence comes from Candidatus Sodalis sp. SoCistrobi, assembly GCF_900143145.1. Taxonomy (GTDB): domain Bacteria; phylum Pseudomonadota; class Gammaproteobacteria; order Enterobacterales; family Enterobacteriaceae; genus SoCistrobi. The sequence goes on from NZ_FRDB01000155.1 coordinate 5,812, forward strand.
GACTGCTAACAGCAAGGTCGTTGAGTAGCCTAATATCGATTACCTTGTGGGACTTTACGGACATTTTTTGGGCAATATGTCTGGCTATGTCAATCTCAAGTTTGTGCCTTTGACCGTAGTCAAAGGTAACACAGTGTACTGATTCGTAATCATTTATAGCTTGTATAAGGCTATAAGGCAGGTTGTTGAGTCCTGTCCACCACTAAAAACAACTACAGCGCTTGTGCTTTTCATTTTATAATCCTTTGTTTTTTAATGTAAAAAATTTTTTTATAAACAATTTTTACATGTATGTGTTGAGTTGTTTTAGTGGCTAGTGTACTATTTTTATTGATCGCTGAAAACGATAATTTTATAAATAATGTTCTACATTATGCATTTTATGTTTTACTAAAAAATATAAGAATGTCTAGAACAACTTATTTTACTTTCCTGACAGCTCCCTTTGGTACGAGCTGGGCGGTACGCATTGTTATTCATGAAAATAGGTGTGGGGCTATGTGGCATCTTTTATATCATCACAAGCGTAGATTTTCTCATATTGTTAATGAAATGAAGAGATTGAAGGTAAGTTGTCTGTCTCCGACTATTTCACGGTACACACCACGAAAAGATCGAGGAGGATTTAGATGCTTGGCTACACTTCAACTATTTCCAGGCTATATTTTTGTGGATCTGGATGTAGAGAAAATTCATACTTCAAAGATAACAGCTATTGATGGAGCAATTTGTTTTGTTAGGTTTGGCGGATATCCTTTCATCATATCGGATAAAGATATACAGAAAATACGTGAAATCGTTGATGCTGCTTATCAGGTAAACGATGAAATACATATAAAAAGTGGTGTTGATGGATTAGAGGAGCGGAATAAAATTATGATAGATATTATTAACACTGAGTGTTCAGAAAGAAGAATAAAAAAATTGAATGATTGGTTAGCATTACCATGTCATTTGTTTGAACGAACTGGTTAAGGACGTTTTATGAAAGATCCTATAATAGGGAAAAAGAGCACCACTACAAACACAGTTTATATACCAAGGGAAATGAGAGAGGAAGTAGAGAAAATAAGTATAGAGCTTTCTTATAGATTAAAGAGACAGATAAATCCGTCTGAATTTATTCAATACCTATATAGAAATTACGGAGAGGTTGCAATGGATGAATTAATGAAAGTAAAAGAGGATTAAAAATGAAAATCAATTCGTAGGAATAATAATGTCACTAAGGGTCTGTAAATTTTTTTGTGTAAATGGCTCCATCGCTTAACTGGAGATTCGTTCTCCATACATCAACATGAATTGGCTCATAGCAGGTTTCCTGTCTCTGAGTGGCATGGTCCATTTGGCGGAAATATTATGCAACGCCAGATAGAGCAGTTTAAGTACCGAGTCATCTGTTGGAAATATCCGCCGGGTTTTCGTTATCTTGCGCAATGAAGCATTTAAC
>NZ_FRDB01000156.1 GCF_900143145.1 Candidatus Sodalis sp. SoCistrobi
TGCTCATGCTGAGTTTCCAGCACTAGATTAACTGCCCGTTCACGGACTTCCGGAGAGTAACGTTTGGTCGTTGTCATAGAGACCTCCACTTTTAAAGTATAGACTCTAATTTATCCGGGGTGATTCATGCTTTACAATCCGGTACATCAGGACAGCATCCGAGACGTCGCGCGCTACCTGCGCGATGACCTGACGTTGGGACTTAACGTGGCGCGGGAGAAACTACAGCATCTGTCGTCGGGGCAAATGCTGCTGTTGCCGATGATGTCCGCCCCCGTTTGCCCTTATGAGGGTACAGCGCTGACCGGCCATTTCAGCGCGGTGGTGGCGGTAAAGAAAGAAGACGTTTGGCATTTCGCCATCTTCGACAGCCTGGACGATAGCGACACCGAACTGTTAAAGGAAGCGGTACTCGGTCAATTGATCCCCAAAAAACGCGGACGCTACTACTTCTTCCAACAACATTTTCAACAACGTAACGACTGCGCGGTTCATGTCTACAATTTTTTCAGCCGCTGTCTCGCCGCAAAGGAAGCGTTTCTTTCCGGGCCGGCGCTATGGAGAAATCTCTTCGATGACTATCGCCAGGAAGCCGCAGACTTAACGCAAGCGTTGGGAGACGATAACGCCTTAAGCAGCACCCTGCTACGCCGTTATTTTATGCTGGAGTGCCTGGCAAACGGCTACCGGCCAGATGAATGGGGAATAGTGCAACAGCAGGTCACCGTGGCGCGACGCGCGCCAACGCGTTCTCAAAGTTTAACCAACTCTTTCCGACAATTGCTGGGCTGCGCCGGCCATTATCGGCGGCTGGAGGATAACTGAGGGGACCACGCCGCACCGCGACGCCAAGCAGGGATAGTACCGGAGCGTCTAAATCCGCCTATGGCCACGTTTCGCGCAGGGCGCGGCCCTGCTGCGGCAATGCGCGCGGCACGGTAACCTGGGCTTTGTCGCGGCAATGCGGGCGTGATAAGCCGCGCAGCGGCAGATCTTCGCGGCGCGAAGGGTCGGGCATCGGACAAAACGACTACCTGGTCGATGAGAGCTGGCACGACTGGCGAAAAGCCGCGGCGTCTTTGGCCAGTGCATCAATATGCGAGCTGATAATTTTAATTTTATGAAGCAGGGGGTTACGATCCGGCGAGGTGTCAAGGCTATTAAGTTTGCCCACCAGTATCGCGTTGTGCTCCCGCAGTTGCGCTTCGCGCGCTTGGCATTGTTCCAATTGGTGCTGTAGTGACTGAAAGTCCTGCCGCCACAACTGTTGGTGCTGTATGACGCTGTTTTCCAGCAATGAAAAGGCCGCATCTAAACGGGTCTCTAATTCTTGCAACAACATGACTGTTCCTTTCCTCGGTCTTTGGCGCAGTATAATGATTGTCCAGCGCGGCAACAAACGCATTGTGGCGCTGGCCGCCGCTTAGCGCTCCTGGCGCGTCTTTGTGCTTTTAAGCACCACGAATTTCTGATTGGCGCCCAGAGCCTGGCAATTGCCAAACAAATGTTTAAGTTGACGAAAATAATCCAAATGACGATTGGCTACGATACGTAATTCGCCGCCCGGTTGCAGGCAGCGCCGGGCATCGCGGAACATGTGCCGCGCGATATGATCTGTAATCGCCTGCTGTTGATGGAATGGCGGATTACAGATAATGGCCCGCATGCTGTCGGCCGCCTCCCCCGCCAGGCCATTGTTGACCTGAAACCGGCAACGGGGTATATCCGCCGGTCGGTTCTCGCTAAGATTAAGCCGGCTGGAGGCGATTGCCATATAGGACTCATCCACAAACTGTATCGTGGCGCGCGGATTGGCCGCCAGGGCCATTAACCCCAGGACACCGTTGCCGCAGCCCAGATCCAGAAGCGTCCCTTCGATGTCCTGTGGCAAATACGGCAGAAAAAAACGCGCACCGATATCCAGCGATGTCCGTGAGAACACGTTGGCGTGATTGTAAATACGGTACGGCGTGCCCTCAAGCGGCCACATCGCGGGCGGCGGCGGCGATAAGGGCGCCTTCTCAGCCCACGCACTGTAGATAAGGCGCGCCTTTTTTTGCGCCAGCGAGGTGCGGGTCGGACCGATAATGTCGCTAAACAGCGCCAGCGTGGAACGATGAATGTCGCGCACCTTGCCGGCGGCAAGGAGGGTCGTATCGGGCCCCATCACCTGGCGCAGCGCGTGCAACTGCTGCTCAAGCAGCGCCAGAGTTTTAGGTATTTTGATTAAGACCAGGCCGGGCGCCGGCGGCATAGGCGCCAGGCTGTCCAGCAGGGTTATCGATTCCGCTGCCAGAGCGTTCTGCGCCAGATTATGACGAGTGGCGAGCTGGCTCAGGTATGAATCGCTGATGCAATAAGGCGCCCGCGCGTGCAGCGCGCAAGCGAGCGCGCCGAAGGCGTCATTGAAAATCAGCGTCGGCCCGGTTATCGCCTGCGGCGGCGGGCACGCCTGCAGCAGGTATTCATCCGCGGCATCCCAGGCCTGCAGAGCGTCATTGGCCGCGCCGGGCGGGTAACGATCCAGCCGCAGTGCGCCGGCCGGGTGGTCAAAAAGGCGCATAAGCCCTACCTGATGATGAAATGAAGCGGTTAAACGGAAATTAAGGGCGGCAGTATACGGTTTTTTTCGCCGCTGCAGGAGACTTGCCTTGCCGGATGGGCATGTTAATCTGCTGTTACTTTCCCTAACCTGCAGGTTGCCGGTTCAAATGATTCGTTTCGCCGTTATAGGCACCAATTGGATCACCCGTCAGTTTATCGATGCCGCTCATGAGAGCGGTAAGCTGAAACTCACCGCCATTTATTCGCGCCAGCTAACGCAGGCCCGCGCTCTGGCGACGGAATACCCGGTCGAACAGTGTTTTGATTCCCTAGAGCAGCTTGTCCGCTCGGACCTGATTGACGCGGTGTATATCGCCAGCCCAAACGCCCTGCATTGCCAGCAAAGCCTGCAGTTTATGCGCCAGGGTAAACACGTTATCTGCGAAAAGCCCTTTGCCTCCAACCTCGAGGAAGCGGAACAGATGATTGCCTGCGCACTTGAGCATCAGGTGGTGCTGTTCGAGGCGTTCAAAACCGCCTATCTGCCCAATTTCCACGCGCTCCAGCGGGCTCTGCCGAGCGTGGGGCGCCTGCGTAAGGCGCTGCTGAATTATTGTCAGTACTCCTCACGCTATGACAAGTATTTGGCCGGCGAGAACCCGAATACCTTTAATCCGCAATTCTCCAACGGCTCTATTATGGATATCGGCTTCTATCCGCTGGCGGCCGCCGTAACATTATGGGGGGAGCCGGCGCGGGTCCAGGCCAGCGCGTCGCTGCTGGAAAGCGGCGTGGATGGCCAAGGCACGGTGATCCTCGATTACGGTGATTTTGACGTTACCTTGCTGCATTCCAAGGTAAGCCAGTCGACGCTGCACAGTGAGATCCAGGGTGAAACCGGGTCGCTGCTGGTTGAGAAAATTGGCGAATGCCAGCGCGTGACGCTGGTTGCCCACAATGGCAATCAGCAAGATCTCAGCCAGCCGCAGCACATCAACAGCATGTTGTATGAGGCGCACGCCTTTGCCGATCGGGTCGCGCAACGAATAATAGACCATCCCGGGCTGGCAATATCGCGCAGCACGGCGCGCCTGCTTACCGAGATCCGCCGTCAAACCGGGGTGATATTCCCGGCCGACCGACCTGGGCAGGGTGAGGCGAGCCCATGAAATATAGTAAGTACTTACTTATTTTACAGACCGGCGATGCGCCCGAATCGGTCAGGCGCGAGCACGGCAATTTCGACAGGATGTTCATTGAAGCCGGCGAAATCCACGACGCGCGCGTCGAGGTGGTCTATCTGCCCGGCGGCGCGCGACCGCAAGCGCCGGAGCACTATTCCGGCGTCATGATTACCGGCTCTGCCGCGATGGTGACGGATAAACTGCCCTGGAGCGAGTACGCCGCCGACTGGCTGCGTCGGGCGGTAGAGGTAGACACCCCCGTTTTCGGCGCCTGTTACGGTCACCAGCTGCTGGCGTATGCGCTGGGCGGCGAAGTGGGTTATCACCCCGACGGCATGGAACTGGGCACCCACACTATCGAATTGCTACCGGCGGCGGCGGATGACGCGCTGTTAACCGCGTTGCCGCGCCGTTTCGACGCCAATCTGGTTCACTCTCAGTCAGTACTTACTTTGCCTCCAGGCGCTACCGTGCTTGGCCGATCCTCGCATGACCCTCATCAAACCTGCGTTATGGGCCCAACGTTATCAGCACCCAGTTTCACCCCGAATTTAACGCGCCGGTCATGCACAGCTACCTGACACGCATGATGGCGCAGGAGCCGGAACGGCGCGATCATTACCAACAACTGGAGCAGCACATCACCGCCACGCCCCATAGTCAGGGTTTACTGGCGCGCTTTGTCCACCGCTGCCTAAACGGTACCGTTACGAATTGATATTGACGGTTGCATTTTTTTACATTAACGTAGTTCTCAGCAAAGGGGAGTAACTTTCCGCCGGCCAGCCGTCAATACGATGCCAACGCATCCGGTAGCCGGGCAACTGCAGAATTTTCATGCGGGTTGTAAGTGAGACCTTGCCGGAAGGCGAGACACGCTTATAGCCCGGACCGTGAACAGCGGCTGGCGCCTTCCGACGTCAGCCGTTTTTCGTTGTGGAAGGATACTCTCAGATGCATACCGTCGGAAATCCCCTGCTGTGGGGCAGCTTCGCTGTGGTGGTGATTATCATGTTGGCCGTGGATCTTATGATGCAGGGCCGGGCCGGCGATAAACCGCCGTCGATGAAACAGGCGGCGCTGTGGTCGCTGCTGTGGGTCGCGTTGGCGCTGGTGTTCAACGTCCTGTTCTGGGCCTATTTACTGCAAGCCGAAAGCCGGGCGGTGGCCGATAGTCAGGCGCTGGCGTTCCTCACCGGCTATTTGCTGGAAAAAACCCTGGCGGCCGACAATGTGTTTGTCTGGCTGATGCTGTTTAGCTATTTTGCCGTCCCGCTGTCGCTACAGCGCCGCCTGCTGACCTGGGGCATCCTGGGCGCTATAGGGCTGCGGGCCGTCATGGTGTTTGCCGGCAGTTGGCTTATCAGCGAGTTCCAGTGGTTGCTCTACGTGTTTGGCGCGTTTTTGCTGTTCACCGGCGTCAAAATGGCCCTGCCCGGCCATGACCAACAGGATATCGGCAAACGTCCGCTGGTGCGCTGGCTGTACCGTCACCTGCGGGTGACCAATGAGCTGCACGGCGAGCGCTTTTTTATCCGCCGCGACGGGCTGTTGTTCGCCACGCCGCTGCTGCTGGCGCTTATCATGGTGGAGTTCAGCGACGTCATTTTTTCTCTCGACAGCATACCGGCGATATTCGCCGTCACCACCGATCCGTTTATCGTGCTGACCTCAAATTTATTTGCCATCCTCGGCCTGCGGGCGATGTATTTCCTTTTAGCCAATGTGGCCGAGCGTTTCTCGCTGCTTAAATACGGCCTGGCGGTGATTTTGGTGTTTATCGGCATCAAGATGCTTATCGTGGATTTCATCCATATCCCGGTCGCCATTTCCCTGGCTATGGTGGCGGTCACGCTGACCGTGACGCTGCTGCTGAACGCCTGGGTCAACCGCCGGCAATCACGTACCCGGCAGGAATAGCGGCTGGCGCCTCTGCAACAGCAGCGGCGCCAGCTAGCGGCCGTGAACCTGAACCGGCACGGCGCGGTTTTCCGTCACAATAGGGTCGATGCCCTGCTTGATAAGCCGGTGAAAACGAACAATCGCCAGGCCGTTCATGATGAGGAAACTGCCCTCAATCAGCGAGCCGCCGATGGAGCCGAGCCAGATATTGTGGGTGACCCAACAGGCAGTGGAGCACCACATAACGCAGCGTGTGGTCAAGCCACTACAGCGAAACAGCGCCCAGGTGCTGGCCACCGTGCCGGCAATCGGCAGCAGTTCCACGCCATAGCGGACTTTCGGTAGGCCGAGCCCGAGCGTCAGGGCGATGAAAATCAGCATCGCCCATAGGCTGCGGGTACGGGTGGAAACCAGCGTGCGCAGCGTATTGAGCACGGCGCTCATGCCGGCGGCGTTAGCGCTCAATAAAAAGAAGTGCAGACCGATAATCAGGCTGTAAAGCGACAGTTGCAGTTTGAACCGACGTTCGTTGCGGTTAAAAAAGGTGGTGATACCGACAACAAACGCCAGCCCGCCAACCGCTTGGGCAAACCAATACCACGTCATGAAGGAAAATCTCAATCCTGCGAATGGGAAAATAAATGAAAACGGCGTTTCATATTACGAAACGCCGAGTCACAACCGAAAAAAAAACGTTAGCAAAAATTACAAGGTCACGCCGCTTTTGAAAATCGCCAATTCGCGAAAATCGTTGACCTCGTTTCGGGTTTGCTTGCCGTTGGCGATGGCGACGATGACATCGACAAACTCGGTGAGTATCGCCTCCATGCTCATACCGTGGATCAGCCGGCCGGCGTCGAAATCGATCCAGTGTGGTTTTTTCGCCGCCAGTTCGCTGTTCGTCGCCAATTTTACCGTCGGTACGAAGCCGCCGTAAGGCGTTCCGCGGCCGGTACTGAACAGCACCATATGACAGCCGGCGCCGGCCAGCGCGCTGGTGGCCACCGCATCGTTGCCCGGCGCGCTCAGTAAGTTCAGCCCCGGGACGCTCAAACGTTCGCCATATTTCAAAACGTCGACGACCTTGCTCTGCCCGGCTTTCTGCGTACAGCCCAAAGATTTCTCCTCAAGCGTCGTAATGCCGCCGGCTTTGTTGCCGGGAGAGGGGTTTTCATAAATCGGCTGCTGATGGGCGATAAAATACTGCTTGAAGTCGTTGACCATATGCACGGTCTTGTCAAACGTCGCTTCATCGCGGCAGCGGCTCATCAAGATACGTTCGGCGCCGAACATCTCCGGGACTTCCGTCAGCACGGTGGTGCCGCCGTTGGCGATCAGGTAATCCGAAAACCGTCCGAGCATGGGGTTGGCGGTGATGCCCGACAGGCCGTCGGAGCCGCCGCATTCCAGCCCGCTGAGCTTGCCCGGTTCGCGATGGTCGTCGGTAAGCGCCCCATATAGGACGTCTTTCGATTTCGACAGGGATGATTAAGGATGGTGTCCACCTATTTTAAGTGGACACTATCTATGACAGAGCCCAAAAAACCGCGAGCCAACTACTCCATGGAGT
>NZ_FRDB01000157.1 GCF_900143145.1 Candidatus Sodalis sp. SoCistrobi
TGCTCATGCTGAGTTTCCAGCACTAGATTAACTGCCCGTTCACGGACTTCCGGAGAGTAACGTTTGGTCGTTGTCATAGAGACCTCCACTTTTAAAGTATAGACTCTAATTTATCCGGGGTGATTCAGTCAGCTTAAGCAGCAGATGAACCGTATTATCGAGCATCGCAGCGACGGTCTCACGTTCCATCATCAGGCCGTGAGTCAGGTAGAGCAGGACGGTCGTCAGATTGTGGAACAGAGTATGGGCGGCGTGGTGCAGGACAGTCTCAACGAGCTGGGCGTGCGCCAGGCGGCCAACGGCAGTAATCCGCTACAGTCGGTGATGGGCAGCTTGGGCGGCCTGCAGCAGGCGCTACAGACCGAATGGAATAATCAGGAACAGGATTTCCAACAATTCGGGCGGGATGTATGCCAGCGGGTAACCGCCCTTGAGCAGCAGCGCCGCGATCTGGTCAAGGCGCTGCCCTGAACGGCGTTGGCGAAGCTGACAAATAGAACCCTGCCGCAGCGCGGCTAACGCCTCAGGCGCCACCGATTAGAACCCTGCCGCAGTGCGGCTAACGCCTCAGGCGCCGCCCTGAGCTGCGGGGTCTGGAGCGGTCAGAGAGGGGGCGGCCAGTGAAAGGACAGACGATGAGCCCGGGCGCGCGGCAATAGGCACTATGATTATGGCCAACGCGCTCACCGCGGTCTGCGCCTGCATGGCATCCGCGCCGCGCATTACATAAATAGCTCCAGCAGCGAGTTGAGGAATAACTTGCCTTTCTCTGTCACCTGCCAGTGGCTGGCGCTCTCGGTGATATAATCGCCGGCCAGCGCGCGCTCCAGCGCGGGGCGCACCGCGTCTTCCGTTAGCCCGGTGAAGGCGGTGAATTCGGCGCGCGGCGCCGCTTCCAGTAACCTGAAACGGTTCATGAAATATTCAAACGGTAACTCAGCCGGCGCCACCGGATAGCGTTTAGCCAGATAATTGCCCTGCATATAACCGCGCGGATGGCGGGTTTTCACCGTGCGTAATACCGCGCCGTCCGGCTGGGTCAACTTGCCGTGGGCGCCGCAGCCGATGCCAAGGTAATCGCCAAAGCGCCAATAGGTGAGATTATGGCGGCACTGGAAGCCGGGGCGGGCGTAGGCGGAGGTTTCATACTGGCGGTAACCCGCCGCCTTCAGCAGCGAGTCGCCGCGCTGGTAGATGTCCCAGAGCGCATCATCATCCGGCAGCGCCGGCGGCCGCGAGCCAAATAACGTATTCGGCTCGATGGTCAATTGATACCAGGAGAGATGCGGCGGCGCCAGGGCAATCGCCTCGGTCAAATCATCAAGCGCGCCCGCAAGCGACTGATCCGGCAGGCCGTGCATCAAATCAAGATTAAAACTGCGCAGGCCCAGTGACGCCGCCAAGCGCGCCGCGCGCCGGGCCTCCTCCGCGCCATGGATGCGGCCAAGGCGGGCGAGCTTATCCGCCGCGAAGCTTTGTACGCCGATAGAAATACGGTTGATCCCCGCCAACTGGTAGCCCGCGAAACGATCCGCCTCGACCGTGCCCGGATTGGCTTCCATGGTGATCTCGGCGTCCGGCGCCAGCGGCAGGCGCTGGCGGACGCCGTCAAGCAGCGACTGCATGGCGCTGGCCGAAAGCAGGCTGGGGGTGCCGCCGCCAATAAACAGGGTATTGACGGTGCGACCCGATGTCAGCGGTAGGTCATGACTCAAATCCGCCAGCAGATGATCGACATATTCCTGATGCGGCACTTCGCCCTTTAGCGCATGGGAATTGAAATCGCAGTAAGGGCATTTTTGCACACACCAGGGAATATGCAGGTACAGGCTGAGCGGCGGCAAATTAGGCATGGCGCAGCGCATCCAGCAGGCCAGCCAGCGCCCGACCGCGGTGGGAAAGCGCCTGCTTTTCTTGCGCGTTAAGCATGGCGGCAGTGCGGCCTTGTTCAGGCAGCAGGAAGACGGGATCGTAGCCGAAACCGCCGGCGCCGGAGGGCTGGTGGGCGATGACGCCGGCCCAGCTGCCATGGCACACCAGCGGCGTCGGATCGTCGGCATGGCGCAGATAGACCAATACGCAATGGAATTGCGCGGCGCGCTGGCCGTCCGGCACCGAGGCCAGCGCCGCCAGCAGCTTGTCCAGATTCTGCCGGTCGCTGGCCTGCTCGCCCGCATAACGGGCCGAGTAAATGCCCGGTGCGCCGGCAAGCGCATCCACCGCTAAGCCTGAATCATCGGCGATGGCCGGCAAGCCGGTGACCCGGGCCGCGTGACGGGCCTTTATCAGCGCGTTTTCAATAAACGTCAGACCGGTCTCTTCCACCGATGTTACACCCAGCGCGCTCTGCGCCACTATCTCCATACCGAAATCCGCCAGCGCGCCGGCGAGTTCGCGTACTTTACCGGCGTTGCCGGTGGCCAGGACTACTTTTTGCATAGGAATAACCATCATTATCGTGCGCCGCACGGTGTCACCGCGGGCATTTATTCAGGAGGGTCAGGCGTCCAGCAGTCGCGCAATGACTTCGGGCAACTGCCGGGGCTGGTCGATTCTGAGCTGTTTATGGCGCCCCAGTTCTCCTTTTTCAAGGATCACCCGGCTTTTTGCCACCCCAAATTCTTTCGCCAGGAAACGAATCAAATGGCTGTTGACCTGGCCGTCCACCGGCGGCGCCGTGATGGCGACCTTGATTTCATCGCCGTGGGCGCCGGCGATATGGTCGCGGCTGGCCCTGGGCTGAATATACAGCCGCAGCACCAGCGCGTCGCCCTCGCGCCAAACGCCGATCACAGGCGATACCAAATTCCCGGGAACAAATCCATGCCAAGGTAATTCAGGGCGTACAGGATAAGGATCACGATCATCGCCGAAAAATCGATGCCGCCCATGGCCGGCAGAATGCGGCGGATAGGGTACATCAGCGGTTCGCTTAATTGATAAAGTACCACGTCCATCGGGCTGCGTCCCTGACTGACCCAACTAAGCAATGAGCGGATAATCACCACCCAGAACACCAGTTCGCCGGCCGCTTTCAACAGCGCCAGCAGGCCGACCAGCAAGTAAATGGGATCAAGGATCAGGACGTGCATCTCAATCAGCGTCAGCAATGGGAATTTAACCATCGCCAAAATAAATGCCAACAGCAGCGAAGCGGTGTCCAGCGGCCCGATGGCGGGAATAACCCGGCGCAGCGGCCCGATCACCGGTTGGGTGATTTTGACGATAAATTGCGAAAAAGGATTATAAAAGTCGCAGCGCGTCCACTGCATCCAGATGCGCAGCAGCAGCAGCACCATAATATAGAGGTCGATAAGCGTTTTGACCAAAAACGTCAGCGTCAGCATAAGAAGGTAATGTCCTTAATTAGGTTAACAAGCGCCGCGTCGGCGACAATACTCAGAATAATTTTTCCATCTCTTCGGCGCGCGCGACCGCCGCTTGCATGGCGCTGGCGACGGTACGGGGCAACTGCTGCTGCTCGAAAACCTGCAACGCCGCGGCGGTGGTGCCTCCTTTCGAGGTCACATTCTGCCGCAGGGTGGCGAAGGGGGTATCCCCGGCCTCCGCGGCCAGCGCGGCGGCGCCAGCGGCGGCTTGCAGCACCAGGGTGCGGGCGGTGCTTTCATCGAAACCCATCGCCTGCGCCTGCTGCTGCATGGCTTCCATAAACAGGAAAAAATAGGCCGGCGCACTGCCGGCGGCGGCGATCACGCCATTGATATCGCTTTCCTGCTCCAGCCAGCACAGTTTTCCCACCGCGCCCATTAACTGGGCGCTGAAAGCTCTGTCCTCCTCGCGGGTCTGCGGCGGCGCGTACAGGCCGCTCATCCCTTGGCCCACCAGACAGGGGGTATTGGGCATCACCCGCACAATGGCGATATTTTCGCCCAGCAGCGCATAAAACCGGCTCACGGTAACACCTGCGGCAATGGAAAGCACCAGTTTGCCGGAAAAATCTATCTCACCGCGCAAGGTGTCGCAGACCTGAGCGATAAGCTGGGGCTTGACCGCCAGTATCACCACATCCGCCGCGCGCACGCCCCGCACATTATCGCCGCTGCTTTGCACGCCGTAGCGCTCGGCCAGCGCGTCGCGGTGGGTGGCGGAGGGGGCGCAAACCATAATCAAATGCGCGGGATAACCGTTATCCACCAGTCCGGCGATGATGGCCTGCGCCATATTGCCGGCGCCGATAAAGGTGATGTTACGCTGTTGCATGCTATTCCTCGTTAAGCTGTCAGGTGACGACGGGAGCCTACTCTCTGGCGCCAAAAATCGCGGTGCCAATGCGCACCAGCGTACTGCCGGCGGCGATGGCCGCCGGCATATCGTCCGTCATGCCCAGCGATAACGTATCTACGCCGGGGTGAACGCGTTGTAAGGCCTCATACAGGGCGGACATGCGCTGGAAATCGCTTTCCGGCGCCGGTATCGCCATCAGACCGCGCAACCGCAGGCGCGGGCACTCGGTGACCAGCGCCGCCAGCGCCAACATCGCCTCGGGCGCGATACCGGCTTTGGTGGCTTCGCCGCTAATGTTAATTTGAATCAGCACGTTGAGCGGCGCCCGTTCCACCGGCCGCTGATCGTTCAACCGTCGGGCCAACTGCGGGCGGTCCAGGGTATGGCACCAGTCGAAATTTTCCGCGACCGACCGGCTTTTATTGGACTGTAACGGACCGATAAAGTGCCAGATAAGACCGGCGCCCTCTGGCCGTTCACGGAACCAGCCGATTTTTTCCACGCCCTCTTGCACATAATTTTCCCCGAAGGCCCGCTGACCGGCGTCGATGGCGGCTTCGATCGCCGTCACAGGCTTGGTTTTACTGACGGCGAGCAAGGTAATTTGCCGGGGATCGCGGCCGCAATCCTGCGCAGCCGTGCGGATTTGCCGATGAACGCGCTGTAGATTTTGCTCGATAATGCTCATGGTTTCAGGAGGTCATATGGAGTTGGATAATCTGGTGGGCCATAGTGTAAAGCATAATGCCTCCGATCTGCACCTTTGTCCCGGCCGGCCGCCGATAATTCGCGTGGATGGTCTGCTGCGGCCGCTGGAAGCGCCGACGTTAACCGAGGGCGCTATCGCCGACTGCGCCCGGCGCTATCTTGACGCCCGCCAGCGCCGTTTGCTTGCGCGCGGCGGCCAGGGCGATGCCGCCCTGACGCTTGGCGGCGGCCAGCGTCTGCGCGCCCACTTTTTTTTGCAGCAGGGCGGTCTGGCCGTAAGCCTGCGGATAATTCCCTCCCGGCCGCCCTGCATGGCGGAGCTGGGGCTGCCGGCGGCGGCGGGGGAGCTGCTGTCTCAGCCGCGGGGACTGGTGCTGGTGACCGGCCCGGCGGGCAGCGGGAAATCCAGTTCGCTGGCGGCGATGGTGAACCACCTCAACGACAGCCGGGCGCTGCATATCATTACCCTTGAGGATCCCATCGAACACCTGCACGCCTCCAGGCTCTGCCTGATCCACCAGCGTGAAATCGGGCGCCACTGCAGCGGCTTCCGTCAGGGGTTGCGCGCCGCCCTGCGCGAGGATCCCGACGTTATCCTGCTCGGCGAGCTGCGCGATTGCGCAAGTATTGCGCTGGCGCTCACCGCCGCCGAAACCGGCCATCTTTTGCTGTGCACGCTGCACGCCCGCAGCGCCAGCCAGGCGGTTGACCGGCTGGTGGATGCCTTTCCCGCGAATCAGCAGCATTTTGCCCGCATGTTGCTCGCCGGCAGTCTGCTGGGGGTCATGGCGCAGCAGCTGGTGCGGCGCCCTGCGGGAGCATAGGTATCTACACATCAGGGAGGAGGCTTAAGAGCAACTCTCGCTAAATGAGTAAGTTCTTCCAGACTATATTCCGATAATAATTTTAGTGTATTCAACAAGATGGATAGGCCAGCGAGCAGAGCAGGAGCGCTCTCTCTGCGGCCTCGCTTTTGCTGTCGTCCTGACAAGCGACATATCAGCTGGCGGGCTGCCGCATTTTCTTCTCCTTCAGCGCGTTGCAGCCGCCATACCAGAACAGCAGCCATACTGGCTATTAACAACCTGCGTAGTACGGCTGGCGCGCTGCGCTGAAGCCATGTTTCTACGTCATGTCCGGCACCTTTCAGCAACTTAAAAAATGATTCAATATTCCAGCGCCAGTAATACCAACGAGCTACTTCCTCGCAGGTGATCTCGCTGCAAACGTTTGTAAGCAGCGTCCAGCGTCCCACCACATTACCGAGATCATCCGTAAGCCGAACAACAACCAATCTGACCGTCAGAGGCTCTCCAGGTTGGATTTTTATGCGGCGGCCGGTTTCTTTATCTTTACGCTTCTGCTGCGCAGCTCGGGTTATGACTATCGAGGTTTCACTGATTTCCATATCAGCTTTTTTCCCTTTCCAGTCTACCTGTCCGCATCCGTTGTATGGCAGAAGAGCAGCAATCTCACCAATTTTCAATGAATTACCTTGCCACTCTGCACCATGTCCTTCTTTTCCTCGGATAAGCCAGCATATTCCTTGAGTACTCAACGTCCGCATATGTCCAATAGAGTCACCCTCTCTATCAATTATATGAATCAGCTTTTTACCTATATTAAGCGATTCCACACGGGCAATATCGGTCGTCAAGGCGTCCATATGTGTCTGCCGTTCGGACAGTCCTTCCGCCAACGTTGAATGACAACCGGTTGCATCGGTAAGTGTCTGAGATAGAGGCGCTATTGGCAAACCCGTGCCAGCATCAACCAGCAAGCTGCTTTGAAGTTCATATCCAACATCGCCACCGTGCGTCATTTTTAAGCGTCCGTATTTGGCATGATGGTAAAGAAATTGTAAACGTGACCAATCATGAACAACGAGAGCGTATGGATGCGGGCTAAGCGAAATTTGCTCAAGTGCTAGCGAAATAATTGGCTCATTGAGTTGACTGAAGCTAATTCGCTTATTATTCAGAAAACGCCAGACAGCTTGGGTAGTTGCGAAAGTTGATTTTTGAGCACTTGCGAGGTCTTTAACCGCAGAAGCAAGAAGAGCCGCGGGCGTCATATGCTGTTTAACCAGCGTCTGATATCGGCGGGTAAGGCGAGAGTCAATCCCGCCAACAGATAGGTTGAAATCATTCTGCAAAGTAATAACAGGTATCACGATAAATGTGTAGATACCTATG
>NZ_FRDB01000234.1 GCF_900143145.1 Candidatus Sodalis sp. SoCistrobi
TGCTCATGCTGAGTTTCCAGCACTAGATTAACTGCCCGTTCACGGACTTCCGGAGAGTAACGTTTGGTCGTTGTCATAGAGACCTCCACTTTTAAAGTATAGACTCTAATTTATCCGGGGTGATTCATAATGTACATCCATGCAATACATGATCCTGGCATTGATCTCGTTAATGCTATTGATATCCTTCTCTTTAGACAGGCTTAATTGATGCAGTGTATCGATGTTCGTCAATGCGAGCTGACGCCAGTCCACCGCATCACTGGTGACTAAAGGAAGTGATGCCCGCCAACGGTTCACCTTTCCTATGGCGGCGTTTAACGGATCGGGTGCTTGGTCAATACTGGTTAATAAGGAAAAAACGTTGCCTGGGAGGCGGTAATGATTGTCCACCTCTGTTGATGAAGCGTCATTATCTAACGGTGTTGCCAATCGCCATTCTCCTGATGAGTAGGGTGGTTGGGCAGGATTTGGCTCAAGCTGCTCATCTTTAATTCTCATTAGTTCATGGGATTTATCTGGCCATAAACTGGTATGCCTCAGGTCGCCGTTCTGAGGAATTGACGCCCGTGGAGTAGTTGGTTCTGCATTGATATTCAAGGCTTCCTCCAAATTACGAGCAAGCGCCGTTTGAGGGGACCCGGTGGCTGGGCAAAGAGAGAGGGGATCCAAGCCGGTATTTGCATGATAAACGGGACCGTTGTCTGTTTCACCTTGGCTTAATCGTAATGTGTTGTCTGGAATAGCGTTCATTTTCTTCCCCTGGTTTGGTTACGATGGATTTAACGAAACGTCAAACGTCATGGACGACATTATCCCAAGGCGGACTCACGATAACGTCAACGACCGCCCCCCGAGGAGGATATACACAGCAATAAGTTATTTATTTCTTAATAGTCCAAGCCGATTATGAATAAGTTGCGTCATACCGTCGACAAGACGGGCAGGCAAAGTCGATTATAATGACGGGATAATACCCAATAATTTAAAACTTTTTACGTGGCGGTGGCGGTTTAATCGCATTGGGCTGATGACATCATGTCACCCCGTGGCTATTGAGGCTTTTAAGGCGGGCAAAACCGGTCTGCGCTGATGTGCGCCGAAGTTAATTGGCGCGGCTGTGAAATCGGATTACCGCCACGGGATGTTCCGCGCGAGCATGACGGCGGGGTAACGCCGTCATGCCACAGGCTGTCATCAACGGGAAAAGAGATCGCGTTTGCGCGGGGGAAAACATTGTGCCAGCAGAATGATGACCGCTACCGCCAGATAAGCGCCAAAGATGACGATCATCCATTGCGGCATTTCCAGCGACAGGAAATGCCATTGGCGCACGGCACAGTCGCCGCTGGCGCTGAAAACCGAGGGCAGCCACTTGTCCAGCGGTAGCCAGGAAGGAAAACTGACGAAAAAATCGCAGGTGACGAACGGGGAGGGGTGTAACTGAATATCGGTGTGTTTCATCGCCAGCAGCAGGCCTTCCCAGGCGCTGTAAAGCCATAGCGCCAGGCCGGCGAAACGCAGCGGCGTCGCGGGCGCGATGGCACCTACCAGCCCGGCGGCAACGACGCCATACAGGGCGCAACGTTGATAAATACACAGCACGCAGGGATTGAGCCGCATGACATGCTGAAAATAAAGCGCGACCAGTTCCAGCGCGAAGGCGGTGAGTGCCAATAGTAACCAGGCTGCACGATGTTTGGAGCAGCGGTTTAACGATCGCATCATAAAAGATTATCCAGAACAGTTAAGTGGCGTGAAACGAGCATTCTAAATCAAAAAACAACAGACACCAGCGACTTTTCCGTCGGTGGCACGCCGGAGGCCGCGCCGTTTTACTATTATTGAGGTTACCCGCGCCGACCCGGACCGCCAAAAAGCGCTCTTTTGGCCGCCGTTCACCATAAGCGGGAGATGGGTTATAGTCTGCCGGCGGCGGGCGAGGTAAAATAACCCGCTTGTTCATGATGAAGTCACCGCGCCCGTTCGCAAAGGGTGAGAGGCATGTGGATGGTTAAGCTGCTATGGAACAAACGAATATGGTCATCAAAGCGCAAAGTCCTGCCGGTTTCGCGGAAGAGTTCCTGATTGAAAGTATCTGGAACAATCGCTTTCCGCCCGGCTCCATCCTGCCCGCAGAGCGGGAACTTTCCGATCTGATCGGCGTCACCCGCACCACGTTGCGGGAGGTGCTGCAGCGGTTGGCCCGTGACGGCTGGCTTAAAATCCAGCACGGTAAGCCGACCCGGGTGAATAATGTCTGGGAAACCTCGGGCCTGAATATTCTGGAAACGCTGGCGCGGCTCGACCATGGCAGCGTGCCTCAGCTCATCGATAATCTGCTCTCGGTGCGCACCAATATCGCCGCGATTTTTATTCGTCTTGCGGTGTCGCTCTATCCCGATAAAGCGCGGGCGGTGCTTTCACAGGCATCGACGGTGGATGATAAGGCGGAAGCGGATAAGGCTGACGCCTTTACCGAAATGGACTACCGTATTTTTCACGGTCTGGCATTCGCTTCCGGCAATCCTATCTACGGACTGATTGTTAACGGCTTGAAAGGGCTCTATCTGCGGGCGGGGCGTTACTATTTCACGAATCCGCAGGCCCGCGAGCTGGCCCGCAATTTTTATAGCCAGCTGGCAACGCTGTGCCGCGCGGGGCTTTATGATCAAGTGATTGAACTGGTGCGTCGCTACGGTAAAGAGAGCCGGGATATCTGGAGCGCGATGCAATCCGCAATGCCCAAAGATATTGCCGGGACATGACCGCCGGCACCGGGTAGGGCTGAGGCGCCGCCCCGGGACGGGCGGCGACCGCACGGGATAGGTTAGATCGGCGGCTGGCGCGGTGGGCAGCGTTCGATAAGCTCCACATTGCCCTCGTCGTTGACCTGCTCCATATAGACATCGAAATTCCACAGCCGGTGAATATGCTTCATCACCTCACGGCGGCTCTTCGCCAGCGGCGCGCGATTTTGCGGCGTATAGCGCAGCGTCAGCGACCGATCGCCGCGCAAATCAACATTCCAGATCTGAATATCGGGTTCCAGGTTACTCAAATTGTATTGCGAAGAAAGCTCCTGGCGTATCGCCTGAGACCCTTCCTCGTTGTGGATGGCCGCAATTTCCAGATAATTGTTATGATCGTCATTCAGCACCGTAAACAGGCGGAAATCCCGCATCACTTTCGGCGACAAAAATTGACTGATAAAACTTTCGTCTTTGAAATTGTGCATGGCAAAATGCACGGTTTCCAGCCAATCGCTGCCGGCGATATCGGGGAACCAGCGGCGGTCTTCCGCCGTCGGCGATTGGCAAATGCGCTTGATATCCTGGAACATGGCGAAACCGAGCGCATAGGGATTAATGCCGCTGTAATACGGGCTGTTGTAGGGCGGCTGATAAACCACATTGGTATGGCTGTGCAAAAATTCCAGCATAAACCTGTCGCTGACTTTGCCTTCATCATACAGGTGATTGAGAATAGTATAATGCCAGAAGGTGGCCCAGCCTTCATTCATCACCTGGGTTTGTTTTTGCGGGTAAAAATACTGACTGACTTTGCGCACGATGCGTAATATTTCCCGCTGCCAGGGTTCGAGCAGTGGCGCGTTCTTCTCCATAAAGTACAGCAGGTTTTCCTGCGGCTCTTGGGGATAGCGCAAACGCTGTTCCTGTACTACTCTCCAGCCGGCGTGTTTGATGCTCGCGGTGCATCTTTTTACTTATCTTTCATACGCCAGCATTTTCTGCTGTAGCGGATGCGGGTTTGGGATCAGACAACCATGCAGGTAATTGTTTTAGGCAGTGGCGTCATCGGGGTGACGTCGGCTTGGTATTTAGCGCAACAAGGGCATCAGGTTACCGTGCTCGATCGTCAGCCCGGTCCGGCGCTGGAAACCAGCGCCAACAATGCCGGTCAGATATCGCCCGGTTATTCCGCGCCTTGGGCCGCGCCGGGTGTTCCACTCAAAGCCGTTAAATGGATGTTTCAGCGTCACGCGCCGCTGGCCGTCAGATGGCATGCCGATGGGGCGCAATTGCGCTGGATGTGGCAGATGCTGCGTAATTGCGATAGCCGACATTATTATATCAATAAAAGCCGCATGGTCCGGCTGGCGGAATATAGCCGCGATTGTTTAAAAGCGCTGCGTAACGAAACCGGCATTCACTACGAGGGACGTCAGATACCGTCTTGCTCATCATGATGCAAGAGCTATATTTTCATCGAAGGGTATTCCAGATTTTAAGACACCATAAGCTAATTGGAGTAATTTTCGCATTGCCGCGCAGATGCCTACTTTACCTCCTT
>NZ_FRDB01000192.1 GCF_900143145.1 Candidatus Sodalis sp. SoCistrobi
CAACAGGTCCTGAGGGGAGTGGCAATCCTGGAGCAATTGGTCAATAAGATCGTTGCTGATAGGCATTTTGTAGTCCTTTAAAGGTTTTGCTAAAAATGCCATTTACACAGATTATTTTACAGCCTCGCGAGGCCGCAGAGAGAGCGCTCCTGCTCTGCTCGCTGGCCTATCCATCTTGTTGAATACACTAAAATTATTATCGGAATATAGTCTGGAAGAACTTACTCATTTAGCGAGAGTTGCTCTTAAGCCTCCTCCCTGATGTGTAGATACCTATGCATAAAGGCAGCTTCGCCATAATCATTTGCGGCTTAATCCCACTCGACGGCAGATATTACACTGTTGCAGCGATTCCTCGTTTTGCTACTATTTTCCAATGAAACGGATGTACAGTCCTACGCAACAAACAAAAAGGTGCTGAACCTGATTATGTTCCCCACTTCATAGCAAAAAAGGGAAACCAGGTGTTTTCCGCAACATGCTGACTCACTGTTTGCATGCAAAAGAGCTGCTCGGTTGCGATACCGATATAGGGTGCATTTCTGCTGCAGGCTTTACTCCGCTATTCTCAATTTCTTTCAAGATGCATAATGTCACTCATTCTCTATTATCTGCACAGACAGTCACATTCGTTCACCGAAAACAGGTGACCTAATGTAACGCAGCGCGTTGGTAATGACACCCAAGAGAAGCGGATAGTTCGCGATGCACAGGTCATGGCGTCGTATTAAAGGCCTTATTTGGCTCCGGCAGAAGTCACAACTTTCCTTGGCTGCCGAATACCCGCGCTCAAGCGCGGCTTTCGCTGCGCTGACGTCTTGACGGCGACGTTATAGTAAGGAAAGAGGCGGGTTATTGCTGTTTAACGATGGACAAAAATGGCCTAACCAGGATGCGCCAGAGCAGATGTTTGTATTTCACCCGCCAGGGCATTTGATCTTTTAGGGTTTGCCAGATGGCAAGGCGTGTTGCAGTGGGTTTGGGACTGGGACTGGTACTGATATTTGACTGACCGGCATGAATACTATGCAGAATGACCGGTGGTACCACGGCGCGAACCTGACATAACGAGTAGTCCTGGAAAAGGGAATATTTGTCGGCCACCATCCATACCGGATACAGGGCTGCCGCCATGTTGCGCGCAGCTGCGCGATTGATGACATAACCGTGCGTCATGGCGGCGTCGATCACTCTATGCAAACTATGCGTTTTGTTCAACACATGAATCGGTTTCTTCAGGTATTGATTGCAGGTGGTGAGTAACGTCAGCAGCGGACGGTTGGGATCATTGTGCAAAGCGATATGGCGAATAATCGGCATGGCTTCCGGTGTAAGTTTGGCATCATCCTCCAGGATCAGTGCTTGATCCAGGCCTCGTTCATCAATGAGGCGATAGATATGGATATGGCTAAGAGCACAGCCTATTTCACCCGGACGGGTGGCGTAGTTGATTTCACGTGTGTGTTTTACAATGTCCTCGCCGCTGAGAAGGTGACCATTCACTGCGTCGATAAACTCATAGTCCAGAGAGTAACGGCGACATTGATATTCAATACATTGACGGCGCTTTACCGATTCTTTCAGATTGATGATAAAAACTTTCACGCTTTCTCCATGATGTGAATTATAAATGGTGCGCAGCGCTATCTTGCTATAAAAACGAAGGTGTCGTGTAAATCTATTATTTTTTTATATTTTGCCTGTGAAGCTATTGAATTGCATGAACCTATTCTTATGATTATTTTTGATGCTGAAATCGTGGTGAATAATACCAGCAAATCTTGTGCGCTGGCGAGAAATTCACGCACCCTTTATCGGCACTATGTATGGTGTTAAGTATTCTATTTAATGGCTTGTAATTAAAATCAATATGATAACTCTTCAGAGCATTGCGCTTCTGAATACAGCCAAGACGCGTAGTCGACTAAACCTTGCATAGTGACGGGGTCTGGGTCTTAGCATGACCTGTAGCCAGCTATTCTCTGAGTAAGGGGGGCGCTTGACGACCTTTGCTTATGCAGTGAAGCGTAAAGTGCCCCTGGTTTTACAGATAATATGAATTATTAATGCACTAATAAAATGTGTAATACCAAGCAGTCAAACGGTTACACGTCCGCTAAAGCGACAATGTGTAGGCTTTCTTTTATCACCCCGAAGGGTGAAAGCGTTAACGAAGGAGCCTAGCGGACGACGCTGACGTGACATTATCTCGCAAAATATAAGATGTGAAAATTAATTATTGTATTGTTATGTTAATGTGGGTGGGTACCTGACCCCTATGCAATATCGGCGCCAGGACAATTCTTACAAATTAAAACTTGCGAGAATAAAAGGATTTTTCTGATAGCGCTCAGTGAATTCTTGTGGATAATATTGGCCCATCGGCCACGAAGACAATTCCTTTGGCAATAAATCTTCAGGGTTGGGGGAAATGTATTGACAAGCGCCACATTCCGTTTAATAGTTATTCTCTGACGATCGAAAAAAATGCTACCAGATTGCTGTCCCCGGTATGAATACGCTGGGGTTTCCGATAGCATCGAACGATGATCTGAAATTATTTGCTTCAATTAATTAATAAAAATGATACGGTCTCTGTGTCACTTTCAATGGGTGCTACCGCATAAGGTCGGTACAGTGAGTACTTTTCACATCTGAGCCCTCAGCCTTAACCTTATAAAAGAATCAAAAGTATTAATCGTTAGAATAGATAGTCTTCGACAATGCGTAATGTTTCCCTATCGACAGGGGTTATTCAATCGCGCCTAAAGTACCATGGGCTGCTGCAGAACAAGGATGGACGGGGGAATATCAGAATTATCTTTAGTAGTTTGACGTATTTGACATCGTAATGATTAGCGACACTGTTTCGCGTTAGCATTACGGCGGGAATAAACGGTGCGGCCGAAAACGTCAGCGCCCAAGCCAGGATATCGCCATGAAAAAACTGAATGCGTTGGTGGGCGATAATGCCCAGAAAGGGAATGTCTCCCCTGAAATGAATAGTCAAGAATGGATGGATGCAATAAATCGCGAGTTGTCCACTATTGTCAAAAATGCGGGCGTCAACGTAGAGGATGACAATGAAGAAGCGCTATATGCCGCGCTGAGCAGATTGCTGCGACGGGCAGGGGAGTAACAGCTATTCGTCCGCCGCAAATCAAGCGCTCATTACCACAATACGTAAAACATTTGTTGAGAAGTTACCCGTAGGCCGGCGTGGCTTTATCGCAGCGCGACCCCACAGGCGGTATTCGTTCTAGATACCGGATGTTAAGAAGCGACGAAAATGGCGTGAACGGCGGCGTGGTAAAAAGGGTCTGACAATTTGGTATATTACCGATGCCGGTAAAAAGTATATGCTTTTGCCGGCTATCGTCATTGCGCCGCGGTCGTTAACGGATTATCGTTCCCTTGCCCGGGTGCGAACTTACTGTGTTAATGCAGATTGTGCTTCCGCCAGTTCTTGCTCAGCGCGTGCAACTTTTTTTTGTTTTTTGTTAATTTTATCGCTATTTCCCGTCTGTTGAGCCTCCGCCAGTTCGCGTTGTCGTTGCGCCAGTTTGCTTTTCTTATCGGCGACGTGACGTTGACGGTCTGCCTGCAGCTGATCATCGCGACAATGGGCGGTTATTTCCGACATCGCTTTTTCCAGACCTTCGGCACGCGCTGTATTGCCCTGGGCGCGGGCATGAGAGAGTTGCTGTTGTACAGATTGTTGTTTGGCCGCGCAGCCGCTTGCCGCCAGCGCATTTTGGCTAGGGAAAACCAGCATAAAACCGATTAGAGTTAGATAAGAGAGTGTCGATTTCATTGACGATCCTTTTCAAAGTAAAAGATAAATGTATGCATAATAATTTTAGACTAACTTTACCAGAGTTAACGGTTGGGGGAAATATGTCGCGCTCGTCGACGGCGCGAAAAGGTGACGCAGCGCTAAGTACGAACCATAAATCGTAACGGTAGTCTACGATGAACGTGATCGCAGAAAATCTGGCAAGAATGTCTTATCGAAAATAATTCGAGTTAAACTTAAATGTTGTCTCAAACCCGACTGATTTGTGCCTCAAGGTATTCGCAAGTGAGGCTGAGAAGGCAATGTAGGACACAAGAATATGCGAGGTCCCTGCCATGACGAAAGCATGCGATAAACGGTTGAGAACAATTCTTTTTTAGGCAATGAACCCGTTCGGGTGCGAGAAAAACGGGAAAATAGCATAAATATAAGCAGGCGTTTTTTATCACGCCAGTGATAGATGCTGATGATGTGTCACATTTAATCGTCTAAAAGGGGTTAAGCGTCGCTGTTGAAAAATCTGCATGCCGCGATCTGTGGCCCTATCCGCGGGCCCGTTGATGTGGAGGTGGATAATAGTCATCATGGGGTTGTTTTATTATTATCCAGCGTAATGCAGAATCGCCGATGCGGTTATTTCGCCCTTTCAATTTCTCATTGGCGAAAAAAAGCTGTTTTTTTAAATCCCAAACTCACATAATAAACATATGGGTTTCAGAAATTTATAACGTTTAAGGTAAATGATTATCATCTGGATTAAGCATCATGATTGCTAAGTTGTCTAAAAAAAGCCTGACGCGCCTTGCTTCCCTGGTATCCCTTGGCGTCGCGTTGACGCTGGTCTGCATCAAAATTTGGGCGTGGCTGGAAACCGGCTCCATTGCATTGCTGACCTCGGCGGCGGATGGTTTGGTGGATGTATTGGCGTCGATAGTCACTCTGGTGGGCGTTTATTACGCTCAGCGACCGGCGGATCGCGGCCATCGATTCGGTCATGGTAAAGCGGAAGCCATTGCCGCGTTTGTGCAGGCGCTACTGCTGGCGGCGGCGGGGGTGGCGCTGGGTATAGAGTCCTTTAGCCGTCTTATGACCCCTCAGGCGCTTGCCGCGCAGCAGCTCGGTATCATCGTGATCGTGGCCAACACCCTGTGCGCCAGCCTGCTGGTAGCCATGCAGACTTTGGTGGTGAAATATACTCATTCGACGGCGATTGCCGCCGATCGTGCGCACTACATTACCGACATCGCGGTCAATATTGCCGTGCTGTGCGCGTTGGTCCTTGAAAACCAGTTTGGCTGGGTCAGGGCAGACGCCAGCGGCGCGCTGGCGATTTCTTGCTATATGGTATGGAATGCGCGCGGCATGATCCAATCAGCGATGCTGCAATTACTCGACCGTGAACTGGATGGCGCCGATCGGCGGCGTATTACCGCCGCGGCGCTGAGTTGTCCCGGCGTGGAAGGGGTGCATGACCTGCGCACCCGCAACGGGGGCGATCGGGTTTTTGTGGAGCTGCATGTGGAAGTGGACGGGCAGTTGACCGTCGACGCAGGGCACGCTATTTGGTATGGCGGCTGCAACGCGCTGAAGGAGAAGAAAATGCGGCAGCCCGCCAGCTGATATGTCGCTTGTCAGGACGACAGCAAAAGCGAGGCCGCAGAGAGAGCGCTCCTGCTCTGCTCGCTGGCCT
>NZ_FRDB01000158.1 GCF_900143145.1 Candidatus Sodalis sp. SoCistrobi
TCATATGCTGTTTAACCAGCGTCTGATATCGGCGGGTAAGGCGAGAGTCAATCCCGCCAACAGATAGGTTGAAATCATTCTGCAAAGTAATAACAGGTATCACGATAAATGTGTAGATACCTATGCCCCTAGGGGCAGGATCTTAGCCTTCATGCAGCCCGCATTCGCGTTTCAACCCGAAAAAGCGCGTCTCTTCTTCGCTCATGCCGGGCTCCCACTTGCGCGTGGTGTGGGTGTCACCCACCGACAGGTATCCCTGTTCCCACAGCGGATGATAGCCGAGGCCGTGACGGGTGAGATATTGGTACACCTGCCGATTATCCCAATCAATAATCGGCAGCAGCTTGAAGACGCCGCGCTGGACTGCCAGCACCGGCAGGTGGGCGCGGCTACCGGACTGCTCGCGCCGCAGCCCCGCAAACCAGGTCCCCGCGCCCAGCGTCGCCAGCGCGCGGTTCATCGGCTCCACCTTGTTGAGCTGGTTATAGCGCTCGATCCCCTCAACGCCCTGCTCCCACAGTTTACCGTAGCGCGCTTCCTGCCAGGCCGGCGAGGTGGTGGCGCGAAAGATTTGCAGGTTCAGCCCCAGCGTCTCGGTCAGCTCATCGATGAAGCGATAGGTCTCCGGGAACAGATAGCCGGTGTCGGTCAGGATAACCGGAATATCCGGACGCTGGCGCGTGACCAAATGCAGACTGACCGCGGCCTGAATGCCAAAGCTCGATGACAATACCGCTTGCTCCGGCAGATGCTCTAGCGCCCAGGCAACCCGCTGTTCCGCCGTTTGGCTTTCCAACTGCTGGTTCACCGCTGCCAGCGCCGCCGTTTGCTGCGCTTTGTCCAGCGCATTCAATTCGCCGAGATCCCAATCGCTCATGCCATTCTCTCCGCTTAATCGTAAAAGTAGCGCGCCGAATCCACCACCGGGCGCACTATCCCGGCCCGCACCACATAATCGCCGTAGGACTCCTGCGGCTGACGCTCGCGCGCCCAGCGGCCCGCGGTGTCATCGATGATGCTCAGGATTTCGTCTTCGGTGATATTTTCCCGGTACATGCGCGGGATCCGGGTACCGATGCGATCGCCGCCCAAGTATAAGTTATAGCGGCCGATGGCTTTCCCCACCAGCCCGATTTCCGCCAGCATCGCCCGGCCGCACCCGTTCGGGCAGCCGGTCACGCGCAGGATAATCTCGTCATCCGCCAGCCCGTGTCCCGTCATGATGGTCTCCACCTTGCTGACAAACTGCGGCAGGAAACGTTCCGCTTCAGCCATCGCCAGCGGACAGGTGGGAAACGCCACGCAGGCCATGGACGCCTTGCGTTGGGGGGTGACCTCATCGTTAATCAGCCCGTGCCGACGCGCCAGCGCCTCAATAGCCGCTTTGTCCTTCTTATCGACGCCGGCAATGATCAGGTTCTGATTGGCGGTCAGGCGGAAGTCTCCTTTATGCCTGCGGGCAATTTCCGCCAGACCGGTTTTTAGCGTGCGATCCGGATAATCGAGGATGCGGCCGTTTTCGATAAACAGCGTCAGGTGCCATTGGTTATCGATCCCCTTAACCCAGCCGAAGCGATCGCCGCGTTCGGTAAAGGCGTAGGGCCGGATAGGGGCAAACTGCACCCCCGCGCGCACCTCCACCTCTTCCCGAAACGCGCCAACGCCTTCGCGCTCCAGGGTATATTTGGTCTTGGCGTTCTTGCGGTTGGAGCGGTTACCCCAATCACGCTGCGTGGTGACCACCGCTTCAGCGATTTTCAGCGTGTCGTCCAAAGCGATAAAACCAAATTCGCTGGCCTTGCGCGGATAGGTGCTCTTATCGCCGTGGGTCATCGCCAGGCCGCCGCCCACCAGCACGTTAAAGCCGACCAATTGGCCGTTATCGCTGATGGCAACAAAATTGAGATCGTTGGCGTGCAGATCGACGTCATTGAGCGGCGGCACCACTACCGTAGTTTTAAACTTACGCGGCAGATAGGTCGGCCCCAGGATCGGCTCCTGGTCGGTGGTTTCGGTCTTTTCGCCGTCCAGCCAGATTTCCGCATAGGCGCGGGTTTTCGGCAGCAGATGTTCGGAGATTTTCTTCGCCCATTCCCAGGCCTGCCGGTGCAGCACCGATTCCACCGGATTGGAGGTGCACAGGACATTGCGGTTGACGTCGCCGGCGGTAGCGATCGAGTCCAGCCCCAGACGGTGCAGCAATTGATGCATCCCTTTCAGCTCCGGCTTTAGTACGCCGTGAAACTGGAAGGTTTGCCGGGTGGTCAGACGGATACTGCCGTAAAGGGTCTGCTCGGCGGCGAAGGCGTCGATGCCCAGCCATTGTTGCGGCGTGATCACCCCGCCCGGCAGGCGGCAGCGCAGCATCATGTTAATCAACGGCTCCAGCTTCGCCTCGGCGCGCAGATCGCGATCGTCTTGCTGGTACATGCCGTGAAAGCGGATCAACTGGAAATTATCGCCATTGAAGCCGCCGGTCAGCCCGTCCTGCAAATCTTGCGCGATGGTGCCGCGCAGAAGACGGCTTTCACCTTTTAACCGCTCATTGTCGGAAAATTTGGCTTTCGGTTGTTGTTCGCTCATCAATAGACATCCCGCTGATAACGGCGCTCAATGCGCAGCTCACTCAAAAATTCGTCCGCCTGCTCCAGGTCCATGGCGCCATGCTCGGCCACCACCGCCACCAGCGCCTGCTCGACATCACGGGCCATACGATTGGCGTCGCCGCAGACATAGATATGCGCACCCTGCTGGATCCAGCGCCACACTTCGGCGCCCTGCTCGCGCACTCTATCCTGCACATAGATCTTTTCCGCCTGATCCCGCGACCAGGCGAGACTGATTTTGCTCAACAGCCCCTCTTTGACATAGCGCTGCCATTCCACCTGATAAAGAAAATCATCGGTAAAATGGGGATTACCGAAAAACAGCCAGTTCTGGCCCGGGGCGCCGTCGGCTTCGCGCTGCTGCAAAAAAGCGCGGAAAGGCGCAATCCCGGTGCCCGGCCCTATCATAATCACCGGTGTATTGGGATCGCTCGGCAAGCGGAAATTATCGTTATGCTCGATAAATACCCGCAATTCATCATCTTCTGCCAACCGGTCGGCCAGATAGCCGCTGGCGCCGCCGGTGCGCGGTCGGCCATCGATCTCGTAACGCACCACGCCGACCGTGATATGTACTTCCTCACCGACCTCCGCCTGCGACGACGCGATAGAATACAAACGCGGCGTCAGCGGCCGCAGCAGGGACAGCAACTGCTCGGCGCGCAGCTCGATGGGCGCACGGCGCACCATGTCGACAATCGGCGTCGCCAGCGCAAACTGTTGCAATTGCGCTTTATCCGCCACCACGGCCAACAACGCCTCGTCCCGGGCGAAAGCGGCATAGCCTGCCACAATGGCCGGGGTGTTTTGCGTCAGCTCGTAATGCTTTTGCAACGCCTCGGCAAGAGGCAGCGTCTGCCCGGCCACCGGCACCGGCTCATCACCCTTGAGCCACAAAAGCGCCAGCAGTTCACCGATAAGCGCCGGATCGTTTTCGTACCATACGCCCAGCGCGTCGCCCGGCTGATAACGCAGGCCGGAATCGGTCAGGTCAATCTCCAAATGGCGCACATCTTTGAGCGACTGACGGCTGGTGATCTTCTGGCTTACCGCCAGATGGGCGGTGAGCGGCGCCTCTTTGCTGTAAGGACTGGAATCCACCTCGTTGACGTTGCCGCTGGCCGCCAGCTGCTGCTGCGCCGGGCTGGCAACGGCCACCCGCGACTTCAGCTGTTCCACAATGGCGGCACGCCAGGCCTCGGCCTGCGCCTGATAGTCCACATCAGCATCCACGCGATCATACAGGCGCTGCGCCCCCAGCTCCGCGAGCCGGCTGTCGAAATCTTTGCCGGTTTTGGCAAAATGCTCATAGGAGCTGTCGCCGAGGCCGAAGACCGCGAATTGCGTCGACGGCAATGCGGGTGCTTTTTTGGAAAACAGGTACTTATATAATGCAACCGCTTCTTCCGGCGGATCGCCCTCGCCTTGGGTGGAGGTCACTACCAGCAGCAATTTCTCCTGCGCAATCTGCTTGAATTTGTAGTCGCCGGCGTTAATCAGCACCACATCAAGCCGGGCGGCGATGAGATCATCGCGCAGCTGTTCCGCCAACCGGCGCGCGTTGCCGGTCTGGGAGGCGCTAAGCAGCGTAATCGGCGCCGCCGCCGGGGCTGCCTGCGGCTGCGCCGCGCTAACGCCGGCGGGCTGACCTTCCGCCACCCGCCCCCAGAAATAACCCGAAATCCAGGCCAGCTGCAGGGGAGATAAATCACCGGTCGCTGTCTGTAAGCGATCCAGCTGCTCCGCGCTAAGCGGCAGCACTGTGGTAGGGGGGACCTGTTTCGTCATGGGGGTAGGCAGTTCCTTGTGCCGGCACGCCGGGCCGGGCCATAAAGATCATTAGAGTTTGTAAGGTTAACCATTCGCCGTACCACAATAAAGGATGCGATATGAATAATAACTAAACATCATAAGGTATAAATAAGGTTAAACTTACCGGAATTATCGATAGAACAGGTCCGCCGGAAGCGCGTACACTTTACCCTGGGAAGGGCGCCGTTAGCGGTGCGCTGGCCATCGGGAGTACCGCATTTTGCGCGTCAGGGGTTGCCGGCGGCGCCAGACATGGCATCATAGCGCGCTAACCGTTATCATGCAGTTAATGTAGTTGAAGAGAAGCGATAGTGATTACCACGTTATATAAAGATTTTACCTTTGAATCCGCCCATCGTTTGCCCCATGTCCCCGCAGGGCACAAATGCGGCCGGCTGCATGGCCACTCTTTCTTGGTGCGCCTGGAAGTGACCGGCGAAGTGGATCCCCATACCGGCTGGATCATGGATTTCGCCGAGTTGAAAGCCGCCTTCCAGCCGATCCTGGATCGATTGGACCACTATTATCTTAACGAGATCCCCGGCCTGGAAAATCCCACCAGCGAAGTGCTGGCGCAGTGGATTTGGCAACAGCTCAAGCCGCAGCTGCCGCTGCTAAGCGCCGTAACCCTGAAAGAAACCTGTACCGCAGGCTGCGTCTATCGCGGTCGGTGACGTGCACCACGCCCAGCCGGTCAGCGCCATCGCGCCGGACGGTCGCCCGCCCCCGCGAGGCGGGGCACGGTCGGTCGGTATCGGGTCCAGAGGGTATCGCGGACTACGCACCCGCGCGGCCCCCGCTCTCCCGGACAAAGGACGCGGCGGGCCCCTGTCAGGCGATATTGAGGTATTTGTGGGTTTGCATCGACAAGCGCCAATTACGGGCGATACAGGTGTCGATACACAAGCGGGTAGCCGCCTGTTTCTGACTGATGGGCTGTAGCGCGATAACCCGCTGCTTGGCATCGTGCAGGGTCGCCAACAGCGCGTCCAGCTCATCGATATCACGCTGGCGCGCCACCGGATGTTTGATTTCATCGCTGCGGCCCAGCGCTTGCGCCAGCACCGGCAATCCGCCCCGCATGTTGATTTTCGGCGATACTGTCACCCAGGTTTGCGGCGTGCAGTGCACGTCCTGGGTTCCGCTGGTTTCAATCTGGCAGCTAAATCCCTGCTGCTCCAGCGCGTGGGTCAGCGGCATCAGATCATGCAGGCACGGCTCGCCGCCGGTTATCACCACGTGGCGGGCGGTCCAACCCTGCTCGATGATAAGCGCGATGATCTCTTCCGCCGTCAGGCTGGCCCAGCGGCTGCTGTCGGCGGTTTTCAACGGGATCTCCCCCGCCGCTACCCTGTCGGCCTCGTCCTGTTGCCAGGTATGTTTGGTATCGCACCAGCTGCACCCCACCGGGCAACCCTGCAGACGAACAAATATCGCCGGCACGCCGGTAAAGTAGCCTTCCCCCTGGAGGGTCTGGAAAATTTCATTAAGCGGGTACTGCATAACGTTCTCGTGATGACGGCTGCGGATAAGACTGAGTATTGTCTGCCCGGCGGAAATCGCCAGCCGTTTCCGGT
The DNA here is from genome assembly GCF_900143145.1 of Candidatus Sodalis sp. SoCistrobi. Taxonomy (GTDB): domain Bacteria; phylum Pseudomonadota; class Gammaproteobacteria; order Enterobacterales; family Enterobacteriaceae; genus SoCistrobi. Next base: position 5,996 of record NZ_FRDB01000158.1, read on the forward strand.
TGGGGCCACAGCGGTGAATAAAAAAAGCCCGCCGAAGCGGGGTTTTGACCCCTAGGCATTGCTAGGGATTAAGCCTATTTTCAATGACTTAATCCCTGTTTGGGGTCTAGTGATTAACCATTAGAACCCATAAGTGTGGATGGAATGTGGATGTTCCCCCTCAGCGGATTCAGCGCGATGGCATCTTGCAAATAGTCTGGAGCAAGATGTGCATAGGTCATGGTCTGCTGAATATTTGCATGACCCATTATCTTTTGTAGCGTCAAAATATTACCTCCGTTAATCATGAAATGCGCAGCAAATGTATGGCGGAGTACGTGAGCAGCTTGACCTTTGGGCAAGTCAGGTTTGACTTCTCGCAACATTTTTCTGTACTCGCTATAATTCACGTTAAACAATGTTCCTGATGCTTTGATTTTTACGGCTTTGATCACCTCATCAGAAATGGGGACAGAGCGAACCTTGCCGTTCTTGGTCTCCGTAAAAGTGGCCCTTTTGTGCTGGATGTGCTCAGCTTTCAGACTTGTAGCCTCTCCCCATCTCGCACCTGTACTAAGACACAAAATAGTGATCCGCTGCGCATCCCCTTCCGTAGCTTCTAACAAGCGGGCTATCTCCTCGCTCGTAAGATAGGTCATCTCGGGTGTTTTTTCTTTGAGAGCGGAAAGCGAACGTATGGGATTATCGCCATAATATTCATTTGCATCAATAAGCACCCGAAACATGCTGCTAATAACCGTTTCGTCACGATTAACTGTTGATGCCTTGCTACCATCATGCAGTCTCTGAGTCCGCCATTCTTTCATGAAGCGTTGATTCAAGCGGCTTGTTGAATAACCCCGAGTTTATTAGAGAGTAATTTTGGCAATACTACGCCGCTTCCTCTGATGCTAATTGCAAAGCGTAATAGTTCATTTCGGCTTCAGTAGGAGGGATGTAACCCAGCCGCCCGAGCAGCCTTCTGTTGTTGTACCAGTCCACCCAGTCCAGCGTGGCCAACTCCACTTCCGTCCGGTTTTTCCAGCTCCCGCGGTGGATAACCTCCGTTTTGTACAACCCGTTGATACTCTCTGCCATCGCATTATCGTAGGAGTCGCCG
>NZ_FRDB01000084.1 GCF_900143145.1 Candidatus Sodalis sp. SoCistrobi
TCAACGATCTGCTCTTTAACTCCCGGCTTTCGCGCTTCATAGCGGTAGGTAAGCTGGAATACACGGTGACAGCACTGACACCGGAAGCGTTCGCGCTTAGTTGGACTAAGGCCATGTCGATAAATTTCATCTGAATGGCAGCGAGGACAATGAACAGAAACTGTAACCACGTGGAAACCTCAAATAGAGGCAGAATATCACAAAAGTCAACTATTTGAAGGCATTACCCATACGTTAAATGCAGCCTACTCCAAATTTTCCGATAGCGCGTCGATACTGCCGGGCGATATCAAATAGCGGTGGCGTGCGCCGGTGCCGTTGTTCAGCCGGCTTAGCGGTAATCACGGCGTTATAGAGGCCGATCGCAACTGATTGACGGCGCTGGTCCGCTAGCGGTGGGCTTGGGGCTTGGGGCTCCGGGCTATGGAGGGTGAACGGCTTATTTTATTTCGCCGTGGCGGCGGGAGGGGCATAACAAAGTGTGCAGCAGCACAAACTGACCCTACAGTTTTGCCGCGGCGTGCCGATAACATAATGTCTGGCGACAAGATCGCCGGTGTATCTGTTTGTGAAAGGCGAGAATATGCCTTATTTCCCCGAGCATTGGCCGGCTAAGAGTATGCATAAACTCGCCCGGCGCCCGGGGACAGCCAATAAATAACCTTCCGCCTGCACCAGGCTAAGGTAGATGGGTAATACCATGAAAAACAATATTCGTTACCGGCTAATCACCGTCAATTCACCTGTAGCAGCCCCTTTTTCCCCACTTTATCGGCAGGTGACATTATGATCTATACACTCGTCTTTTTGGCCGGAGGTATGGTTGGCTGTGCCATTGCCATTTTGGTGATGGCGTTATGTCATATGGCCCACAACGCCGATGCCGAGGTGGAAGAGGAGCAGAAGACTATCGCCCACCGGGAAAAACATAGCTGATCGTCGCCCACTGCTGCGGCGTCCGGTCGTTAAAGGCGCCCGCCCCTGCCGTGCATGAGCAAGGGCGCCTGCGCGATGCATAGCCGCCGTCCCGCGCAGCGTTGCCGGCAACACGCTTTCTTTACACCAGGGCGCACAGAGCAGCAACGCAGCAACGCAGCAACGCAGCAACGCAGCATGAAAACGACACAGCACGGTTTTTTGCGGTATCGGGTATTACCCCGGCTAACAGTTTTTACACCGACATGTTCATGACGTCCTGATAGGCGGATACCAGTTTATTGCGGACCTGTATGCCCATTTGCAGCGAAAGGGATGACTTCTGTAGATCAATCATCACATCGTTTAATTGTAAGTCGGTCTCACCGCTCGAATACGCTTGTGACTCACGGTTCGCCTGGATTTGCGTGTCGCTGATTTTATCCAGCGCGGCGCCGAGCTGCTGCGCGAACCCCGCCGATTGCCCCGCCACGTCGTGACTTATCATGCTATCCGCCGCGCGCGCGGTGGCGGTAAGTTGCGCCACTACCGCCTCAATACCCTGAACCGAAATTCCGTTTGTTTCCTTTTGTGATGTTGGCGCCACCTTAGCAGAAATCGCCGGGGGTTAAGCGAGCAATTAACGCTAAAAAACCCGGCTATTTAGGCCATCGATTTGCCTGCTCCAGTAAATAATACCCCTCATATTTGATGTTGTTCACCGAAAACCCCACGCGTACGCGCCAGGGAGAGAGTTTTGTTATCAGCAACGCAGCCCGTTACGTTCCATTGTTGGCAGGAATAAGGTATGAGCACGGTTAAAAACGGTTCCGCCACACAAGGTAAAAACCCTTTCGCTCCCTATCTGGAGCGGTTACGTGTTCATCCCAAATTGACCGCCGCGGTGGCGGTGGCGGCTGCCATCGCCCTGATTGTCGTGCTGGCGCTGTGGGCCAGAAGTCCTGACTATCGGGTACTGTATAGCAACTTAAGCGATCGCGACGGCGGCGATATCGTCACGCAGCTGACGCAAATGAATATCCCTTATCGCTTTTCGGAACAGGGTACGGCGTTGCTGATCCCGGCGGACAAGGTGCATGAAACGCGGCTGAAACTCGCGGGTCAGGGCCTGCCGAAGGGCGGCGCGGTGGGGTTTGAATTGCTGGATCAGGAAAAATTCGGCATCAGCCAGTTCAGCGAGCAGATCAATTACCAGCGCGGTCTGGAAGGCGAGCTGGCGCGTACTATGGAAACTCTCGGCCCGGTGGTGTCCGCGCGGGTGCATCTGGCGCTGCCCAAACCGTCACTGTTTATTCGTGAACAAAAAAATCCCTCCGCTTCGGTGACCCTGACGCTGCAACCCGGCCGGGTGCTGGATGATGGTCAGGTCAGCGCGATCGTCTATATGGTCGCCAGCAGCGTGGCCGGGATGCCGCCGGCCAATGTCACGGTGCTGGATCAGCAGGGGCATTTGCTGACCCAGGCCGATGCCAACGGACGTGAACTGAACGCAACCCAGCTCAAATTCAGCAACGAATTGGAAAACAGCTTTCAGCGCCGCATCGAAAATATTCTGGCGCCGGTGGTCGGTAGCGGCAATGTTCACGCGCAAGTTACGGCGCAAATTGACTTCGACAGTCAAGAGCAAACCGAAGAGCGTTACGCCCCTAACGGTAGCGGCGATAACGCCGCCATTCGCTCACGCCAGGCGTCTGAGAGCGAGCAGTTGGGCGGCGGCGCACAGGGCGGAGTACCGGGCGCGCTTTCCAATCAACCCGCTCCGGCCAATAGCGCCCCTATTGATAGAACGCCCGCCAACCGCGCCCCGGCAAAAACCGCGACGCGGCCGACGCCAAACGCCAACACCAACGCCAGCGCCAGCGCCGCGTCGGGGCGGGCGCCGATGTCGTCGTCCAATACCCGCAAGGATGAAACCGTTAACTACGAACTCGACCGCACGTTACGTCATGTCCGGCGCAACGTAGGCCAGCTCCAGCGGCTCTCGGTGGCGGTGGTGGTGAACTATCAGGGGGCCGGCGAGGATGCCGCCGGTAAACCGCTGCCGGCCGAAACGCTTAGACAAATTGAAGCCATCACCCGCGAGGCGATGGGTTATTCCAGCGAACGCGGCGACACGCTGAGCGTCATTAACACGCCGTTCATGCAAAACAACGACGGCGAACCGGCATTGCCGTTCTGGCAACAGCCTATGCTGCTCAACGCGCTGCTGAGCGCCGGACGCTGGCTGATTGTTCTGTTGGCGGCCTGGTGGCTGTGGCGCAAAGTGGTGAAACCGCTGGTGGCGAATAAAACCCCCGCGCCGCCCAGCGCGATCACACCGAAGCCCGGGCCGAGCGGGTACGCACATTGGCGGACAGCGATCCGCGCATCGTGGCCCTGGTAGTGCGTCAATGGATAGCGAACGAAATATGACTATGACCGGTATCGAGAAAAGCGCCATCTTGCTGTTGACCCTCGGCGAAGATCGCGCGGCGGAGGTGTTTAAGCATCTCGCCGTGCGCGAAGTGCAGCAATTGAGCAGCGCGATGGCCGGGTTGCGGCAAATTTCCCAGGCGCAATTAAATGAGGTGCTGAAGGAGTTTGAGGTCGCGGCGGACCAGTTCAGCGCGTTGAGCGTCAATACCGGCGATTATTTGCGCTCGGTGCTGGTGAAGGCGCTCGGCGAAGAGCGCGCCTCCAGCCTGCTGGAAGATATTTTTGAAACCCGTGAAACCACCACCGGTATGGAAACGCTCAACTTTATGGAGCCGCAGAGCGCCGCCGATTTGATTCGCGATGAACATCCGCAAATTATCGCCACCATTCTGGTCCATCTGCGGCGCAGTCAGGCCGCCGATATTCTGGTGTTGTTCGACGAAAAATTGCGTAACGACGTGATGCTGCGTATCGCCACGTTTGGCGGGGTACAGCCCGCCGCGCTGGCGGAATTGACCGAGGTGCTCAACGGCCTGCTGGACGGTCAGAATCTCAAACGCAGCAAGATGGGCGGTATTCGTACCGCCGCCGAGATTATCAATTTGATGAAAACACAGCAGGAAGAGGCGGTTATCAATGCCATGCGCGATTTCGACCGCGAACTGGCGCAGAAGATCATCGACGAGATGTTCCTGTTCGAGAATTTGGTGCAGGTGGACGACCGCAGTATCCAGCGCCTGCTACAGGAAGTGGAAAGCGAGTCGCTGATAATCGCTCTCAAAACCGCCGACGAACCCCTGCGCGAGCGGTTCTTGTCCAATATGTCCCAGCGGGCGGCGGATATTCTGCGGGACGACCTCGCCAACCGCGGGCCGATCCGCATGTCGCTGGTGGAAAACGAACAGAAAGCCATTTTGCAGATCGTCCGCCGCCTGGCCGAAAGCGGCGAGATCGTGATAAGCGGCGCCGAGGATTCCTATGTCTGATAGCCATGATGCCGCCTGGCGTCCCTGGTCGCTAACGGATTTCGCGCCGCCGCCGGGAGCGCGCCCCGCGCCGGCCAACGACACCAGCGAGCAGCACCATCAGCAGCTCGCGCTGGCGCGGATGCGGGAAAAAGTGCTGCAGGACGCCCGGGAGGCGGGTTTCGCGCAAGGGCAGCGCCAGGGTTTTGAGCAAGGGCAGCAAGAAGGTTTTCAGACGGGCCTGCAGGCCGGTCTGGAGGAAGGCCGCGCTCAAGGACTGCGTGAACAGCAGCCGGCGATTGCCCGGTGGCAAAATCTCGCCATTGAATTTCAACATAGTCTGGACGCCATGGATACCCTCATCGCCGACCGTCTGGCACAGTTAGCCATGAATGCCGCCCGGCAGGTACTGGGCGCACTGCCCGCGCAATGGAACGACATCATGGCCGCGCCGATACAGCATTTGTTGCAGCAAGAACCGGCCTTTAGCGGCCCGTTGCAACTGCGGGTCCATCCCGCCATGCTGCCGTTGGTGGAACAACATCTGGCCGAGACGATCGAACAATTGGGCTGGCGCCTGCAGGCCGATCCCCAGTTGCACCCGGGCGGTTGCACGTTGAGCGCCGCCGACGGCACGCTGGACGCGTCGCTGGCCACCCGCTGGCGGGCGCTTTGCCGGTTGGCAGCGCCGGAGGTGCTCTAGATGACCGCGCGGCTTAAACGCTGGCTCGGCGCGCTGGATGCGCTGGAACAGCGGCTGGCGCCGGTCCCGCTGGTACGGCGCTGCGGCCGGCTGACGCGGGCGACGGGTCTGGTTATGGAGGCCAGCGGTCTTCAGTTGCCGCTGGGCGCCGCCTGCCGGGTGGTGCGGCGCGGTGGCGATGACGCCGCCGAGGTAGAGTGCGAGGTAGTGGGCTTCAACGGCAACAGACTGTTTTTGATGCCGCTCGAAGACGTGGAAGGCATTGTGCCCGGCGCCGAGGTGGTTGCCGCCGGGCAGGAGGCGGATCACGGCAAGCAGCTTCCCCTCGGGCAGGCGCTGCTGGGACGGGTGCTGGACAGTCGCGCCAGACCGCTCGACGGCCTGCCCGCCCCTGTCGCCCTGGTACGGGCGCCGCTTATCACCAAGCCTTACAACCCTCTGCAGCGTACGCCGATCACCGAGGTGTTGGATGTCGGCGTTCGCGCCATTAATGGCATGCTGACCGTCGGTCGGGGGCAGCGTATCGGGCTGTTCGCCGGTTCCGGGGTCGGTAAAAGCGTGCTGCTCGGCATGATGGCCCGCTATACCCGCGCCGATGTCATCGTGGTCGGGCTTATCGGCGAGCGCGGCCGGGAGGTCAAAGACTTTATCGAGAATATCCTCGGCAGCGAGGGACTGGCGCGATCGGTGGTGATTGCGGCGCCGGCGGATGTTTCGCCACTGCTGCGCATGCAGGGCGCCGCGTACGCCACCCGTATCGCCGAGGATTTCCGCGATCGCGGCCAGCACGTGCTGCTGATTATGGACTCGCTGACCCGCTATGCCATGGCGCAGCGGGAAATCGCGCTGGCCATCGGCGAGCCGCCCGCCACCAAAGGCTATCCCCCGTCGGTGTTCGCGCGCCTGCCGGCGCTGGTGGAGCGCGCCGGCAACGGCATCAGCGGCGGCGGCTCGATCACCGCTTTTTATACCGTGCTGACCGAAGGGGACGATCAGCAAGATCCCATTGCCGATGCCGCGCGCGCGATACTGGATGGCCACATTGTCTTGTCGCGGGATTTGGCGGAAAGCGGCCACTATCCCGCCATCGATATCGAGGCGTCTATCAGCCGGGTAATGACCGCGCTGGTGACGGCGGAACAGGAACGTGATGTCCGCCAGTTAAAACAGCTGCTGTCACGCTACCAACGCAACCGCGACCTGATAAGCGTCGGCGCCTATGCGTCCGGTAGCGATCCGCTGCTGGATCACGCGATCGCCCTTTATCCCGCTATCGAAAGTTTTTTGCAGCAGGGCATGCATGAAGCGTGCGGATATGACGAGGCGCGACGGCAACTTCAGGCCCTATTCGCCCCGGCTGGAGAGGGGGCATGATGTCCAGTCAGGCCCTCACGCGCCCCCGTGCATACCCGGTAAAGGGGCTTCAAGCGCCTGCGGTTTCGTCCGTCGACGACGTGGATAACGTCATTTTACCGGCCACGGCGCTGCGCGCTGCGCGCTGCGCCCGCGCGGGAGGGCAAATGAAAATACCGTCGGCGCTTGACGTGTTGCGCGCCCGCGCCCGTGAAGATAGCGACCTGGCGGCAAAGGCGCTCGGGCAAGTCCGACACGCCTGCCAACAGGCCGCGGCCAAATTGGAACAATTGCTGGCGTACGAGCTGGAGTACCGACAAAAGCTGCAATCCGGCCTGACCGCCGGCATTGTCTCCGGCGATTATGAAAATTTTCAGCACTTCATTTTGACGCTGGAAACCGCTATCGCCCAGCACCGCCACGCGCTCAATCAGTGGAAAGAAAAGTTACATCAGGCGATGGCGCTTTGGCAAAGTAAACAGCAACGGTTAAATGCTCTGAGCACGCTGCATTCGCGTCTGTAGCGATGCAAAATATTCTGGACTAATTTGCAGACAATTCTGGACCCCTTTAAATCCTAAAAAATGGCTATTTTGGACAGTCCAGAATTGTTTGCAAAAAAATTATCAAGCAAAATTGCAGATGATTAACTCGCGCTTGCGTTGACGATTACTACCCAATCAGTATTTCAGGTCAACAATGTTGAATGAAGTAGGCTATCCATGCTTGCGTATTGCTCCAGAGCGAATGCCATCCATAGTCCTGAGTTCGCCAACAGATAAAGTGGATGAAAAATTGCCGCCTTCCTCTCCAATGCCGGACTAAATCAATTCCCGTAAAAATAGATTTTTATTGATCATTTGCACCATGATCTATAGCATTGTGATGCTATCTAATATTTATTAAATCTTTCTGATATCCCAATTAACTTGAAGATACAGGCAGATAAAGCGCGATGACCTTACTGCCCGGGTCTTCTGCTGGATAGGCGACTGCATCTTGAAGTATTTTTAGTATATGTCATTGTCATCTACATAAGATAAAAGTTTTATAAAACAATATTTTGCATGTTTAGAGTTTTTTCGTGAATTTTGATTTATAATTTACATTTTGATTTATATAAGTAGATAGCTACATGCTATTAAATTTACATGAAATTAACATATGGTAAACATAATGACTATTTCCTTATCTATCGTTGTTGCAGTTCATAACCTTGAAAAGTACGTATCTGCATGTTTAGATAGCGCGTTATCAGCGATGAAAGATGTACATGATTATGAAATAATATTACTCGATGATTCATCTTGCGATGATTCTCCTAAAATTATGAAAGAGTATTCTATAAAATATTCGCAGATCCAATATTTCCGTGTTGAGTATAAGAACATAGGAAGAGTAAGACAATATGCATTAAGTCAATGTCAAGGAAAATATTTTACCATCCTTGATGGTGATGATACTGTTTATGGGGATTTTTTAAAAAATATACTTCCTTTTTTAAGGATAAAAGATTTTGACTTACTCGCTACACCAATAGAAGGAGACTGTATCAAAAATTATACTATCCCAAAATACGTACGGAAAAAGGATTTTATAAATATGTACTTGAAAGGAAAGAAAATTCAGGGACATTTTGCAGGTAAATTTTATCGGACGTCATTACTAAAAAAAATTGGAATAGTGGAAAAAAAATATTATGAAGATGAATACACTTTACTTAAAGCACTTCCTTTAATTAAGGATGTTTTCTTTTCAAAAAGCAGCTTTTATAGTTATTTCAAAAGAGAAGATAGTTTAACTAATAGTTTAAACACCAAGCAGATTACTGAACGAATGAATTTAGAAAAAATAAAAATCCAAACGCTAAAGCGACAAGGACCAATTGCCTATTGTAGCGCAATAAATGAACTAAGAAAATTGTCTCCTGAGTATTTGCATGAAGAATCCATCAAAATCCTCATTGACATGTGCAAAGAAATATCAATGACGAGGTTCATTTTATCACCATTTGTTAGAGTTAGTGACAAGAAAAAATATTTGAAATTGAAGGCAAGTAAATTATTGTAACCATGAGTGATTTGTCCATGAGTGAAAAACATAAAGAGTCAATGAAAAAATACATCGCGAAACTTTTTTTCTGTTCCTTTTTTGTTATTTTGCCGTTAGCTTTTATTGACGAAAAAGCAAGTAGGATTTCTTTCTATTTTTGTGGTTATTTGGGTTTGCTGGGCATAGCAACTAACTTCAGAGAAAGCCTATCTTCACTTTCAATCTGTAAGATGATACTTCCTCTATTACTACTGTCATTATTATATAGTACTTGGTCATTATTGTGTGAATTAGTTTCTCATAATGCCCAGGGGACGTTGTTCACACCAGGTAAACGTTGGTTTGTGGCTGCAGTGATTAGCTGGTATGCTGTATGGTTATATAATCAAGACAGGATTCAAAGTGCGTTCATACGTCGGTGTTGTATACTTTCTATATCGGTTACATTCATCATCGCAAGTATCTATGGTATATGGCAATATATTGAGACATCAGATCGCATAGTTTTTGCTGTGGATCGAGCCACAGGCGCCGCATATCAATACAGCGCACTATCGCTGGTACTTATAGCTGTAGTAATATGTGATAAGTTAAGTCTTAAAAAGAAATATGTTATTTTCTCTTCGGGACTGCTGTCAATATATGTAGTTTTCCTTACCGAAACTAGATCTGTAATGTTCATCCATACATTAGCCGTAATCATGCTAATCTTACATGTGATATTCAAAGATAGAAAAATAAACTCAACTCCCTTGCTATTCATAATACTGACCTTCGCATCAGTAATCTACAGTAATTGGAATGTAATTTCATTACGTTATAATCAAACTAAGCAAGAAGTCTCACTTTATCAACATGGTAATGACAATACTTCACTAGGTGCCAGATTTACGATGTGGCGTGTAGGCGTCATGACATTTATCAATGCACCGTTAGGTGAAACACAATACTCTAGAAATAAAAAAATACGTAACTTTCTGCATTCTGAAAGAAATCAAAACTCCGATGCGCTAAAATACCTAGATGTTCACTTGCATAATGAAATTATTCAAACCGCCTCTTTGTTCGGTATATTTGGAATTTCTATATTATGTTTTTTTTATTACACACTGATTTTTAGCAATGGTCTCTGTAAGAGATTCCCATACAATCCAATTTCAATATTATCTTTGTCTGCTATGCTATATGGCTTAACTGATGTTATTTTAACTTCAATAGAATATGTGGTGGTATTCTCTGTGCTTCTTTTAACCTCTTGGCTAGCGTGTTATAATAAGGCAAGCAATGCCATAGAAAATTAAAACTCACTTTTATAAATACTTTTAGTGGTTAAAATTCCGCAATGTGAAAAATTGCGGAATTAGAACATTCTTTATTAAATTTAGTAACATTAATGATAATTCGTGACTCTGGTTATTTGACGAGATAATATTAATTAATCAGAACTTTTTTCATCAGGTAACATCGGCCATATGACACATGAATCCGAAGTTAAATCCATTGATTTCAACGCTTTGATGTAATCAATCCATATCTGAAGCTTGTTTTTATCTTCATCAGAGATAGATCCCAGTAGTAATTCGCTATGCCACTCTCTGATCATTGTACAGGCCATGTCGATGAGATAATCTCTTTTGGTTATCGCTTTTTCTAGGTGAGCTATTTTTTCTGCGTTCTCATCCTTCACCCATGCACTTCCATTCCACTTGTCGTATTGTCCTGAAGGCGCTATGTTGACAGTATGTTTAGGAGTCGTGCAGAGTTGAGTAATAAGAACAGGTGAACCATTTCTAATATCATAAACTATTTCTCTTCGGTGATCCTCTGCAAGTGACCATTCTGCATTACGTTCATCAAAGACAGCGACATGTCCCGCAGGGATTTCTGGTGGTGGCAGCAGGGCACAATTGGCTGGTAAATCGTTGTGAGGAAGAATATAAGCATCACTTTTATCGATAAATTATTTTGTATCAGCACGTAAATTGTAAACAGTCATGACTTGGGGTTTATCAGATTTTTCAAAAATCATTATGCCAGCCTCACAATATAATTAAATGCAATATTATCTACTGTATTCTCCATATTTCCTGTTTCATTGATGGTAATAGCATGTCCATGCGAACCTATATGAACATTATGTGCATGTGGGCCAATGGCAACAGTATGTCCGTGATGACCCGCTGCAGACGTTGTTCCAAATGTATTACCTAGATTGCTACCGACATGTTGATCGCTACCACCTTCCTTTCTCATTGCAGAGCCCCAGGTGTGGGTATGTTCTCCCTGCCCATCCGTCCCTTTATTACCATAATCAAAAACGTCCGTGGCTTTTGAACCTAAATCTGTATTGGACACCGTTGCTGAATGCGTGTGGGATTGAATGCCACCCGCCTCTCTGCTGAGTATGGCTCGTTCATCAGATTTACCTTTGATGGTCTGGCCACGCATATCAGGAATGATCCCTGATGGGTAAGCCATTGCCAATTTCGGATATTTGCTTTTATCAAACGTCTGTCCCTGCATCAGGGCATAACCTGCAGGAATATTATCCGACGGCCAGGCAATAGGGGCACCGACTGGCAAGATACTGGCGCTGGTCTCCGCCGCAATACTTGTTGCAATCGCTTTAATTGCCGCCAGTAGTTGTGCGGACTGGCTACCATCGGGCTTCATGCCCACTTCGGCCAGAATATTCTTATGCTCCGTCTGGGTGTCAATCATCGCCCCCTGAATAACCCCGAGTTTATTAGAGAGTAATTTTGGCAATACTACGCCGCTTCCTCTGATGCTAATTGCAAAGCGTAATAGTTCATTTCGGCTTCAGTAGGAGGGATGTAACCCAGCCGCCCGAGCAGCCTTCTGTTGTTGTACCAGTCCACCCAGTCCAGCGTGGCCAACTCCACTTCCGTCCGGTTTTTCCAGCTCCCGCGGTGGATAACCTCCGTTTTGTACAACCCGTTGATACTCTCTGCCATCGCATTATCGTAGGAGTCGCCG
>NZ_FRDB01000032.1 GCF_900143145.1 Candidatus Sodalis sp. SoCistrobi
CGCTCCGTACCCGCATTAAACGACTGGCGCGTAAAACGATTTGCTTCTCGCGCTCTGTCGAGATCCACGAAAAAGTCATCGGAGCCTTCATCGAAAAACACATGTTCTACTAATTGGAGTCATTACCAGAAAATTGAGGCGATAATTAAAAAAATCACTAAAAATTATGATCAACAGCAAGGGGTGGCGGTTGCTGTCGTTGAGGAAGAATTGAGTAAGAATAGTCATGTTCTCGGCTTGACCGAACAGAAACTAAGTAAAATACTGGATGACATTCAAGATGCCATCAAAAAGTATACTGAGCAAGATAAAGCGGCCTATTACCAGGAAATTATAGCGCAAGGTCATCCTGGTATTGTGGTGCTTGCCCTCGCGCACAAGAATGATCCACTATCCTCCTCGCTCGGGGAGACCGAGGGCAAACACGGTCAGCACTCACTCATCGATAACGCTGATCGGGACTTCATTAGAAAGGTAGTTGTGCCTTACGAGGAGAAAGCGAAAAGCACGTTGGAAAAAAGGGGCGCTGACCCCTTAATACAATTGGCGACCAGCGGCAGCGCTGCTGGCACGGTCGCCTTAGGCGCCAGCGCGGTCTATCTCATGAACAAAAAAAAACCACCGGACAGTTCTATTGAGACAGGGCTGTTAACTTCTTCCTTCGGCGATAGAAACGGCGTAGTCAAAGTTCAGTGCATTGCGGTACAGCGTTCGGGAAATGCTTGATACTTTACTCAGACGCATGCAATTCAGCGCGATCGAACGCAATCGAGCCAAGATCCCGGGCTGCTGCCGGATACGGCAGGCGTCCTCAAACAGGGCAACATCTCGAACATGGTGGTTTTGGTTTTCTATACTCCAATGGCCGCGAATTGCCGCTTGAAACTGTTCTGCATCAAAGAGTGCGGTACTGACCCACCAAGCGGTTTCTGTGCTGACCTCGGCAACACCTTTACGTTTGTGCGTCACCTCGCGAGTCACTTTTATTACTGCCTTCACCAGAGGTTGCCAGTCTTGCGGCAACCATCCTGTAGCCGGAGAAAACGTCTGAATCGTGCGTATTTCTATTCGCCCGTGGCCTTTGTCATGGTCGGTATGCTGTTGTGCGGGGGCCTGAAACTTCGGGATCATCTGGCAGACAGCAAACAACTCGGGCTGGTTGTCTTTCACTTGAACCAACACGTCGGCACCATGAGCTAAGGCTAGAGAAAGTGTTTTTTTGACAGTGCATGGCATCAAGAGTAAAGACGCGACCCGATAGGGCCAGCTCCTCGATCAGCGCTTGCGTGGCCGGAATTTCGTTCGTTTTTTCAGGCACCTCTACATGCCCGAGCACAATCAGATCCAACTGGGCAAAAGCCGACACCAGCTGCCGTGAGCGCGTATCAGTTACTCGAGAGGCACTGCCGCGTAAAGCTTTGCCATCAAGAGCAACGAACTGTAGCGCCACACCAGACGACGAATATTTTCCGGCATGCTGCCGAAGGGCTTCTTCAAGTCCCTGAACGTCCAGCTTAAGCATAAACCGCCGAATACCTACCCAAGTCGGAGCTTTCTTCCAGTGTGTGCCAAACAGAGAGTTTAGCTGCTTGAGCCGCTCATTGAGGAAAAGCTCCATTTTCCGTAATGATGTTGCTCCCGACAGCACCGCCAGTAATAACCCGCAAAGCAGTGGCTCCAGCGCATAGCGCCTGCCTTTCGCTACGCGCTGATCAACCAGTTCAGAAAAAAGTCCTCCAAACAGCATGTTTTCCTCATCGTATGGACGTGAACACTGGAGACGTTAGTGCAAATGATATGAAGTTAACAGCCCTGCCCTTTTCACCACCCATGCTTGCTTCCTATACAAATTTGCGTATAATGCGCGGGCTTGTATTGTAGATATTCACCCTGACAAGCCGACCTGCTCGTTGGGTCCGTGCTGGCCGCGCAGGCGGTAAGCCAGCTGACAACATCCCCAATTGGGGGATAACACTGAACGATTACACTCCCCCATCAATCGAAATGGGTGTGAGGAGTAGTTTTTTACGTTTATAAATAATTGGAGCTCTGGTCTCATGCAGAACCAAAGAATCCGTATCCGTTTGAAAGCGTTTGATCATCGTCTGATTGATCAATCAACCGCGGAAATCGTCGAGACTGCCAAACGTACCGGTGCTCAGGTACGTGGTCCGATCCCGCTGCCGACCCGCAAAGAGCGCTTTACCATTCTGATCTCTCCGCACGTCAACAAAGATGCGCGCGATCAGTATGAAATCCGCACTCACAAGCGTCTGGTTGACATCGTTGAGCCAACCGAAAAAACCGTTGATGCTCTGATGCGTCTGGACCTGGCTGCCGGTGTAGACGTGCAGATCAGCCTGGGTTAATCAGGTCGTAGAACGATTGAGAGGTTGAAACAATGAAGGGTTTAATCGGACGTAAAGTGGGCATGACTCGCATCTTCACCGAAGATGGCGTTTCTATCCCCGTCACCGTTATCGAAATTGAAGCAAACCGCGTCACCCAGGTCAAAGATCTGGAAAACGACGGATACCGCGCTATCCAGGTTACCGCCGGCACCAAAAAAGCCAACCGCGTAACCAAACCGGAAGCCGGTCATTTTGCGAAGGCGGGCGTTGAAGCCGGCCGTGGTCTGTGGGAATTCCGCGTCGAAGACGGCGAAGAAGTCACCGTTGGCCAGAGCATCACCGTAGAACTGTTTGCTGATGTAAAAAAAGTCGACGTTACGGGTACCTCCAAAGGTAAAGGATTTGCCGGCACTGTAAAGCGCTGGAACTTCCGCACTCAGGATGCTACCCACGGTAACTCCTTGTCCCACCGCGTTCCGGGTTCCATCGGTCAGAACCAGACTCCGGGCAAAGTATTCAAGGGCAAGAAAATGGCAGGCCAGATGGGCAACGAGCGCGTAACCGTTCAAAGCCTGGACGTGGTACGTGTTGACGTAGAACGCAACCTGCTGCTGGTCAAAGGCGCCGTCCCGGGAGCAACCGGTGGCGACCTGATCGTCAAACCGGCTGTCAAGGCGTAACGTCGAGGAGATAGGAATGGAATTGGTATTGAAAGACGCGCAAAGCGCGCTGACTGTTTCCGAAACTACCTTCGGTCGTGACTTCAACGAAGCGCTGGTCCACCAGGTTGTTGTGGCTTACGCAGCAGGTGCCCGTCAGGGAACCCGCGGTCAGAAGACCCGTGCCGAAGTCACCGGTTCCGGTAAAAAACCCTGGCGTCAGAAGGGTACCGGCCGTGCGCGTTCCGGTAGCGTGAAGAGCCCGATCTGGCGTTCTGGTGGCGTTACCTTTGCCGCCAAGCCGCAGGATCACAGTCAGAAAGTAAATAAGAAGATGTACCGCGGGGCGCTGAAAAGCATCCTGTCTGAACTGGTACGTCAAGATCGTTTGATCGTTGTTGAACAGTTCTCTGTCGAAGCGCCGAAAACCAAGCTGCTGGCACAGAAACTGAAAGACATGGCGTTGGAAGATGTGCTGATCATTACCGGCGAACTGGACGAAAACCTGTTCCTGGCTGCGCGTAACCTCTACAAAGTAGACGTACGCGATGCTAATGGTATCGACCCGGTTAGCCTGATCGCCTTCGACAAAGTTGTTATGACGGCTGACGCTGTTAAGCAAGTTGAGGAGATGCTGGCATGATTCGTGAAGAACGTCTGCTGAAAGTACTGCGCGCGCCGCATGTTTCTGAAAAAGCATCTACCGCGATGGAAAAACACAACACCATCGTACTCAAAGTAGCTAAAGATGCGACCAAAGCAGAAATTAAAGCCGCTGTGCATAAACTGTTTGAAGTCGAAGTCAATGACGTGCGTACCCTGGTCGTAAAAGGGAAAACCAAACGTCACGGACAGCGTATCGGTCGTCGTAGCGACTGGAAAAAAGCTTACGTCACCCTGAAAGAAGGCCAGAACCTGGACTTCATCGGCGGCGCAGAGTAAGTCGGAGGAGTAAGAACAATGGCAATTGTTAAATGTAAACCGACATCTCCGGGTCGTCGCCACGTTGTTAAAGTGGTCAACCCTGAGCTGCACAAGGGCAAACCCTACGCCCCGTTGCTGGAAACTCTCAGCAAATCCGGTGGCCGCAACAACAATGGCCGTATCACTACGCGCCATATCGGTGGTGGCCACAAGCAACATTATCGTCTGGTTGACTTCAAACGCAACAAAGACGGTATCCCGGCAGTGGTAGAACGTCTGGAGTATGATCCTAACCGTTCCGCCAACATCGCGCTGGTGTTGTACAAAGATGGTGAACGTCGTTACATCCTGGCACCGAAAGGCCTGAAGGCCGGTGATCAGATTCAATCTGGCGTCGATGCGGCAATCAAAGCCGGCAACGCTCTGCCGATGCGCAATATTCCGGTTGGTTCTACCGTGCATAACGTGGAAATGAAACCGGGTAAAGGCGGTCAGCTGGCGCGTTCCGCCGGTGCTTATGTTCAGATCGTGGCTCGTGACGGTGCTTATGTCACGCTGCGTCTGCGTTCCGGTGAAATGCGCAAAATTCAGTCTGAATGCCGCGCGACCCTGGGCGAAGTAGGTAATGCCGAACATATGCTGCGTGTACTGGGTAAAGCTGGCGCCAGCCGCTGGCGTGGCATCCGTCCGACCGTTCGCGGTACGGCGATGAACCCGGTCGACCACCCGCACGGTGGTGGTGAAGGTCGTAACTTTGGTAAGCACCCGGTATCCCCGTGGGGCATTCAGACCAAAGGTAAGAAGACCCGTAGCAATAAGCGTACTGATAAGTTCATCGTACGTCGCCGTAGCAAATAATATTAGAGGATAAACCATGCCACGTTCTCTCAAGAAAGGTCCATTTATTGACCTGCACTTGTTGAAGAAGGTAGAGAAAGCGGTGGAAAGCGGTGACAAGAAGCCTATTCGCACTTGGTCCCGTCGTTCAACGATCTTTCCAACAATGATCGGTTTGACCATCGCTGTCCATAATGGTCGTCAGCACGTACCCGTTTTTGTCGCCGATGAAATGGTCGGTCACAAACTGGGTGAATTCGCGCCGACGCGTACTTATCGCGGCCATGCGGCCGACAAAAAGGCCAAAAAGCGCTAAGGTAGGAGGAAGAGATGGAAACTATCGCTCAACATCGCCACGCTCGTTCTTCTGCTCAAAAGGTTCGCCTGGTGGCTGACCTGATTCGCGGTAAGAAAGTGTCGCAAGCTCTGGAAGTTCTGACCTACACCAACAAGAAAGCTGCTGGTCTGGTGAAGAAAGTACTGGAGTCTGCCATTGCTAACGCTGAACACAACGATGGCGCAGATATCGATGATCTGAAAGTCGCGAAGATTTTCGTCGACGCTGGCCCGAGCATGAAGCGCATTATGCCGCGTGCCAAGGGTCGTGCAGATCGTATCCTGAAGCGCACCAGCCACATTACTGTGGTTGTGTCCGATCGCTGAGACTCTGGAGACTAGCAATGGGTCAGAAAGTACATCCTAATGGTATTCGCCTGGGTATTGTTAAACCCTGGAATTCTACCTGGTATGCGAATACTAAAGAATTCGCTGACAACCTGGACAGCGACTTTAAAGTTCGTCAGTTCCTGACCAAGGAATTGTCGAAAGCTTCGGTTTCCCGCGTGGTGATCGAACGTCCGGCCAAAAGCATCCGTGTGACCATTCACACCGCTCGTCCGGGCATCGTCATTGGCAAGAAAGGCGAAGACGTCGAAAAACTGCGTAAGGTCGTAGCGGATATCGCTGGCGTGCCGGCGCAGATTAACATCGCTGAAGTCCGTAAGCCGGAACTGGACGCCAAACTGGTCGCCGACAGCATCTCTTCGCAGTTGGAACGTCGCGTTATGTTCCGCCGTGCGATGAAGCGTGCCGTGCAGAACGCCATGCGTCTGGGCGCCAAGGGGATTAAGGTTGAAGTCAGCGGCCGTCTGGGCGGCGCTGAAATCGCACGTACCGAATGGTACCGCGAAGGTCGTGTTCCGTTGCACACCCTGCGTGCGGATATCGACTACAACACCTCCGAAGCGCACACCACTTATGGTGTCATCGGCGTAAAAGTGTGGATCTTCAAAGGTGAGATCTTAGGTGGTATGGCTGCCGTTGAACAACCGGAACCGGCTGCTCAACCTAAAAAGCAGCAGCGTAAAGGCCGCAAGTAAGGAGAGTCGCTGATGTTACAACCAAAGCGTACAAAATTCCGTAAGATGCACAAAGGCCGCAACCGTGGCCTGGCAGCGGGTACGGATGTTAGCTTCGGTACTTTCGGTCTGAAAGCTGTTGGCCGTGGTCGTTTGACCGCTCGTCAAATCGAAGCAGCACGTCGTGCCATGACACGTGCAGTTAAGCGTCAAGGTAAGATCTGGATCCGGATTTTCCCGGACAAACCGATCACCGAAAAGCCGCTTGAAGTGCGTATGGGTAAAGGTAAAGGTAACGTGGAATACTGGGTTGCCTTGATTCAGCCGGGAAAAGTCCTGTACGAAATGGACGGTGTCCCGGAAGAGCTTGCCCGTGAAGCCTTCAAGCTGGCAGCAGCAAAACTGCCGATTAAAACCACCTTTGTAACTAAGACGGTGATGTAATGAAAGCAAATGAGCTGCGTGAAAAAAGCGCTGAAGAGCTGAACACCGAACTGCTGAACCTGCTGCGCGAGCAATTCAACCTGCGTATGCAGGCTGCCAGCGGCCAGCTGCAGCAGACTCACCTGTTAAAGCAGGTGCGCCGCAATGTTGCGCGCGTGAAGACGTTATTGACTGAGAAGGCGGGTGCGTAATGAGTGACCAAATCCGTACTCTGCAAGGTCGTGTGGTCAGTGACAAAATGGAGAAATCCATTGTTGTGGCCATCGAACGTTTTGTGAAACATCCGATCTACGGCAAGTTCATTAAACGTACGACCAAGCTCCACGTACATGACGAGAACAATGACAGCAACATCGGCGACATCGTTGAAATCAGCGAATGTCGTCCGATTTCCAAGACCAAGTCCTGGACGCTGGTTCGCGTTGTAGAGAAAGCGATCCTGTAAAACGGTAAGCGCGCTCTAAACAGATAAACGGCTCGTCCTTTGAGCCGTTTATTTTTTCTACCCATACACCAGGAGAGGTGTTATAATGCTGCGCCCTGTATTATGGGGTTTTTTCTTACGACCGATTCAGGTCATTAAGTATAAGTAGTAGTTGACATTAGCGGAGCACTAACATGATCCAAGAACAGACTATGCTGACCGTGGCCGACAACTCCGGTGCACGTCGCGTAATGTGTATCAAGGTTCTAGGTGGCTCGCACCGTCGCTACGCAGGCGTCGGCGACATTATCAAAATTACCATCAAGGAAGCGATTCCTCGTGGCAAAGTAAAAAAAGGTGATGTCCTGAAGGCGGTAGTGGTGCGCACCAAGAAGGGTGTTCGTCGCCCTGACGGTTCTGTCGTTCGCTTCGATGGTAATGCTTGTGTTTTGTTGAACAACAACAGTGAGCAACCTATCGGTACGCGTATTTTTGGGCCGGTGACTCGTGAACTGCGTACCGAAAAGTTCATGAAGATCATTTCCCTGGCACCTGAAGTACTCTAAGGAGCGAATCATGGCAGCGAAAATCCGTCGTGATGACGAAGTTATCGTGCTGACCGGCAAAGATAAAGGTAAGCGCGGTAAAGTAAAAAATGTCCTGTCTACCGGCAAGGCCATTGTTGAAGGTATCAATCTGGTCAAGAAACATCAAAAACCAGTACCGGCCATGAACCAGCCGGGTGGCATCGTTGATAAAGAAGCAGCAATCGATCTTTCCAACCTTGCAATCTTCAATACGGCCACCAGCAAGGCGGACCGTGTGGGCTTTAAGATTGAAGACGGCAAGAAAGTGCGTGTCTTCAAATCTAACGGCGAATCTATTAAGTAATTTGGAGTAGTACGATGGCGAAACTGCATGATTACTACAAAAACGAAGTAGTCTCTCAACTGATGAAACAGTTCGGCTACCATTCTGTCATGCAAGTCCCTCGGGTCGAGAAGATCACCCTGAATATGGGTGTGGGTGAAGCAATTGCCGATAAAAAGCTGCTGGATAACGCCGCAGCCGATTTGACCGCGATTTCTGGCCAAAAGCCGCTTATCACCAAAGCACGCAAATCTGTTGCTGGCTTCAAAATCCGTCAGGGCTATCCGATCGGTTGTAAAGTAACTCTGCGTGGCGAACGCATGTGGGAGTTCTTCGAGCGACTGATTTCCATTGCTGTACCGCGTATCCGTGACTTCCGTGGCCTGTCCGCCAAGTCATTCGATGGCCGTGGTAACTACAGCATGGGCGTGCGTGAACAGATCATCTTCCCGGAAATCGACTATGACAAAGTCGATCGCGTTCGTGGCTTGGATATTACCATCACCACCACTGCGAAATCCGATGATGAAGGCCGTGCGCTGTTGACCGCCTTTAACTTCCCATTCCGCAAGTAAGGTAGGGTTACTGATGGCTAAACAATCCATGAAAGCACGCGAAGTAAAACGCGTGAAATTAGCTGATAAATTCTTCGCAAAACGCGCTGAACTTAAAACCATCATCTCCGACGTGAATGCTTCCGATGAAGAGCGTTGGGATGCGGTTCTCAAGCTGCAGACTCTGCCGCGTGATTCCAGCCCGTCTCGTCAGCGTAACCGCTGCCGCCAAACTGGTCGTCCGCACGCTTTCCTGCGGAAATTCGGGTTGAGCCGTATCAAGGTCCGTGAAGCCGCCATGCGCGGTGAAATCCCGGGTCTGAGAAAGGCTAGCTGGTAAATTGTCACCAATTGAATCACGGGAGTAAAGACAGATGAGCATGCAAGATCCGATCGCGGATATGCTGACCCGTATCCGTAACGGTCAAACCGCGAACAAAACCGCGGTCTCCATGCCTTCCTCCAAGCTTAAAGTGGCAATTGCCAACTTGCTGAAAGATGAAGGCTTTATCGAAGATTATAAAGTTGAAGGCGACACCAAGCCGACGCTGGAACTGGTACTGAAGTACTTCCAGGGTAAGCCGGTGGTAGAAAGCATTCAGCGTATCAGCCGCCCCGGCCTGCGTATCTATAAGAAAAAAGATGCGTTGCCGAAAGTTATGGCAGGCATGGGTATCGCGGTTATTTCTACCTCTAAAGGTGTCATGACTGATCGTGCGGCTCGCCAGGCTGGTCTTGGTGGCGAGATTATCTGCTACGTAGCGTAATTGGGAGGAAAGAATGTCTCGTGTTGCTAAAGCACCCGTCGTCATTCCTGCCGGCGTAGAGGTAAAACTCAACGGTCAGGTTATTTCGATTAAGGGTAAAAACGGCGAGCTGACTCGTACTATCCACGAAGCTGTTGACGTTCAGCATGCTGACAACCAGCTGTCCTTTGCACCGCGCGAAGGTCATGTTAACGGTTGGGCACTTGCAGGCACCACGCGTGCGCTGCTGAACGGCATGGTGATTGGTGTGACCGACGGCTTCACTAAAAAGCTACAGCTGGTAGGCGTAGGTTACCGTGCTGCAGTGAAAGGTAATGTGGTGAATTTGTCTCTGGGCTTTTCTCACCCCATCGACCATCAACTGCCGGCAGGTATCACCGCAGAATGCCCGAGCCAAACTGAAATCGTGCTGAAAGGCGCTGATAAGCAGGCTATTGGCCAGGTTGCGGCAGATCTGCGTGCCTATCGTCGTCCTGAGCCTTACAAAGGCAAGGGTGTTCGTTACGCCGACGAAGTCGTGCGTACCAAAGAGGCTAAGAAGAAGTAAGGTAACACTATGGATAAGAAAGCAGCTCGTATCCGTCGTGCGACCCGCGCACGCCGCAAGCTCCAGGAATTGGGTGCAACCCGTCTGGTGGTACATCGTACCCCGCGTCATATTTACGCACAGGTTATTGCACCAAACGGTTCTGAAGTCCTGGTAGCCGCGTCTACGGTAGAAAAAGCCATCGTAGAGCAACTAAAGGGTACCGGTAACAAAGATGCCGCCGCCGTCGTAGGTAAAACTATCGCCGAGCGCGCGCTGGAAAAAGGCATTAAAGATGTGTCCTTTGACCGTTCCGGGTTTCAATATCATGGTCGAGTCCAGGCACTGGCAGATGCTGCCCGTGAAGCTGGCCTTCAGTTCTAAGGTAGAGGTGTAAGATGGCACACATCGAAAAACAAGCTGGCGAACTGCAGGAAAAGCTGATCGCGGTAAACCGCGTATCTAAAACCGTAAAAGGTGGCCGTATTTTCAGCTTTACCGCACTGACGGTTGTCGGTGATGGTAACGGTCGCGTGGGTTTTGGCTACGGCAAAGCACGCGAAGTTCCGGCAGCGATCCAGAAAGCGATGGAGAAAGCCCGTCGCAACATGATGAATGTCGCGCTGAACAGCGGCACCCTGCAGCACCCGATTAAAGGTGCGCACACGGGTTCTCGCGTGTTCATGCAGCCGGCTTCCGAAGGTACCGGTATTATCGCCGGTGGTGCAATGCGCGCCGTCCTGGAAGTCGCAGGGGTTCACAACGTACTGGCAAAAGCCTATGGTTCCACCAACCCGATCAACGTGGTTCGTGCAACTATCGACGCTCTTGGCAATATGAAGTCTCCTGAAATGGTCGCTGCCAAGCGTGGTAAATCCGTTGAAGAAATTCTGGGGTAATTGACCATGGCACAGACTATTAAAATCACACAGACTCGCAGTTCCATCGGTCGTCTGCCGAAACACAAGGCAACTCTGGTTGGCTTGGGCCTGCGTCGCATTGGCCACACCGTAGAGCGTGAAAATACGCCTGCTGTACGCGGTATGGTCAATTTGGTTTCCTATATGGTCAAGGTTGAGGAGTAAGAGATGCGTTTAAATACTCTGTCTCCGGCTGAGGGTTCCAAACACGCCCCGAAACGTGCAGGTCGCGGTATTGGTTCTGGCTTGGGCAAAACCGGCGGTCGCGGTCACAAAGGTCAGAAGTCCCGTTCTGGCGGTGGCGTACGTCGCGGGTTTGAAGGCGGCCAGATGCCTTTGTACCGTCGTTTGCCGAAATTCGGCTTTACGTCGCGCAAATCCATGGTCACGGCGGAAGTTCGCCTGTCCGAATTAGCGAACGTTGAAGGCGATGTGGTCGATCTGAACACGCTGAAAGCCGCTAACATTGTTGGCATCCAGACTGAATTCGCCAAGATTATGCTGTCCGGCGAAGTCAAACGCGCGGTCACCGTGCGTGGCCTGCGTGTTAGCAAAGGCGCGCGTGCCGCGATCGAAGCTGCCGGCGGTACAATTGAGGAATAAGTAGCAGATGGCTAAACAACCGGGATTAGATTTTCAAAGCGCCAAAGGCGGACTGGGTGAACTGAAACGCAGACTTTTGTTTGTTATCGGGGCGCTTATTGTCTTCCGCATCGGCTCTTTTATTCCGATCCCTGGTATTGATGCCACCGTACTTGCGAAATTGCTCGAACAGCAGCGCGGCACCATCATTGAAATGTTTAACATGTTCTCTGGTGGTGCGCTCAGCCGTGCTTCTATCTTCGCCTTGGGGATCATGCCGTATATTTCGGCGTCGATCATCATTCAGCTGCTGACGGTAGTTCACCCGGCGCTGGCGGAGATAAAAAAAGAGGGTGAGGCTGGCAGACGTAAAATCAGCCAGTACACCCGCTATGGCACGTTGGTGTTGGCAATATTTCAGTCAATCGGTATTGCTACCGGTTTGCCGAATATGCCTGGAATGCAAGGTCTGGTAATTAATCCGGGCTTTGCTTTTTACTTTACCGCGGTAGTGAGCCTGGTCTGCGGGACGATGTTCCTGATGTGGCTGGGTGAGCAGATTACTGAACGGGGTATCGGCAACGGTATCTCCATCATTATCTTCGCGGGTATCGTAGCGGGCTTGCCGCCTGCCATCGGCCACACTATCGAGCAAGCTCGACAAGGCGACATGCACTTCCTCGTGTTGCTATTGGTTGCAGCTCTGGTGTTTGCGGTGACGTTTTTCGTGGTTTTCGTTGAACGTGGTCAGCGTCGTATCGTCGTTAACTACGCCAAGCGTCAGCAAGGACGTCGCGTTTATGCAGCCCAGAGCACGCATTTGCCGCTGAAAGTGAACATGGCCGGGGTTATCCCGGCAATTTTCGCCTCCAGTATCATTCTGTTTCCGGCCACGATCGCATCCTGGTTCGGAGGCGGCACAGGTTGGGGCTGGCTGACTGCGATTTCGCTCTATTTGCAGCCTGGTCAACCGCTTTATGTGTTACTATATGCGGCTGCAATCATATTCTTCTGTTTCTTTTACACGGCGTTGGTGTTCAACCCGCGCGAGACAGCAGATAACCTGAAGAAGTCCGGTGCATTTGTACCAGGCATTCGTCCGGGAGAGCAAACGGCAAGGTATATTGATAAGGTGATGACCCGCCTGACGCTGGTCGGCGCCATGTACATTACCTTTATCTGCCTAATCCCGGAGTTCATGCGTGACGCAATGAAAGTCCCCTTCTATTTTGGGGGTACGTCTTTATTGATCGTCGTTGTGGTTATCATGGACTTTATGGCTCAAGTGCAGACTCTGATGATGTCGAGTCAATACGAGTCCGCATTGAAGAAAGCAAACCTGAAAGGCTATAACCGCTAATTCGGGAAGCTGAGAAGTTACGGAGAGTAAAAATGAAAGTTCGTGCTTCCGTCAAGAAATTATGTCGTAACTGCAAAATCGTTAAGCGTAACGGTGTCGTTCGTGTGATTTGCAGGGCTGAGCCTAAGCATAAACAACGCCAAGGCTAATATTTCCGGCATTTTTTTCTTGCAAAGTTGGGTTGAGCTGGCTAGATTAGCCAGCCAATCTTTTGTATGTCGCTGCAACATTGTTTGAGTATCCTGAAAACGGGCTTTTCAGAATGGTGTTGCCGTTAAAAATTTTAGGAGTGCATAGTGGCCCGTATAGCAGGCATTAACATTCCTGATCATAAACATACCGTTATTGCCCTAACGTCAATCTACGGTATCGGCAAAACCCGCTCGCAGCACATCTGCGCGGCTACGGGTATTGCTGAACATGTTAAGATCAGTGAGCTGTCTGAAGAGCAGATTGACACGCTGCGTGAAGCAGTTGCCAAGTTTGTTGTCGAAGGCGATCTGCGCCGTGAAGTCACCCTGAGTATCAAGCGTCTGATGGACCTTGGTACCTATCGTGGTTTGCGTCATCGTCGTGGTCTTCCGGTTCGCGGTCAGCGTACCAAGACCAATGCCCGTACCCGTAAGGGTCCGCGCAAACCGATCAAGAAATAATCGGGGTGAGTAAATAATGGCTAAGGCACCTATTCGTGCACGTAAGCGTGTTAAAAAACAAGTTTCAGATGGTGTGGCTCATATCCATGCGTCTTTCAACAATACCATCGTAACTATTACCGATCGTCAGGGTAATGCGTTGTGTTGGGCGACCGCCGGTGGTTCCGGTTTCCGTGGTTCTCGTAAGTCTACTCCTTTCGCCGCACAGGTCGCAGCAGAACGTTGCGCCGAAGCCGTGAAAGAATATGGCATCAAGAATCTGGAAGTTATGGTTAAAGGACCAGGTCCAGGCCGCGAGTCTACCGTCCGCGCGTTAAACGCGGCTGGTTTCCGCATCACGAACATTACTGATGTGACTCCGATCCCCCATAACGGTTGTCGTCCGCCTAAAAAGCGCCGCGTATAACGCCGCTTTTAGGTTAGTTGGAGAAAGAAAATGGCAAGATATTTGGGTCCTAAGCTCAAGCTGAGCCGTCGTGAGGGCACAGACCTTTTCCTGAAGTCTGGTGTACGCGCGATCGATTCCAAGTGCAAAATTGAGCAACCGCCCGGTCAGCACGGTGCGCGTAAACCGCGTCTGTCTGATTACGGCGTACAGTTGCGTGAAAAACAAAAAGTTCGTCGTATCTACGGCGTGCTGGAACGTCAATTCCGCAACTACTACAAAGAAGCAGCACGCCTGAAAGGCAATACCGGTGAAAACCTGTTGCAGTTGCTGGAAGGTCGTCTCGACAACGTTGTTTACCGCATGGGCTTTGGTGCTACCCGCGCTGAATCACGTCAGTTGGTCAGCCATAAGGCGATCATGGTAAACGGCCGCGTTGTTAACATCGCTTCTTACCAGGTTACTCCGAATGACGTTGTCAGCATCCGTGAGAAAGCGAAAAAGCAATCCCGTGTTCGTGCCTCATTGGAACTGGCTGAGCAGCGTGAAAAGCCGACCTGGCTTGAAGTCGACGCTGCTAAGATGGAAGGGGTGTTCAAACGTATTCCAGAACGTACCGATCTGTCTGCGGACATTAATGAACACCTGATCGTCGAGCTTTACTCCAAGTAAGGCTTAGTACCAAAGAGAGGACACAATGCAGGGTTCTGTGACAGAGTTTCTAAAACCGCGCCTGGTAGATATCGAGCAAGTCAGTTCGACGCACGCCAAGGTGACCCTTGAGCCCTTAGAGCGTGGCTTTGGCCATACTCTGGGTAACGCACTGCGCCGTATTCTGCTTTCATCGATGCCGGGTTGCGCGGTGACCGAGGTTGAGATTGATGGTGTACTGCACGAGTACAGCACCAAAGAAGGCGTACAGGAAGACATCCTGGAGATTCTGCTCAACCTGAAAGGGCTGGCGGTGAGAGTTCAAGGTAAAGATGACGTTATCTTAACCCTGAATAAATCTGGCATTGGCCCTGTGACCGCAGCCGACATCACCCATGATGGGGATGTCGAAATCGTCAAACCGCAGCATGTCCTGTGCCACCTGACCGATGAAAACGCCGCTATCAGCATGCGTATCAAGGTTCAGCGTGGACGTGGTTATGTTCCGGCTTCTGCCCGAATTCATTCGGAAGAAGATGAGCGCCCGATCGGCCGTCTGCTGGTAGACGCATGCTATAGCCCTGTAGAGCGTATTGCCTACAATGTGGAAGCAGCGCGCGTTGAGCAGCGTACCGACCTGGACAAGCTGGTTATCGAAATGGAAACCAATGGCACGATCGATCCTGAAGAGGCGATCCGCCGTGCGGCAACCATTCTGGCTGAACAACTGGAAGCTTTCGTTGACTTACGTGATGTACGTCAGCCGGAAGTGAAAGAAGAGAAACCAGAATTCGATCCGATCCTGCTGCGCCCCGTTGACGATCTGGAATTGACTGTCCGCTCTGCTAACTGCCTCAAGGCAGAAGCTATCCATTACATCGGTGATCTGGTACAGCGCACCGAGGTTGAGTTGCTGAAAACGCCCAACCTTGGTAAAAAATCTCTTACCGAGATCAAAGACGTGTTGGCTTCCCGTGGGTTGTCTCTGGGCATGCGCCTTGAGAACTGGCCTCCGGCAAGTATCGCTGATGAATAACCCGATCACAGGTTAAGGTTTTACTGAGAAGGATAAGGTCATGCGCCATCGTAAGAGTGGTCGTCAACTGAACCGTAACAGCAGCCATCGCCAGGCTATGTTCCGTAACATGGCCGGCTCTTTGGTTCGTCATGAAATCATCAAGACGACCCTGCCGAAAGCGAAAGAGCTGCGCCGCGTTGTTGAACCGCTGATTACACTTGCCAAGACCGACAGCGTAGCAAATCGTCGTCTGGCATTCGCCCGCACTCGTGATAACGAGATCGTGGCAAAACTGTTTAACGAGCTGGGCCCGCGTTTCGCGAGCCGCGCCGGTGGTTACACTCGCATTCTGAAGTGTGGCTTCCGTACAGGCGACAACGCGCCGATGGCATACATCGAACTCGTTGATCGCGCTGAAGCAACAGCTCCAGCAGCGGAAGCAACCGTAGAGTAATCTGCCGTTGTGCAAGCTTGTAAAAAACCGGGCCTGGCCCGGTTTTTTTATGTCCATCGTTGACCGTTAGGGATGCGATTAAGCCTACGATTGTCGCCAGTTGCATCACTGACGATCGCCTTTGTTTACCCCAAAGTTGCCTGTGATGTCGTTATGCTGTTATAAAATCGGCTAGCCTTACCTCGACGTCGATTGTCACGCGCTTGCGTCATTTGCCACTACGTTAACGTAATAGACGGTGATGCTGGCCCGCCATTGCCACGATTGACCACTCGGGGCTTCAGGGGCGCCACACTGCACTTAGGCTGCCACATTACTCCAGGGTCGCCGCGCTGCTCTAAAGTCGTCAGGCTGCGCTAAGATCTCAGGCCTCTACAACTGCACTAACAGTGGCACACTGCTATAGAATCGTCACATAGCGCTAAGTCTACCCTGCGTCGACGTCGCGCCGCCGCTCGCATTTACCCTCTGCCTTGGTGGTTGTTTTACCACGTAGGGCACGTAACGGACTTCATGCCTTGCCAGCCCGAGCGGGAGCGTGCCTTCGACGGGGCCATGGGTCGCTGCCGGCACCAGACGTTAACGCGCCCGTATCAAATTAAACGCGGCGGTGAGAATGCGCGATAACCTGTTTACCGTAAGCGCCTGATGAGAAATACGGTATTACCACCCTACGCTATCTATTGGCGACTCATTTCTCGCGCCGGCGTCGCGCGCGGTCGTAAAGGCATCCTGGCGTGGGTTTGCCAAACCTTTTGCCTTGTCAAAACAAATAATCCCCCAAAGTGCTGCGCGTTACTCTTTTCACTTAGCCATTGGTTGAAAACTTATTGCGCTGCATTGATAATCAATAAAAAATATTGATTTCATTATTATGTACATACAATATATTTTTTCATAGTTATAGAAGTTCCTCTTTTGTTGATGAAAAAATGATTTTGAAGCTGATATCTTTAACATAATACTGTGCTTCAGTAATCTGTAAGACAATGAAATGAGGGAGGTAAGCATGCCAGTGTCAGGCGTTTCGTATTCATTAGGCCATTATCCGGCAGTGACAATGGCTTCGTCGGCGTATATTGTCACGGATTTAAAGAATACAATCTATAATGGAGATAAACAAGGCTTTATCGTGGCACTGCAGAATGCTATTGCTGCCGGTATAAATATTGATGTCGAAATTGATAGCGATAAAAATACGCCGCTTAGCTACGCCTTGAGCCAAAGTCAGTTAAGCATCGCCGAATATCTGCTGGAAATAGGTGCCGATCATACCGTGACTGATGATCGCGGAAATACGGCGCTAATGATGCTATTCCATCATTATGGAGAAAACGGAGACGGTGGTGAAACGACGCCCGATACTTTTCTCGCATTGGCTGAGAAGTTAGTAGATTATGAGGTTGATATTAATCGGGCCAACAAGCGAAATGAAACGGCGGCCATGATGGCTTTAACCTCTAATAAGGGTGACGACGTTGCCATGACGCTGTTGACGCTTATGGAGCCTAAAGGCATAGAACTTTACCTATACGATGCTGACGGGCATTCGTTAATGAGTAAGGCAATAACGTTTACCCATGGCACAGAAATAGTAAAAAAAATAATCGATATGGGTTTTGATGTGAACGACTTCTCAACATTGGGCCATCCCCATATAGAAGGGCAGCTAGGGGGGAAGCAATCAATCGTCGGTAATGACTCCAATTAGTAGAACATGTGTTTTTCGATGAAGGCTCCGATGACTTTTTCGTGGATCTCGACAGAGCGCGAGAAGCAAATCGTTTTACGCGCCAGTCGTTTAATGCGGGTACGGAGCGTCGAGGCTGTAAAATAATCTGTGTAAATGGCATTTTTAGCAAAACCTTTAAAGGACTACAAAATGCCTATCAGCAACGATCTTATTGACCAATTGCTCCAGGATTGCCACTCCCCTCAGGACCTGTTG
>NZ_FRDB01000167.1 GCF_900143145.1 Candidatus Sodalis sp. SoCistrobi
CGGCGACTCCTACGATAATGCGATGGCAGAGAGTATCAACGGGTTGTACAAAACGGAGGTTATCCACCGCGGGAGCTGGAAAAACCGGACGGAAGTGGAGTTGGCCACGCTGGACTGGGTGGACTGGTACAACAACAGAAGGCTGCTCGGGCGGCTGGGTTACATCCCTCCTACTGAAGCCGAAATGAACTATTACGCTTTGCAATTAGCATCAGAGGAAGCGGCGTAGTATTGCCAAAATTACTCTCTAATAAACTCGGGGTTATTCACATCGGTCGGTCGATAAGCGACATGCCGCACGCCAGTACGTCAGCACGCCCGAACACGCGTGGGAGGGTGATAAGGGATGTGTTTATCGCCACCAGGCAGACGCATCGGTCGGTCGATAAGCAACATGTCGCACGTCAGTACGTCAGCGCGTCAGCACTCGCGGGGGAGGGTGATAAAGGATGTGTTTATCGCCACCAGGCAGGCACATCGGTCGGTCGATAAGCGACATGCCGCACGTCAGCACGCGCGGGAGGGTGATAAGGGATGTGTTTATCGCCACCAGGCAGACACATCGGTCGGTCGATAAGCGACATGGCGCATTTGCGCGGTGCGCCCGGTTAATAAAGGATATTTGCGTCGGAATAAGACATAACCTGCAATATTGTTTGCGCCGCTTTTTAGCGAATAATTATGCTAAGCTGTCGCATCGAAGGCTATTTCGGCGAGATCACGCAGTAAGCGATAGCTAAATAATGCTATTGCAATTAATAGCAAGCAGGAGTGGGATATGACTTTAGAGGATTGGGAACGTCATTTTCAGGAGTATATGGAGCAACATTTTCCTCAGGATGACAAAGCGCATGATATTGCCCATTTTAGTCGGGTTTGGAAAACCGCCCGTAAAATAATGCAGTTTACCGATGCGGATGAAATGATTGTATTAGCCGCCTGTTATTTCCACGACGTGGTCAATTTACCCAAAAACCATCCCGAACGTCATTTGGCATCGCGGCAAGCTGCGCTGCGGACACAGAAGATCCTCGCCGACTATTTCCCCGATTTCCCGGCGCGGCTGTATGGCGGTGTGGCGCATGCTATTGAAGCGCACAGCTTCAGCGCCGGCATTACGCCGGAAACGCTGGAGGCAAAAATCGTGCAAGACGCCGATCGGCTGGAATCTTTGGGCGCCATTGGGTTAGCGCGGGTGTTTCATGTGGCCGGGCAATTGGGCCGTGGGTTATTTCACGCCGAGGATCCGCTGGCGCTGCACCGGCCGCTGGATGATGTCAATTATACTTTTGATCATTTCCAAACCAAATTATTAACCTTGGCTGACAGTATGCAAACGGAGCTGGGAAGAGAGATGGCCCGCTATAATATTGAATATCTGGTGACGTTTATGAGTAAACTGTGTGCGGAATTAAAAGGGGAATATTACCAGCTGGATAAGGGAACACTGGACAGATTTGGTATGGGCTATATAGCGGAGGGGCAACCTGCGGCGGAGTAAGATGTTTCGTGCCCTTGTTTGCTATCGATGGCGTTTTTTATTATTGATTACTGAGATGTCCGCAGCCGGCGCCGGTAGTGCGCAGCACGTCCGCCTGCTGGAGGAAGGACGTGCTTGATATTACGCCGTCAACAGGTGCGGGTGTTAACACAGGGCGCAATAATGTGCGCGCGCGGCTGCAATGATGAAGACGTCGTCGATGAGTCTTACAAAGGCTGTCGCGAAAAGAAGATGCCGGCGCTGCAGCTTGGTCGCCTGCCGCGTACAGGCTGTGGCAACGGGTCAGGGTACGATTAACCGGGGATTTCGGGGTCCGCGCCGCTATGACAGTGATGGTTGTTCGGCTGGGCCCATTTCTGACCATCCCAGGTATCGTTCGGCGAGCTCGGGGCCAGCAGGGTCAGTTCTGTCGGCAAACCGCCCAGGAAATCAATAACCAGCCGCCGACCGGTGTCCTTGCGATAGGCCACGTTACCGCGCAGATCGTCCACCGTTTGCCAACAGCGCCCATCACAGCTGCGCACCAATGCGCGTGCTTGGCGTTGCGCCGGCAACGCCGGTTTATCGGCATAGCTATGGGGCGGCAGTAGGGCGCCCACGAACAAGTATTCCTGCGTTGCGCATAGGTACTCTCGGGTCACCGGGTGGGTACAGTAAACGACTATCCAACCCGAACGGCGGACAACGCCCTGGGCATCCAGGCTGGCAATGGCGAAATCGGTGGAATATTTTCTAAACATGGCGCCCTCCTGAGAAAATTCGCCACGCCTGGTCGAGGATTTGCCTCAGGCCCGAACTTTCTCTACATCCATGAATGAACTTGAAATATCACGTTAATTTTTCTTATTGTCATTATTTAATTATGAATAATATAGATTGTTTTGCCGCCGCCCGCACAAGGCGCCGGGGAGGCCGTTAACGGCAGGCTTTGTTCATGATTGCGAGTCATTCCTATTTACCCGGACTGTTATCGCCTTGACCGGCTGCTATTGCCCGTTTTTCGACGTTTATTTGACCTGTTGAACGGCGCGCAGGGGGAAAGATGCCCCAGTGGCTGTGCAAAGGGGACACAGCAGCACCGGCTGCCCCGTCCTTTGCTCGAGGGTACACCGCGCGGCGCGAGATAAGATTCATTAATATGTCGCCGATTTGACGCCCCCGATGGCAGCTCCTAGGCTAATGATTAACGACCGGATAATAGAGTAGGATGCGCTAACGCGATCGTGAGCGATGACGGCCCACAGCAGGTACCCCCGGCACAGTAGCAACAAACACAACCCGGCGAACAAGGGGCGATGGATCCGAAGCCGGTTGATGATGTTGCCGATGATTTGCCTGGCTGGTGAGCCAGGATAACTCACCCATTAGCCTGCGGGCGGGAGGATAGGATGACATTTGCCACCGGCGATATCGTGCAACCGATAAAAGGGGGGCCCGTGATGAGCGTAGTCAAAGTGGAAAGCGGGTTAGTGTACTGCAAGATAATGGCTTCCGGCGAAGACAAGAGTCAGGCATTTAAACCGGAAGAACTGACGCTTTATAAAGAAGAAGGGGATTTTGGCGTGTGCTAGAGTCAACCGCCGTCGACGGCCACGCAGAGTTAAGCCGCAGGGCGCACCGGCTCGCCCAGCCCGTACAATAGGCGTTACATTACGCTCTCGCCGTTGTTTTGGCGCCAGATCCGCCGGCGATTAAGCCCGCTGGCTGCACCGTTTCCTCTTGCATTCACTTTTCATTTCACCTACTTTATCTGCTGTTTCACCGGCCGGTCCGGTTGGGTTCCCCCGTCGCTCCATTAGAATGATTTGTTGTGAAAATACGCCGTCGAATCAGTCGCAAGAAATATCATCGCGAGACGTTGAGCGATGGGCAGTTTGCCATAGCGGTATTAGCGATCGCTTCAGGAACCCTTATCATCTTTGTCAGTTTGATGACACTCTGGACAATCTGATTATCGGCGAGGGAAAGGAACAGATATGGAATCCAGCAAACTTGATGAGACAAAATTATTGCTGTTAATCGGTTTGTTAATATCCATTTTAATCGCCGTGACGGTTCTGTTTGGTATCGCCTGGTTCAACGATCTCCGTCACTCTGCGGACGCTATAGATGCACAGTCATGCTATAGAAAGCTGCCCTGATGGCGGGGCGGTAAGCCTGTGCCGACCTAATGCCCCGCCAATGCATCCCCACCGTCATTCTCACCCGCCGTATCAGGCGGAAACCGCTTGATTGCCCGGCTCCGCATCCTTGAGCAGCCCCGCCAGGCGTATTTGTTGACCACGCAACTCCAGCGCCAAAGGCTCGTAAAGAGAGCGACAACCGTTGACGTCCTGCATCCCCAGCAGGCCGAAAGGGCGATGCTTTTCTTCACTCCAACTGCGGTAATCGGCGATAGGATAATGGCAAATACCTTCCACTGCCACATGGGCTTGCATCGCCTGCACCGCCTGTTCAAAAATATAACGCGCCCAGGGGACGCGCATGTCCTCTTCCGCCCCGGTTTCGGCGATGAGCAGCGGGCGTTGATAGCGTTGCCATACCTCCTGCAAGATGGCCGCGAACGGCCGGTAATGACCGTCGTCCAGCGCAATCGTCTCACCCTGGTAGAACCACTGGTTGCCGGGTCGGTAACCGACGCCGATGATATCCAGCCACTCCTCAGCGCCGCCCAGCGCTGGTGTATCGCGGCCGCAGAGCATGTCCCAGACCTCGAACTGCAGCAGGCGGAGGGATCCACCGCGCGGATCGCCGCCATCGCGGCCAGACTCGCCCGGACCAGCTGCTGTTTGAGCGCCTTGCCCTGGCGGGAGGCCATCGGTGCGATAGAGGCCATGTCGCCGCCGGCCCAGCTCCAAAAAGACATCGCGTTGATCGGGGTATAGACGGGCTGCACCACCCCGTCACCGCGCACCAGCGCTGCAACCGCCCCGGCGAAGCGGGCAAAACTGTCGACAAACGCGGGTTGCCAAATGTCAAGGTGGGCCGGCCAGCCGAAGTGGCACAGATCCCAAATAACCTGCAGCCTGTTGGCCTGTGCGGCGTGCAACATTGGCAGAAAGCTGGACCAGTCATACTGGCCGGGCGTGGCCTCGATGAGGTGCCAACGCAGCCCATCGCGCACGGTAGTGAGATGACAGGCGGCCAACTGGGCATAATCTTTCGCCGCCAGCATTTCATGACCGCTGGAATGAATGATATCGAGCCGGCGGCCGTCGCCGCGCCATTCGGTGGAGCAGTCGAAGCCGCCCTGGAAAAAGCTTTGGAATAAAGAAGGACCGTGGATCGCGGGCAGGTTATGGATAATCTGGTCTTGCATAATACGTCTCCCTAACCGTAACGGTGTTACACCGTGCAGGGCGAATGAAGCGTGTCCCTTAAGCGTAGACTCAGCATCAAGGTACGCGAACGAAAAGCGCTTGAAATGCGATAGCCCCGTGCGGGCGCTAACTCGGCCCGTCGAGGTTTTCATGCCGTTCACTTTATGACCGGCAAAGGGGATAATGGTTCTCCCCGTGCAAAGATGAGAGGAGAAATAATGCGCAGCCGAATTCACCTCATGACCGGCGATATCACCACCTTGTCGGTGGAGGGCATTGTTAATGCGGCCAATCAACAGCTGATGGGCGGAGGTGGTGTGGATGGCGCCATTCATCGTGCGGCGGGGCCGGCACTGAGGGCATAGGTATCTACACATCAGGGAGGAGGCTTAAGAGCAACTCTCGCTAAATGAGTAAGTTCTTCCAGACTATATTCCGATAATAATTTTAGTGTATTCAACAAGATGGATAGGCCAGTGAGCAGAGCAGGAGCGCTCTCTCTGCGGCCTCGCTTTTGCTGTCGTCCTGACAAGCGACATATCAGCTGGCGGGCTGCCGCATTTTCTTCTCCTTCAGCGCGTTGCAGCCGCCATACCAGAACAGCAGCCATACTGGCTATTAACAACCTGCGTAGTACGGCTGGCGCGCTGCGCTGAAGCCATGTTTCTACGTCATGTCCGGCACCTTTCAGCAACTTAAAAAATGATTCAATATTCCAGCGCCAGTAATACCAACGAGCTACTTCCTCGCAGGTGATCTCGCTGCAAACGTTTGTAAGCAGCGTCCAGCGTCCCACCACATTACCGAGATCATCCGTAAGCCGAACAACAACCAATCTGACCGTCAGAGGCTCTCCAGGTTGGATTTTTATGCGGCGGCCGGTTTCTTTATCTTTACGCTTCTGCTGCGCAGCTCGGGTTATGACTATCGAGGTTTCACTGATTTCCATATCAGCTTTTTTCCCTTTCCAGTCTACCTGTCCGCATCCGTTGTATGGCAGAAGAGCAGCAATCTCACCAATTTTCAATGAATTACCTTGCCACTCTGCACCATGTCCTTCTTTTCCTCGGATAAGCCAGCATATTCCTTGAGTACTCAACGTCCGCATATGTCCAATAGAGTCACCCTCTCTATCAATTATATGAATCAGCTTTTTACCTATATTAAGCGATTCCACACGGGCAATATCGGTCGTCAAGGCGTCCATATGTGTCTGCCGTTCGGACAGTCCTTCCGCCAACGTTGAATGACAACCGGTTGCATCGGTAAGTGTCTGAGATAGAGGCGCTATTGGCAAACCCGTGCCAGCATCAACCAGCAAGCTGCTTTGAAGTTCATATCCAACATCGCCACCGTGCGTCATTTTTAAGCGTCCGTATTTGGCATGATGGTAAAGAAATTGTAAACGTGACCAATCATGAACAACGAGAGCGTATGGATGCGGGCTAAGCGAAATTTGCTCAAGTGCTAGCGAAATAATTGGCTCATTGAGTTGACTGAAGCTAATTCGCTTATTATTCAGAAAACGCCAGACAGCTTGGGTAGTTGCGAAAGTTGATTTTTGAGCACTTGCGAGGTCTTTAACCGCAGAAGCAAGAAGAGCCGCGGGCGTCATATGCTGTTTAACCAGCGTCTGATATCGGCGGGTAAGGCGAGAGTCAATCCCGCCAACAGATAGGTTGAAATCATTCTGCAAAGTAATAACAGGTATCACGATAAATGTGTAGATACCTATG
>NZ_FRDB01000188.1 GCF_900143145.1 Candidatus Sodalis sp. SoCistrobi
TCATATGCTGTTTAACCAGCGTCTGATATCGGCGGGTAAGGCGAGAGTCAATCCCGCCAACAGATAGGTTGAAATCATTCTGCAAAGTAATAACAGGTATCACGATAAATGTGTAGATACCTATGCCGCTGATGGTCGCCGCCCACGCCGCCTGGCAACGCGGGCGGATAATACCAATGCCGAATAATAAAAAACTTCACCAAACACAAGGACAGCGTTTTGCCGGATTTGCTAGACTAGCGGCCGGATAACAGAATTACAGCCAAATCTGCCCGATACTATCCCGGCAGATTCACAACCACGGGTGGTATTTCCACATGTCTACGTCTCTTCCTCATTCTGATGCCGGCGAGCTGGATTTATTGGACGAACGTCCATTCAGCGCCGTGGATCATGAAATTCTCGCCTCTTATGAAGCCGTCGTGGATGGCCTGGCGATGCTTATTGGCGGACATTGCGAGATTGTATTGCACTCCCTGGAGGACCTGAAATGCTCGGCGGTGCGTATCGCCAACGGCGAACACACCGGGCGTAAAGTGGGGTCGCCGATATCGGATCTCGCGCTGCGCATGCTGCATGATATGGCGGGAGAGGACAGCAGCGTCTCCCGCGCCTACTTTACCCGGGCGAAAAACGGCGTGCTGATGAAATCAGTCACCATTGCCATTCGCAATCGCGAGGAACGGGTGATAGGGCTGCTGTGCATTAACATGAATTTGGACGTACCGTTCTCGCAGATTATGCAAACCTTTATTCCGCCGGAAACGCAGGACATCGCCACCTCGGTGAATTTTGCCTCCTCGGTTGACGATTTGGTGGCCCAGACGCTGGAGTTTACCATTGAGGAAGTCAACGCCGATCGCAACGTGTCCAACAACGCCAAGAACCGCCAGATTGTGCTCAATCTGTATGAGAAAGGCATCTTTGATATCAAGGATGCCATCAATCAGGTCGCCGACAGGCTTAACATCTCCAAGCACACGGTCTATTTGTACATCCGTCAGTTCAAAAGCGGCGATTTTGTGGGACAAGAACGGTGAGTCTGAATTATTGCCTGATGGTCACCGGCCCGGCCTATGGCAATCAGCGCGCCAGCAGCGCGCTACAGTTCGCCCGGGCGCTGCTGGCGTGCGGCCACCGCCTCGGCACGGTGTTTTTTTACCAGGACGGCGTGCATAACGCCAACCGCTTAAGTGCGCCCGCCGGCGATGAAGTGGATTTGGTGCGCGCCTGGCACGATCTGGCGCAGCAGCATCAGGTGGCGCTGCATGTCTGCGTCGCCGCCGCCCTGCGTCGCGGAGTGACCGATGCCCTTCAGGCGTCGCTGCTTAAGCGTAGCGGCGAAAATCTTCAGCCCGGCTTTGAGATCAGCGGCCTGGGCAGCCTGGCACAGGCGGCCCTCGGCTGCGATCGCTTTGTCCAGTTCTAAGGCTTTCATGAACCGTATCGCATTTGTTTTCAGCCACGGTCCGCACGGTGATGCCGCCGGACGGGAAGGGCTTGACGCGCTGTTGGCGACCTCGGCATTGGCGGAGGATATCGGCGTGTTTTTTATCGCCGATGGCGTGTTGCTGTTGCTGGCGCAGCAGCAGCCGGCGCAAATTCTGGCGCGGGACTTTATCGCCACCTTCGGCGTGCTGCCGCTGTATGATGTCGACAGGCTTTATCTCTGCGCCGAATCGGCGGCGGAGCGCGGGCTGGATGCCGATGCCGGCTGGGTGCTGGACGCCGAATGGTTATCGGCGGCGGACTGGCGCCAGCGTCTAAGCGCTTTTGACACCGTATTGACGTTTTAACGCCGGAGGCTCCCATGCTATATACCCTGAGCCGTTCTCCCTATGCCTGCGATCTGGCGGCGCTGCTGCGTCTCGCGCAGCCCGGCGACGACCTGCTGCTGCTGTCCGATGGCGTTATCGCCGGGCTCGCCGGCTCACCGGCCGCGCGCGCGCTCGACGCCTCTCCTTTGACGCTGCACGCGCTGGAAAATGATATTGTCGCCCGCGGGCTGTCTGCTCATTTTTCGCCCAATTTTGCGATAATCAGTTATACTGAGTTCGTCAGGCTGACTGAAAAACAGCCGCAGCAGATGGCGTGGTAAGCAAGGGTGGGTTGTATATTTCTTGACACCTTTACCCGTCAGCCATAAAATTCTGCGTCCTCGTACTTTGCCCCGCGGCATCACGAGGCGATTTATTACGTGTTTACGAAGCAAAACCCAGGAGTTTTATTGAATGGCAACGATTAACCAGCTGGTACGCAAACCGCGCTCCATGAAGGTTGCGAAGAGCAACGTTCCGGCGCTGGACGCCTGCCCGCAGAAACGTGGCGTATGTACCCGCGTATATACCACCACCCCGAAAAAACCGAACTCCGCGCTGCGTAAAGTGTGCCGTGTTCGTTTAACCAACGGGTTTGAAGTCACCTCCTACATCGGCGGTGAAGGTCATAACCTGCAGGAGCACTCCGTGATCCTGATCCGCGGCGGTCGTGTAAAAGACCTGCCGGGTGTGCGTTACCACACCGTTCGTGGCGCGCTTGACTGCTCCGGTGTTAAAGACCGCAAGCAGGGCCGCTCCAAGTACGGCGTGAAGAAGCCAAAGGCTTAATGGTTCTCCGTTAAGTAAGGCCAAACGTTTTATTAACTCTGTCAAAGAACTCATTGAGTTTTGGACAACCCTGAATTAACAACGGAGTATTTCCATGCCACGTCGTCGCGTCATTGGTCAACGTAAAATCCTGCCGGATCCGAAGTTCGGATCTGAGCTTTTGGCCAAATTTGTTAACATCCTGATGGTAGATGGCAAAAAATCTACCGCAGAAGCAATCGTCTATACCGCGCTGGAGACCCTGGCTCAGCGTTCTGGTAAAGGCCATCTGGAAGCTTTTGAAGTAGCCCTGGACAACGTGCGTCCGACTGTCGAAGTCAAATCGCGCCGCGTCGGTGGTTCTACTTATCAGGTGCCAGTAGAAGTCCGTCCGGTTCGCCGCAATGCCCTGGCAATGCGTTGGATCGTTGAAGCTGCTCGTAAACGCGGTGATAAATCTATGGCTCTGCGCTTGGCGAACGAACTTTCCGATGCAGCAGAAAACAAAGGTACTGCTGTGAAGAAACGTGAAGACGTTCACCGTATGGCAGATGCCAACAAGGCGTTCGCCCACTACCGCTGGTAATCGCACCGCAGTAGTTACGCTAACCCGGCGGACGCTCATGAGCTGTCCCTGCCGGGTTGGCTCGGAATGAACGCCCCAGTAATCGAGGATTCAAATGGCTCGTATAACACCCATTGCACGCTATCGTAACATCGGTATCAGTGCACACATCGACGCCGGTAAAACCACCACGACTGAACGTATCCTGTTCTACACGGGTGTGAACCACAAGATCGGTGAAGTTCATAATGGCGCAGCCACCATGGACTGGATGGCGCAGGAGCAGGAACGTGGTATCACCATCACGTCCGCCGCGACCACCTGTTTCTGGGCCGGCATGGCCAAACAGTTTGATTCGCACCGCATCAACATTATCGACACCCCGGGGCACGTTGACTTCACTATCGAAGTTGAACGTTCCATGCGCGTGCTCGATGGCGCCGTGATGGTGTACTGTGCGGTAGGAGGCGTGCAGCCGCAGTCTGAGACCGTATGGCGTCAGGCAAACAAATACAAAGTGCCGCGTATCGCGTTCGTTAATAAAATGGACCGTATGGGCGCCAACTACCTGCGCGTCGTTGAACAGCTGAAAACCCGTCTGGCCGCTAACCCGGTTCCGATCCAGCTGGCTATCGGCGCGGAAGAAAAATTCACCGGCGTCGTCGACCTGGTGAAGATGAAAGCGATCAACTGGAGCGAAGCGGACCAGGGTGTGACCTTCAATTATGAAGACATCCCTGCCGATTTGGCCGAGCTGGCCGACAAATGGCACCAGCATTTGGTGGAATCCGCAGCGGAAGCGTCTGAAGAGCTGATGGATAAATACCTGGG
The DNA here is from genome assembly GCF_900143145.1 of Candidatus Sodalis sp. SoCistrobi. Classification (GTDB taxonomy): domain Bacteria; phylum Pseudomonadota; class Gammaproteobacteria; order Enterobacterales; family Enterobacteriaceae; genus SoCistrobi. The sequence goes on from NZ_FRDB01000188.1 coordinate 3,982, forward strand.
CGGCGAAGAGCTGACCGAGGAAGAAATCAAGCAAGGTCTGCGCCAGCGCGTTCTGAACAACGAAATCATTTTGGTTACCTGTGGTTCCGCGTTCAAGAACAAAGGCGTACAGGCGATGCTGGATGCGGTCATTGAGTATCTGCCGGCCCCGACTGACGTTGCTGCCATTAACGGCGTACTGGAAGACGGCGAAACCCACGCTGAACGTCATTCCAGCGATGACGAGCCGTTCTCGGCGCTGGCGTTCAAAATCGCCACCGACCCGTTCGTCGGCAACCTGACCTTCTTCCGCGTCTACTCCGGCGTCGTCAATTCCGGCGATACCGTGCTGAACTCGGTGAAGGACAAGCGCGAGCGCTTCGGCCGTATCGTACAGATGCACGCCAACAAGCGTGAGGAAATCAAGGAAGTGCGCGCCGGCGACATCGCCGCGGCCATCGGCCTGAAAGACGTCACCACCGGGGATACCCTGTGCGACACCTCTGCGCCGATCATCCTTGAGCGTATGGAATTCCCGGAGCCGGTTATCTCCGTTGCCGTGGAACCGAAAACCAAGGCCGACCAGGAAAAAATGGGTCTGGCACTGGGCCGTCTGGCGCAGGAAGACCCGTCTTTCCGCGTGTGGACCGATGAAGAATCCGGCCAGACTATCATCGCCGGGATGGGTGAGCTGCACCTTGAAATCCTCGTCGACCGTATGCGTCGCGAATTCAACGTGGAAGCCAACGTCGGTAAGCCGCAGGTGGCCTACCGCGAAACGATCCGCTCCACCGTCGAGCAAGAAGGTAAATTCGTTCGTCAGTCCGGTGGTCGCGGTCAGTTCGGTCACGTTTGGCTGCGTATCGAACCGATGGAACCGGGTGGTAAAGGCTACGAATTCCTGAACGAAATCGTCGGCGGTGTGGTACCGAAAGAGTACGTTCCGGCGGTGGATAAAGGCGTCCAGGAACAGCTGAAAAGCGGTGTTCTGGCCGGCTACCCGATCGTAGACGTCCGTGTTGCCGCCTTCGATGGTTCTTACCACGAAGTCGACTCCTCGGAAATGGCGTTCAAGATTGCCGGTTCCATGGCGTTCAAAGAAGGCTTCATGAAGGCGAAACCGGTGCTCCTGGAACCCATCATGAAGGTCGAAGTTGAAACGCCTGAAGACTACATGGGTGACGTGATTGGTGACTTGAACCGTCGTCGCGGTATGATTGACGGTATGGAAGACACCACGACCGGTAAAACCGTTCGTGCGCAGGTCCCCTTGTCTGAAATGTTCGGTTATGCTACTGATCTGCGTTCACAGACTCAGGGCCGTGCTTCTTACTCCATGGAGTTCCTGAAGTACAATGAAGCACCGAACAACGTTGCTCAGGCCATTATCGAAACCCGCAGAGCCAAGTAAGCTTTAAGGGTTACAATTAATATCCCGTGCTCTCACCCGTTGGTGAGAGCATAAGAGTAAGGAATATAGCCGTGTCTAAAGAAAAGTTTCAACGCACCAAACCCCACGTTAACGTCGGTACTATCGGCCACGTTGACCATGGTAAAACGACCCTGACCGCCGCCATCACCACCGTTCTGGCCAAGGCCTACGGCGGTAGCGCGCGCGCATTCGATCAGATCGACAACGCGC
>NZ_FRDB01000310.1 GCF_900143145.1 Candidatus Sodalis sp. SoCistrobi
CGTCATATGCTGTTTAACCAGCGTCTGATATCGGCGGGTAAGGCGAGAGTCAATCCCGCCAACAGATAGGTTGAAATCATTCTGCAAAGTAATAACAGGTATCACGATAAATGTGTAGATACCTATGGCGTAAGGGCTGGGATTCGGCCTTCCTGGCAATTCCACTGGCGGCCGGCCTGGCCACCGAACGCCTCGGGCTACATGTGATCCAGCGTATCCGCTGGGCGCGCGGCATGACGCAAATACTGCGCATGGATAATCCGCTGTTCGGCCGCGGACTGACGTGGCAACAGCGATTGTGCTATCTCAACGCCATGCTGCATTTCCAATATGGCCTGCCGCGGGTGGTGTTTTTAACCGCACCGTTGGCGTTTTTGCTGTTTAACCAAAATATTATCGCCTCGTCGGCCAGCACCATTTTCGCCTATGTGCTGCCGCACCTGTTTATGGCCATCTGGCTTAATTCACGAATGAACGGCCGGTATCGTTATACCTTCTGGGGGGAGATTTACGAAACGGTGATGGCATTCCATCTCATCATTCCGACTTTCTTGACCCTGCTCTCCCCCAAGCATGGCAAATTCAACGTGACGGACAAGGGCGGCCTGTTGGATGAAGGCTTTTTCGACGCCCATATCGTGCGACCGCATATTATTGTGGCCTGTTTGCTGGTGCTGGGGGTTATTGCGGGGATTGTGCGGGCGGTGATGTATGACTATTTCAATGTCGATCCGCGAGTGATTGTCTTTAATGTCGTCTGGGCCATGTTAAGCGTCATTATTTTACTGGCGGCCATTGCGGTGGCCAAAGAAACGCGTCAGGTCCGTAAAACAATCCGCGTCGAGGTGACCATTCCGGCGATTATTCATTACGCCAGCGGGATCTCCGTGGTCAGCGAAACGCGGGATCTTTCCATGGGCGGGGTAAAGTTGGTGACGCCGGACGACAGCTATCGTCATGACACTATCGAAGAGGTGGAACTTCGGTTGCATTCCGGCGGCGTCTGTATTCCGGTCAGCGTCATCCACGCCGGACCGGACGTGATGCGGCTTATGTTTAAAGAGATGCCCCTGGATAAGCGGCGCGAGCTGGTGCGGGTGGTTATGACGCGCGCCGATGCCTGGCTGACTCCCCCCTACCCCCGCGATCGTCCTTTGCGCTCCTTTGCCAGCATCGTGCGTTGCGTATTCGAGCTGTTTTATAACACCTGGAAAGAACGCGGTAGGAAGAAAAAGCAAGCCCGGTCTGCCGGGTCTGGTGAGACGGCATAAGGACGGGCGGAATCTACATATGTCATGTCATTTCAGGATGATGGTTTCTCTTTTGGCGGCGCTTTTGGCGGCGTCGGCTGACGCAAAAGCCGCACCGGGTGGGGCAAGCGGCTCCGGCCAGGAAAGCGCCACGCCGCTTTACCGCCTGCCGCCGCTGCCGGCCCCGACGTTTGATAATGACGGCAGCAAAGCTGACGCCGATGGTGCGGCGATTAACGAGGGTTACGTCCCGCCCGGCGCTGACGGCGGTGCGGCAAATAACGCCGGCAACGTGGCGCCCGGCATTGACGCCGGTCACGCTAACGCTGGCGGTGCGGCGAATAACGCCGGCAACGTGACGCCCGGCATTGACGCCGGTCACGCTAACGCCGGCGGTGCGGCGAATAACGCCGGCAACGTGACGCCCGGCATTGACGCCGGCCGTGCTAACGCCGGCGGTGCGGCGAATAACGCCGACAACGTGACGCCCGGCGCTAACGCCGGCGATGTTAACGCCGGCGGTGCGGCGAATAACGCCGGCGGCGCGGCAACCAACGCGGAAGCCGGCGCCGGGCTGCCTTTCGATTTCCCGCCGCCAACGCTGGATGTCGCCCCGGACGCAACCGCTTCGCCAACCGGCCTGGCCCTGGCGCCGCTTGACCCCATTGATGATGAAACCATTAGCTGAATAACCCCGAGTTTATTAGAGAGTAATTTTGGCAATACTACGCCGCTTCCTCTGATGCTAATTGCAAAGCGTAATAGTTCATTTCGGCTTCAGTAGGAGGGATGTAACCCAGCCGCCCGAGCAGCCTTCTGTTGTTGTACCAGTCCACCCAGTCCAGCGTGGCCAACTCCACTTCCGTCCGGTTTTTCCAGCTCCCGCGGTGGATAACCTCCGTTTTGTACAACCCGTTGATACTCTCTGCCATCGCATTATCGTAGGAGTCGCCGGTAGTGCCAACTGACGCCAGGATTTCAGCATCCTTCAGACGCTTTGAATACGCTAATGAAACATATTGTGAGCCTCGGTCTGAGTGATGGATCACCCCTTTCCCTGGGCGACGAGCCCAAAGCGCCTGCTCCAGCGCATCCAGCACCAGAGATGTCTCCATCGACGTTGAGACCCGCCAGCCGACGATAACGCCGGCGAACACATCGACGATAAAGGCCACATAAACGAAGCCCTGCGCCGTTCTGACGTAGGTGAAGTCCGCCACCCAAAGCTGATTGGGCCGCTCCGCCATGAA
>NZ_FRDB01000163.1 GCF_900143145.1 Candidatus Sodalis sp. SoCistrobi
TGCTCATGCTGAGTTTCCAGCACTAGATTAACTGCCCGTTCACGGACTTCCGGAGAGTAACGTTTGGTCGTTGTCATAGAGACCTCCACTTTTAAAGTATAGACTCTAATTTATCCGGGGTGATTCACACAGACGGGAGGAAGCCCATGCAGGCTTAACCGTGGCTGAGCGCAGACAAAAAGGCGCTCATGCAGGGTGGGTTGTGGCTGAGCACAGGCAGGCAGAATGGCGACGCCAGGGATCACATGGGCGGACGCAGACGAAAGGTCACTAAGCGGTCAACGTGGGCCGGTGCAGGGGGGCAAGCACGATGCCCGCCCCACTGCCCGGGCAGGAGGGGCGCCGGCGATAAAGGAGCGCGGTGGGCGCTCCTGTGCCGCGGGCTTAAGCCAGCCAGTCCTCGATTTGCCGCTGGATCCCCGCGCCGTCGAGGCCCAGATCCGCGCGGATCTCCTCTTGGCTGCCTTGGGGAATAAAATGGTCCGGCAGACCGATATTCAATACCGGCACCTGCAGCCGCTGCTGCATCACATACTCGTTTACGCCGCTGCCGGCGCCGCCCATGATGGCATTCTCCTCGACCGTCACCAGCGCCTGATGGCTGGCGGCCAGCTCGCTTATCAGCGCGCCGTCGAGGGGCTTAACGAAGCGCATATCCACCAGGGTGGCATTTAGCGCTTGCGCCGCGTGTTCGGCTTGGGGCAGCAAGGTACCGAAATTGAGAATCGCCACGCCGGCGCCCTGACGGCGCACCACCCCTTTACCCAGCGGCAGCTCATGCAAATCGGTGAGCGGAGCGCCGGTGCCGTTACCGCGCGGGTAACGCACCGCGCTTGGGCCCGCCTGGTAGTGATAACCCGTGTGCAGCATCAGCCGGCATTCGTTTTCATCGCTCGGCGTCATAATGACCATATTGGGGATGCAACGCAGGTAGGAGAGATCAAACGCGCCTTGGTGAGTTTGCCCGTCGGCGCCGACCACGCCGCCACGATCGATGGCAAACAGTACCGGCAAATTCTGTATCGCGACGTCATGGATCACCTGATCGTAGGCGCGCTGCAAAAAGGTAGAATAGATGGCTACCACCGGGTGATAACCGCCAATGGCCAGCCCGGCGGCAAAGGTGACCGCATGCTGCTCGGCGATGGCCACATCAAAATACTGGCGCGGATATTGGCGCGAAAACGCCACCATGCCGGAGCCTTCGCGCATGGCGGGCGTAATCGCCATCAGTTTGTCATCGTCGGCGGCGGTGGCGCACAGCCAGTCACCGAAAATGGCCGAATAGGAGGGGCAGCCGCCGCCGCTTTTCGGCAGGGTTCCCATGTGGGGGTCGAATTTCGGCACCGCATGCCAACTGATAGGGTCTTTCTCGGCTGGCGCATAGCCACGGCCTTTTTTCGTCATGATATGCAGCAGCTGCGGTCCTTTTTTGGCCCGCATATTCTTCAGCGTCTGCACCAGTCCCTGGACATCATGGCCGTCCACCGGGCCGATATAGTTAAACCCCAGCTCCTCGAACAGCGTGCCCGGCACCACCATGCCTTTAATGTGCTCTTCGGTGCGCTTCACCAGCTCTTTAATCGGCGGAATACCTGACAGCACCTTTTTGCCGCCTTCGCGCAGGGTGGAGTAGAGCTTGCCTGACAGGATCTGCGCCAAATGATTATTCAGCGCCCCGACATTTTCCGAAATCGACATTTCATTGTCGTTCAGCACCACCAGCAAATCGGATTTGATATCGCCGGCGTGATTCATGGCCTCGAAGGCCATGCCGGCGGTGATGGCGCCATCGCCGATAACACAAACCGTGCGGCGGCCCAATCCCTCATGTTCCGCCGCCACCGCCATACCGAGGCCGGCGCTGATGGAGGTGGAGGAATGGCCGACCGACAGCTGGTCGTATTCGCTTTCGCCACGCCAGGGAAACGGATGCAGGCCGTTACGCTGGCGAATAGTAGCAATACGGTCCCGTCGCCCGGTCAGGATTTTGTGTGGATAAGCCTGATGGCCGACATCCCAAATCAGCTGGTCGAACGGCGTGTTGTACACATAATGCAGCGCCACCGTCAGTTCCACCGTGCCCAGCCCCGAGGCGAAATGGCCGCTTGAGCGGCTTACGCTGTCGAGCAGAAATTGCCGCAGCTCGTCGCACAGCGCCACCAAACTCTCTTTGGGCAACTGACGCAGTTCCATAGGATTGTCAGCCAGGACCAGCGTCGGATACTTCTTGATATCAAGGCTCATGGGGTACTCATATCTGAGGTGTAAAAAACCGCATCACTTATTTATCACGTTCAATAATATAGCGCGCCAGCGCCACCAGCGTGGCGGTATCGTAACCGAGGGCGGCGACACATTCTAAAGACGCCAGGGATTCCTGATACAGATCCTGGGCCTTGGCCCGCGCCATGTCCAGCCCCAGCAGGGCCGGATAGGTGCTTTTACCCAGTGCCTGGTCCGCTCCCTGACGTTTGCCGGTGGTCTGGCTGTCGCCCACGACATCAAGAATGTCGTCTTGTACCTGGAAAGCCAGGCCGATGGCGGCGGCGAAACGATCCAGATAACCCAGCGCCGGACCGCCGCGTTCCCCGGCCGCCAGCACGCCCATCCGCACCGCCGCGCGAATAAGCGCGCCGGTCTTGTGGCGGTGAATCGTCTCAAGTCGTGCGGCGGAAACCTGCTGCCCCTCGGCCTCTAAATCCAGCGCCTGTCCAAGACACATACCGTCGGCGCCGCTGGCGGCGGCCAGCGCCGAGATCATTTGTAGCCGATCCTGTGGCGACACACCCGGGATCTCCGCGTCGGCCAGAATGCTGAAGGCCAGCGTCTGCAGCGCATCGCCGGCCAGAATGGCGGTCGTTTCGCCAAATTTGACGTGGCAGGTCGGTAACCCGCGGCGCAGCGCATCGTTATCCATTGCCGGCAAATCGTCATGAATCAGCGAATAGGCATGGATACACTCAATCGCGGCGGCCGGTGCGTCCAGGCTTGCGGCGGTAAGCCCGAACAACCGGCCGGTCTGGTACACCAGGAACGGGCGCAGCCGTTTGCCCCCCAGCAAAGCGCCGTGGCGCATGGCCTGGATAAGGGGCGCCTGCGGGTTGGCGAGGGCACTGAGATAACGTTCCAGCGCCGCGTCCACTTGCTGGCGGCTGTTTTCAAGCGCGCGCGCGAAATCAGTCATAGCGCCTCATTTTCCGGCGCAAAGGGGGCAAGCGGAGCGTCTGGCGTGTCGTTTAACAGTATTTGCACCCGCTGTTCCGCCTGTTGCAGGGTTTTCTGCCCCTGTCGCGCCAGCTGCACGCCCTGCTCGAATTCCGTTAACGCTTGCTCCAGCGGCAGTTCGCCGGATTCGAGGCGGGTGACTATTTGCTCCAGTTCTTTTAGCGCAGTCTCAAAACTGGCGGGTTGTTCTGCTTTTTTTGGCATGGTCTGTATCCTACCGATAGATAGCGAAGGCGCCAGTGGCGGCCCACGTTAGCCCAGAGTGCGGTGATAAGCAAATTGCGCCTTAATCCCGCGGCATAAAGTGGTATACTCCGCGCCGACAGGCCGACGCCAGGGCTAACGTGGGCCAGTGTCCCATTATATAACGTGTTGCGGCGCGTTACTCTTTAATGATCAAATAACGACTATCACCATGAAGTTTATCATCAAACTGTTTCCGGAAATCACGATAAAAAGTCAATCCGTGCGGTTGCGCTTTATAAAAATACTCACCAGCAATATTCTTAAACATTGTGATGAGTCGGTGGCGGTGGTGCGTCATTGGGATCATATCGAGGTACGCGCCGGCGGTGAACATCACCGTCCGCTGATAGCCGACGCGTTGACCCGCATTCCCGGGATCCACCACATTCTGGCGGTGGAAGAGCGTCCCTGGCAGGATATGCATGATATTTACCTGCAAACGCTGGCGATGTATCGCGATCGCCTGGTGGGCAAAAGCTTTTGCGTGCGGGTCAAGCGCCGCGGCACGCACGATTTCACCTCCCAGGACGTGGAACGCTACGTCGGCGGCGGTTTAAATCAGAATGTGGAAAACACCCGGGTTAAACTGACTCGCCCCGACGAGACGGTCCTGCTGGAAATCGATAACGATCGACTGCTGTTGATTACCGAGCGCCTGGAAGGGCTTGGCGGCTTCCCCATCGGCACCCAGGAAGATGTGCTGTCGCTTATCTCGGGCGGCTTCGACTCCGGCGTCTCCAGTTATATGCTGATGCGCCGCGGTTGCCGGGTCAATTATTGCTTTTTCAATCTTGGCGGTGCGGCCCATGAAATCGGCGTTCGCCAGGTGGCATACCATTTATGGCGCCGCTTTGGTCAGTCGCATAAAGTCCGCTTTGTGTCTCTTGATTTTGCGCCGGTGGTCAACGAAATTTTGACCAAGGTGGATGACGGCCAGATGGGTGTAGTGTTGAAACGCATGATGGTGCGTGCAGCCTCGGCCATTGCGGAGCGCTACGGTGTTCAAGCGCTGGTCACCGGTGAGGCGCTGGGGCAGGTGTCCAGCCAGACGCTGACGAATCTGCGTTTGATTGACAACGTGTCTGATACGCTTATTCTGCGACCGCTCATTTCTCACGACAAAGAGCATATCATCGCGCTGGCGCGCCAGATCGGCACGGAAGAATACGCCAAAACCATGCCGGAATACTGCGGCGTGATTTCCAAGAGCCCGACCGTGCGGGCGGTAAAAAGCCGCATTGAGCAAGAAGAAGGGCAATTTGATTTTACCGTGCTGGATACGGCGGTGGCGCAAGCGCAGGTGCTGGATATCCGTGAGCTGGTAGCAGAAGAGACGAACCCGCCTGTCGCCGAGGTGGAAACCACTGCCGAATTGGGCAGCGGCGATATCGTGCTGGATATCCGTTCACAGGATGAGCAGGAAGGCTGCCCGTTGGCGCTGGCTAATGTGGCGGTGCAGACGCTACCGTTTTACAAGCTGGGCAGTCACTTTGGCGAGCTGGATCAGAGTAAATCATACTTACTGCACTGTGGCCGCGGGGTGATGAGCCGTTTGCAGGCGCTGTATTTGCGCGAGCAGGGCTTCCAAAATGTGAAGGTTTACCGCCCTTAATTTCCCGGCGGGCGCTTGCAGCGAGAATGCGGCCCGCACCTGCCGTGGGTCCTGTTCTGCGCCCGCCGGTCCGCTTGCCTGACGTGCCGCTAATCTTGAAAATCATCTATGCCCTGAGGCAGCACTAATTGCGCCGCCACCTCGGCCGCGCGTGGCCGGCCGCAGAGTAACGCAATAATGTTCAGAGCGAAATCCATGGCCGTCCCCGGGCCCTGGCTGGTGAGGAGTCGGTGACGCGCATCATACACCACCCGCTTGTCCAGCCAGCGATCGGCGGGAATACGGTCCTTCAGCGCCGGAAAACCGGTCATCTTGGCCTGGCTGAACAGCTGATGGTGCTCTAATACCAAAGCCGGCGCGGCGCAGATCGCCGCCACCAGCTTGCCGCTGAGATGCGCTCGGCGCACGCACTCCAGCAGCAGCGGACTGCGCTGGAAGCACTCGGCACCCCGCACACCGCCGGGCAGCACAATGGCGTCAAATGGCTCCTCCGCCAGTGCCGCCAGCGGTGCGTCGGCCAGCAACCGCACGCCACGCGAACCGACGATGGTCAGTCCGCCATCGTCGTTGACGCTGGCCGCGCGTACCTGAATCCCGGCGCGGACCAACACATCGAAGGTGGTGACGGCTTCGGTTTCTTCACTACCATCGGCCAGACAGAGAAGAATCGTTTTGTCCATAGCTTTCCTCTTTGCGTTTCACCAAATCAAACAGTCGCTGATTCTCCGGCACGTTTAATCCGTGCGCCCGGGCGCGTCGCAGCACATGGCCGGTAATATAATCAATCTCCGAATGCCGCTGGGCACGCACATCTTGCAGCATAGAGGAGACATTATCCGCGGTGCTGCGGATCACCTGGCCGACATAAAACAGCAGGCTTTCATAATGGGTATGATAACCCTCGCGATCCATCACCATCGCCACTTCGCGACAAATGGCCTCGATTTGTGCCGTATAGCGTTCCAGCTCACCGTTGCGACAGTCGTAAATAGCAGTGAGGGGGTTTATGACACAGTTAGCGGCAAGCTTGACCCAACTTGAGGCGGCGATGTTGTTGTGCCAGGCGACTTCCGGCAGCGCTTGGTGCAACACTTCTGCGATAGCGCTGGCTTGCTGCGCCTGACTATTGCCGGGACCGATACGCGTCGTGCCGGCAAAGACATGGTGGACTATGTTCTCTTCACGGTGGGCGGCATGGGTGGTGGTTCCCATAATCAACGGCTGGATCAGGACCGGCAATTCCTCACGCGTGCCGAGGCCGTTATGCAGCAGTAGAATGGCGCAGTCGGCGCGCAGTTGCGGCAATAGCGCCCGTACCGCCCCTGACACCTGCCAGGCTTTTAGCGTCACTAGCAACAGGTCGCTTGCGGCCAGATGCTCGGCGTTATTGGCGGGCAATTGCAATCGGCTTTCCTGCCCTTGTGGGCTGATGACATTCACGGTACAGACCGATTGGGGCACCCGCAGCCATCCCTGGATGAATAACCCCGAGTTTATTAGAGAGTAATTTTGGCAATACTACGCCGCTTCCTCTGATGCTAATTGCAAAGCGTAATAGTTCATTTCGGCTTCAGTAGGAGGGATGTAACCCAGCCGCCCGAGCAGCCTTCTGTTGTTGTACCAGTCCACCCAGTCCACCCAGTCCAGCGTGGCCAACTCCACTTCCGTCCGGTTTTTCCAGCTCCCGCGGTGGATAACCTCCGTTTTGTACAACCCGTTGATACTCTCTGCCATCGCATTATCGTAGGAGTCGCCG
>NZ_FRDB01000031.1 GCF_900143145.1 Candidatus Sodalis sp. SoCistrobi
CATAGGTATCTACACATTTATCGTGATACCTGTTATTACTTTGCAGAATGATTTCAACCTATCTGTTGGCGGGATTGACTCTCGCCTTACCCGCCGATATCAGACGCTGGTTAAACAGCATATGACGCCCGCGGCTCTTCTTGCTTCTGCGGTTAAAGACCTCGCAAGTGCTCAAAAATCAACTTTCGCAACTACCCAAGCTGTCTGGCGTTTTCTGAATAATAAGCGAATTAGCTTCAGTCAACTCAATGAGCCAATTATTTCGCTAGCACTTGAGCAAATTTCGCTTAGCCCGCATCCATACGCTCTCGTTGTTCATGATTGGTCACGTTTACAATTTCTTTACCATCATGCCAAATACGGACGCTTAAAAATGACGCACGGTGGCGATGTTGGATATGAACTTCAAAGCAGCTTGCTGGTTGATGCTGGCACGGGTTTGCCAATAGCGCCTCTATCTCAGACACTTACCGATGCAACCGGTTGTCATTCAACGTTGGCGGAAGGACTGTCCGAACGGCAGACACATATGGACGCCTTGACGACCGATATTGCCCGTGTGGAATCGCTTAATATAGGTAAAAAGCTGATTCATATAATTGATAGAGAGGGTGACTCTATTGGACATATGCGGACGTTGAGTACTCAAGGAATATGCTGGCTTATCCGAGGAAAAGAAGGACATGGTGCAGAGTGGCAAGGTAATTCATTGAAAATTGGTGAGATTGCTGCTCTTCTGCCATACAACGGATGCGGACAGGTAGACTGGAAAGGGAAAAAAGCTGATATGGAAATCAGTGAAACCTCGATAGTCATAACCCGAGCTGCGCAGCAGAAGCGTAAAGATAAAGAAACCGGCCGCCGCATAAAAATCCAACCTGGAGAGCCTCTGACGGTCAGATTGGTTGTTGTTCGGCTTACGGATGATCTCGGTAATGTGGTGGGACGCTGGACGCTGCTTACAAACGTTTGCAGCGAGATCACCTGCGAGGAAGTAGCTCGTTGGTATTACTGGCGCTGGAATATTGAATCATTTTTTAAGTTGCTGAAAGGTGCCGGACATGACGTAGAAACATGGCTTCAGCGCAGCGCGCCAGCCGTACTACGCAGGTTGTTAATAGCCAGTATGGCTGCTGTTCTGGTATGGCGGCTGCAACGCGCTGAAGGAGAAGAAAATGCGGCAGCCCGCCAGCTGATATGTCGCTTGTCAGGACGACAGCAAAAGCGAGGCCGCAGAGAGAGCGCTCCTGCTCTGCTCGCTGGCCTATCCATCTTGTTGAATACACTAAAATTATTATCGGAATATAGTCTGGAAGAACTTACTCATTTAGCGAGAGTTGCTCTTAAGCCTCCTCCCTGATGTGTAGATACCTATGCGCTGGAAGAGGTGGTGGAAGCCTATTACACCACCGGTCATTACAGTATCTTCATCAAGGTGATGTGCCGCTCCATCGACGCCCTGCAGCAGGTACTTATCAACAAGATCCAGACTATCGACGAAATCCAATCCACCGAGACGCTGATCTCGCTGCAAAACCCCATCAGCCGTACCATCGTGCCTTAACGGCGCTGACAATACCCACAATTATCCACAGGTAGATCCCAGCCGGTACACAGCGTACAATACCGGCTCAATTATTTGACGGGACAATTATGGCCGACGTAACCATCATTAGCGGCAGCACCCTGGGTAGCGCCGAATATGTTGCCGAGCATGTCGCCGGCATCCTGGAACAGCAGGGTTTAAGCACCGACATTCTGCACGGTGCCGAACTGGCGGAGTTGAGCACCGAAGGTGGTCACCTCGACCCACGGCGCAGGCGAACTGCCGGAGAATCTCCAGCCGCTGCTGGAAGAGTTAAAGGCGCAAACGCCTTCGCTATCCGCGGTTACCTTCGGCGCTAAACGGATCGGCGACGTGCTGAAGATCGACATTACCCAGCATGAAATCCCGGAGGATCCGGCGGAAGTCTGGGTGGCGGAGTGGATCACGCAAATAAAAGCACGCTAACATCACTTTTTTTGTGTATAACTCCGGTTAAAAGCGGCTGATAACCGGTAGTTATCCAATGTATAACCTTTTTCACTGCGACACCCTGTGGATAAGCACGGAAGATGATCCCAGCTTATACCGGCGGGGATCACCGATCATTCACAGGCTCAGTGGATCGATAATGCCTTGTATCGGTTGATCAAAAACGGCTTATCCACAGAGGATCTCGATCCTAGTAGTAGACATAATAAGGGATCTTTAAATAAAAAGATCTTTCTTTAATTACCCGCGGATCTTCCGGGCTTGTATCCCGCTTAAACTTGAGTAGAATCCTCTTCCCCGAGCCCCTTGACGATCCTTCGCTTTCACGTGAGGTGTTTTAACCATGTTTTATCCCGATCACTTTGACGTCATCATTATTGGTGGCGGCCATGCCGGTACGGAAGCGGCAATGGCGTCGGCACGGATGGGATGCCAAACCCTGCTGCTGACGCATAACATTGATACGCTTGGACAAATGTCCTGTAACCCGGCGATCGGCGGTATCGGCAAGGGGCATTTGGTCAAGGAAATCGACGCCATGGGCGGCCTGATGGCGCAGGCTATCGACCAGGCCGGCATCCAGTTCAGGATACTAAACGCCAGTAAAGGCCCTGCGGTCAGGGCCACCCGCGCACAGGCGGATCGCGTACTCTACCGGCAAGCGGTGCGTGGCGCGCTGGAGAACCAGCCTAATCTGATGATCTTCCAGCAGGCGGTTGAGGATCTGATCGTGGAAGGCGACAAAGTAGTCGGCGCCGTCACTCAAATGGGGCTGAAATTTCGTGCCCGCGCCGTCGTGCTAACCGTGGGAACCTTCCTCGATGGCAAGATCCATATCGGCATGGATCATTATAGCGGCGGCCGGGCGGGCGATCCGCCTTCGGTTTCCCTGTCGCGCCGCCTGCGCGAGCTCCCTTTTCGGGTTAACCGTTTAAAAACCGGTACGCCACCGCGTATTGATGCCCGCAGTATCGACTTCTCACAGCTGGCGACACAGCACGGCGATGATCCGCTGCCCGTTTTCTCGTTCCTGGGCTCGGCGGATCAGCATCCGCGGCAGATCCCCTGTTATATCACCTATACCAATGAGAAGACCCATGAGGTCATCCGCCAGAACCTGGACCGCAGTCCCATGTACGCCGGCATTATTGAAGGCGTCGGGCCGCGTTATTGTCCGTCGATTGAAGATAAAGTGATGCGCTTTGCCGATCGCGATGCCCATCAAATCTTTCTTGAGCCGGAAGGGCTGACCAGCAACGAAATTTATCCTAACGGCATCTCGACCAGCCTGCCGTTCGACGTGCAGATGAAAATCGTCCATTCCATGCAGGGGCTTGAGAACGCGCGTATTGTGCGGCCCGGCTATGCGATTGAATATGACTTCTTTGATCCGCGCGATCTTAAGCTGACGCTGGAAAGCAAATTGATTGAAGGGCTGTTTTTCGCCGGTCAAATCAACGGTACTACCGGCTATGAAGAGGCCGCCGCCCAGGGCATGCTCGCCGGTCTGAACGCGGCCCGACTGGCCACGGGGAAAGACGGCTGGTCGCCGCGACGTGATCAGGCCTATCTCGGCGTGCTGGTGGATGATTTATGTACGTTGGGCACCAAAGAGCCCTACCGCATGTTTACCTCGCGCGCCGAATACCGACTGCTGCTGCGGGAAGACAACGCCGATCTTCGCCTGACGGAAACTGGCCGGCAGCTGGGAATGGTGGATGACGTGCGCTGGGCGCGTTTTTGCGCCAAGCAGGAGCATATTGAGCGCGAGCGTCAGCGCCTGCGCGATATTTGGGTACACCCCGGCAGCGACGGCGTCGAGCAGCTTAACCCGCTGCTCAAAGCGCCGCTGACGCGCGAAGCCAATGGCGAAGAACTGCTGCGCCGCCCGGAGATGGATTACGCGCGCCTGACCCGCCTGGAACGTTTTGGCCCTGCGCTGGCCGACAGCCAGGCGGCAGAGCAGGTCGAAATCCAGATCAAATACCAGGGCTACATCGCCCGTCAGCAGGAGGAGATTGCGCGCCAGATGCGCAATGAACATACCTTGCTGCCGGCGACGATGGATTTTAGCGCCGTGTCGGGGCTATCCAACGAGGTGATCGCCAAGCTCAACGATCATAAACCCCATTCTATCGGTCAGGCGTCACGCATTTCCGGCGTCACGCCGGCGGCGATTTCTATTTTGCTGGTCTGGCTGAAAAAACAGGGGCTGCTGCGCCGCAGCGCCTGATACTACGGAAAGCATAGATGCTCAAGACACTGGAGGCCCTGCTGGCGCAGGCGGATATGGCGCTGACCACGGCGCAAAAGGATAAACTGCTGGGGTATGTGGCGCTGCTGCATAAATGGAACAAGGCTTACAACCTGACGTCGGTGCGCTCCCCTGAACAGATGCTTGTTCGCCATATCATGGACAGCATCGTGGTGAATCCGCACTTGCGTGGTGAACGTTTCATCGATGTCGGCACCGGTCCGGGCTTGCCGGGCATTCCGCTGGCTATCGTGCGGCCCGAGGCGCATTTCACCCTGCTGGACAGTCTGGGCAAGCGCATACGCTTTTTACGCCAGGTACAGCATGAACTAGACCTCGACAATGTCACGGCGGTGCAGAGCCGGGTGGAGAGCTTCACGCCGTCTGCGGGCTTTGACGGCGTAATAAGCCGCGCTTTTGCCTCGCTGGGCGACATGCTGACCTGGTGTGCGGCGCTGCCGCATAAAGAAGAAGGGCGGTTTTACGCGCTTAAAGGCCAGATCTCCGAGGCTGAGCTGAATGCACTGCCGGCGGGTTTTCGGGTTGAATCGGTGATCGGACTTCGGGTGCCGGGCCTGGAAGGCGAACGGCATATCGTGGTGCTTGCGGCACAGTAATTTGTTTTTCGTCAACAAAAAGGCGAATAGAACCGCCGCGCATTTTATTCATAAAGCCGCCGGCGGTAATTTACCCCTGCCGAGACTCATTTACCTGCGCTTTACATTTTATTAGCAATTGCATCCCGCCGCTAAATAGCATCCGTACTAATAGTAACCGCGATAAATATATGTAATCAAAAATTACGCCCACATTACTAAACCGCACGCCAATATAAACCTGCACGACGCAAGCGCGGCGATGTGCAGACGAAAATAGAAGCGACCTGGGTCGCTAAAATATCTAAGTGACTGTACATTAACATTTTTAATTCAACAGGCATTTTAAGTATTGGCTAAATTAACGCATCAGCGGGGATTTAATATGCGCCGTGATGTGATCTTGTGCACAGTTTTACAGGCGATAATTGGTGAAGCGTTGGAAAGTTTTGCATGTTATGATTCCCGCGCTTTTGCGGTAAAAACCAAGAAAACGGCAATCTTTAAATTATTGTTCACCTTTTCGCTACTTATCGATTGAATTCGTAGTACTGACCCGTATAATTTGCACGTTTTTCACCGCTTGACTGATCGCGGCAAAGGCAGTTTTATACACACTCAGCCGGAGTTGAGCGGGTAGGGAGAGTCTCAAAGTCATGACCTTAGCCCTTTACAGCGGTAAAGTCGCTGGAAAGCTACTGTTTGCCCAGTTGATGACTTTGGTGCTGTTCAGCGTTCTGTTCGCTCTGCAAAGCCCTCGCGCCGCCGCATCCGCCGCGGGGGGCGGATTGGCCGCCTGGTTGCCCAATGTCGCGTTCATGCTGTACGCATGCCGTCATCAGGCGCAGGCCCCAGCCCCGGGTCGCATTGCCTGGTCGTTCGCTATCGGCGAGGGGCTGAAAATGGCGGCGACCATCGCCTTGCTGGTCGTCGCGCTTGGTATGTTCAAGGCCGCGTTTGTCCCATTGGGCCTGACCTATTTATCGGTGCTGATTGTGCAGATATTGGCACCGGCCGTAATTAACAACAAAGGGTAAGAGGCATCATGTCTGCATCAGGAGAAATCTCTACTCCACAGGAATACATAGGCCACCACCTGAACAACCTTCAGCTGGACCTGCGTACCTTTGAACTGGTTAATCCCCACACGGCGTCGTCTTTCTGGGTTCTGAACATTGATTCCATGTTCTTCTCGCTGCTGCTCGGCGCGCTTTTCCTGCTGATCTTCGGCCGCGTCGCCAAAGGGGCGACCAGCGGCGTACCCGGCAAAATGCAGACCTTCGTCGAGCTGGTGGTGGGCTTTGTCGATGGCAGCGTTCGGGACATGTTTCACGGCAAAAGCAAGCTAATCGCCCCGCTGGCGCTGACCATCTTCGTCTGGGTATTCCTGATGAACCTGATGGATCTGCTGCCCATCGATCTGCTGCCTTACCTTGGCGAGCACGTGCTGGGCCTGCCGGCGCTGCGTGTGGTTCCCTCGGCTGACGTCAATATCACGCTGTCGATGGCGCTGGGCGTATTTATTCTCATCCTGTACTACAGCGTGATGATGAAGGGGATCGGCGGCTTCTTTAAAGAACTGACCCTGCAGCCGTTCAATCATCCGATTTTCATTCCCGTCAACCTGATTCTCGAAGGCGTCAGCCTGCTGTCTAAACCTGTTTCGCTGGGCCTTCGGTTGTTTGGCAACATGTATGCAGGTGAGTTGATCTTCATCCTGATTGCCGGTCTGTTACCGTGGTGGTCGCAGTGGATTCTGAATGTGCCCTGGGCCATTTTCCACATCCTGATTATTACGCTGCAAGCCTTTATCTTCATGGTCCTGACGATTGTCTATCTCGCGATGGCATCTGAAGAACATTGATTTTTATTCACTTTAATACTGCGTTTAACTGAAACAAACTGGAGACTGTCATGGAAAACCTGAATATGGATCTGCTGTACATGGCTGCCGCTGTGATGATGGGTCTGGCGGCAATCGGTGCTGCGATCGGTATCGGCATCCTGGGTGGTAAATTTTTGGAAGGCGCCGCGCGTCAGCCTGATCTGATCCCTCTGCTGCGCACGCAGTTCTTTATCGTTATGGGTCTGGTTGACGCCATCCCCATGATCGCCGTGGGCCTGGGCCTGTACGTGATGTTCGCCGTAGCGTAGTGTTAAACGCCAAGCTAACCAACATCGAACCGTTAACTTTACAAGAGGCATTGTGCTGTGAATCTTAACGCAACAATCCTCGGCCAGGCCATCGCGTTTGTCCTGTTTGTGCTGTTCTGCATGAAGTATGTGTGGCCGCCGTTGATGGCCGCCATCGAGAAGCGTCAGAAAGAAATTGCTGACGGTCTGGCTTCCGCGGAACGCGCCAAAAAAGATCTGGACATCGCCCAGGCCGAAGCAACCGATCATTTGAAGCAAGCGAAGGTGGAAGCCCAGGCAATCATCGAACAGGCCAACAAGCGTAAAGCGCAAGTGGTTGATGAAGCCAAAGCCGAAGCCAAAGCCGAAGCGGAAGCGGAGCGCAACAAAATTCTGGCGCAGGCGCAGGCGGAAATTGACGCCGAACGCAAGCGTGCACGCGAAGAATTGCGCAAGCAGGTCGCTATGCTGGCTTTGGCGGGTGCCGAGAAGATCATCGAACGTTCCGTGGATGAAGCTGCCAACAGCGACATCGTCGATAAAATTGTCGCTGAACTGTAAGGAGGGAGGGGCCGATGTCTGAACTGGTAACTGTAGCTCGCCCCTACGCCAAAGCGGCTTTTGACTTTGCCGTCGAGCACCAGGCTGTGGCGCACTGGCAGGCGATGCTGACGTTCTGTGCCGAGGTGAGCCGCAATGAGCGGATCGCCGAATTGTTATCAGGCGCGGTTGCGCCCGAGAAGCTGGCGGAGACGTTTATCGCGGTCTGTGGCGAGGAGCTTGATGCCGCCGGCCAGAACCTGATACGGGTGATGGCGGAATACGGGCGTCTGACGGTTTTGCCGGATGTGCTGGAGCAGTTCATCCTTTTGCGCGCGGCGCAGGAGGCGACGGTGGAAGTGGACGTTATTTCCGCCAGCACGTTGAAAGAAGAACAACTGGCAAAAATCAGCGCCGCGATGGAACAACGTCTGTCACGCAAAGTTAAGCTGAATTGCAAAATTGATAAGTCTGTCGTGGCCGGCGTCGTTATTCGCGCGGGCGATATGGTGATAGACGGCAGCGTACGCGGTCGTCTGGAGCGCCTGGCAGACGTCTTGCAGTCTTAAGGGGACTGGAGCATGCAACTGAATTCCACCGAAATCAGCGAACTGATCAAGCAGCGCATTGCTCAGTTCAATGTAGTGAGCGAAGCTCACAATGAAGGTACTATCGTTTCCGTCAGCGACGGGATCATCCGCGTACACGGCTTGGCCGAAGTGATGCAGGGTGAAATGATCGCGCTGCCCGGCAACCGTTTCGCCATCGCCCTGAACCTGGAGCGCGACTCCGTCGGCGCCGTGGTCATGGGGCCGTATGCCGATCTGGCCGAAGGCATGAAAGTCAAATGCACCGGCCGTATTCTCGAAGTGCCGGTCGGTCGCGGCCTGCTTGGCCGCGTGGTGAACACCCTGGGTGCGCCTATCGACGGTAAAGGCCCGCTGGAGCACGACGGCTTTTCCGCCGTTGAAGCGATTGCGCCGGGCGTTATCGAGCGTCAGTCGGTCGATGAACCGGTACAGACCGGTTATAAATCCGTCGACGCCATGATTCCTATCGGCCGCGGTCAGCGTGAGCTTATCATCGGCGACCGTCAGACCGGTAAATCGGCGCTGGCCATCGATGCCATCATCAACCAGCGCGACAGCGGCATCACCTGTATCTATGTCGCCATCGGCCAGAAAGCGTCCACTATCGCCAACGTGGTGCGTAAGCTGGAAGAGCACGGTGCGCTGGCGAACACGATCGTTGTGGTCGCCACCGCATCCGAATCCGCCGCGCTGCAGTATCTGGCGCCCTATGCCGGTTGCGCCATGGGCGAATACTTCCGCGATCGCGGTGAAGACGCGCTGATCATTTATGATGATCTCTCCAAGCAGGCTGTGGCGTATCGCCAAATCTCCCTGCTGCTCCGTCGTCCGCCCGGCCGTGAAGCCTATCCTGGCGACGTATTCTACCTGCATTCCCGTTTACTGGAGCGCGCCTCCCGCGTCAACGCGGAATACGTTGAGAAGTTCACCCAGGGCGAAGTGAAGGGCAAAACCGGTTCGTTAACCGCGCTGCCTATCATCGAAACCCAGGCCGGTGACGTTTCCGCGTTCGTTCCGACCAACGTGATTTCCATCACCGACGGTCAGATCTTCCTGGAATCGAACCTGTTCAACGCCGGTATCCGTCCCGCGGTTAACCCGGGGATCTCGGTATCCCGCGTCGGCGGCGCCGCCCAGACCAAGATCATGAAGAAACTGTCCGGCGGTATCCGTACCGCGCTGGCGCAGTACCGTGAATTGGCCGCCTTCTCCCAGTTCGCCTCCGATCTGGATGACGCGACCCGCAAGCAGCTGAACCACGGTCAGAAAGTGACCGAGCTGCTGAAGCAGAAACAGTATGCGCCGATGTCGGTGGCCCAGCAGTCGCTGGTGCTGTTTGCGGCGGAGCGCGGCTATCTGGAAGATGTCGAGCTGGCGAAAATCGGTGATTTTGAAGCCGCGCTGATGGCCTACGTGGACCGCGAGCAGGGCGAATTGATGCAACAAATCAACCAGACCGGCGCTTATAACGATGATATCGAAGGCAAGCTGAAAGGCATTCTCGATACCTTCAAGGCAACCCAGTCCTGGTAACGCGCTATGGCCTGCGTGAGCAGGCCATAAAGCAATGAGGAGAAGCAGAAATGGCCGGCGCAAAAGAGATACGTAGTAAGATTGCAAGCGTCCAGAATACGCAAAAGATCACCAAAGCGATGGAAATGGTCGCCGCCTCCAAAATGCGTAAAACTCAGGAACGCATGGCGTCCAGCCGTCCTTATGCAGAAACGATGCGCAAAGTGATTGGTCACCTTGCACTGGGAAATCTGGAGTACAAACACCCCTACCTGGACGAGCGCGATGTGAAGCGCGTGGGTTACCTGGTGGTGGCAACCGACCGCGGTCTGGCGGGCGGCCTGAACATTAATCTGTTCAAAAAGCTGCTGGCGGACATGAAAGAGTGGAACGGGAAAGGCGTGGAAACCGAACTGGCGCTGATTGGCTCCAAGGCGGTGTCTTTCTTCAATTCGGTCGGAAGCAAAGTGGTTGCTCAGGTGACGGGCATGGGGGACAACCCCACGCTGTCTGAATTGATTGGGCCGGTAAAAGTCATGCTGCAGGCCTATGACGAAGGACGCCTGGACAAGCTCTATATTGTCAGCAACAAATTTGTCAATACCATGTCTCAGGTGCCGCAGATTCTGCAAATCCTGCCTCTGCCGCCTGCGGAAGAAGCGGATTTGAAGACCAAATCCTGGGATTATTTGTATGAACCCGATCCCAAAACGCTGCTGGATACCCTGCTGCGTCGTTATGTGGAATCGCAGGTTTATCAGGGCGTCGTTGAAAACCTGGCCAGCGAACAGGCCGCGCGTATGGTAGCGATGAAAGCCGCAACGGACAACGGCGGCAGCCTGATTAAAGAGCTGCAACTTGTTTACAATAAGGCTCGACAGACCAGCATCACTCAGGAACTCACCGAAATCGTCTCGGGAGCCGCCGCGGTTTAGGTTACGAATTACGTAGAGGATTCAAGATGGCTACTGGAAATGTTATCCAGGTTATCGGCGCCGTGGTCGACGTCGAGTTCCCGCAAGACGCCGTACCCAAGGTGTACAACGCGCTTGAAGTGGAAAACGGCGCCGCGAAACTGGTGCTGGAAGTAGAACAACAGCTGGGCGGCGGCGTCGTCCGCTGCATCGCGATGGGCTCCTCCGATGGTCTGCGTCGCGGCCTGAAGGTGAACGATCTCGAACGCGCTATCGAAGTGCCGGTGGGTAAAGCTACCCTGGGCCGCATCATGAACGTGCTGGGCGAGCCGGTCGACATGAAAGGCGATATCGGCGAGGAAGAGCGTTGGTCCATTCTCCGTCCGGCGCCGAGCTATGAAGAGCTGGCCAGTTCCCAGGATTTGCTGGAAACCGGTATCAAGGTTATCGACCTGATGTGTCCGTTCGCCAAGGGCGGTAAAGTCGGCCTGTTCGGCGGCGCCGGCGTGGGCAAGACCGTTAACATGATGGAGCTCATCCGCAACATCGCTATCGAACACTCGGGGTATTCCGTGTTCGCCGGCGTGGGTGAACGTACCCGTGAAGGTAACGACTTCTATCATGAAATGACCGATTCCAACGTTATCGATAAAGTGTCGTTGGTGTATGGTCAGATGAACGAGCCGCCGGGTAACCGTCTGCGCGTGGCGCTGACCGGTCTGACCATGGCGGAGAAATTCCGTGATGAAGGCCGTGACGTTCTGCTGTTCATCGACAACATCTACCGTTACACCCTGGCCGGGACCGAAGTGTCTGCGCTGCTGGGCCGTATGCCGTCCGCGGTAGGCTACCAGCCGACGCTGGCGGAAGAAATGGGCGTGTTGCAGGAACGTATCACTTCCACCAAAACCGGGTCTATTACCTCGGTGCAGGCGGTATACGTCCCCGCGGATGACTTGACCGACCCGTCGCCGGCGACCACCTTCGCCCACCTTGACGCGACCGTGGTTCTGAGCCGTCAAATCGCCTCGCTGGGTATTTACCCGGCGGTTGACCCGCTCGACTCCACCAGCCGTCAGTTGGATCCGTCAGTGGTAGGTCAGGAGCATTATGATGTGGCCCGCGGCGTGCAGTCCATCCTGCAGCGCTATCAGGAACTGAAAGACATCATCGCTATCCTCGGGATGGACGAGCTGTCCGAAGATGACAAGCTGGTGGTATCGCGCGCGCGTAAGATCCAGCGCTTCTTGTCCCAGCCGTTCTTCGTGGCGGAAGTTTTCACCGGCTCGCCCGGCAAGTATGTGTCGCTGAAAGACACGATCCGTGGCTTTAAAGGCATCATGGACGGCGAATACGATCATCTGCCGGAACAGGCGTTCTACATGGTGGGTTCCATCGACGAAGCCGTGGAAAAAGGCAAGAAACTGTAACGCCTTGAGAGGAGGGTTATATGGCTGCAAAAACTTACCATCTGGATGTGGTCAGCGCCGAAAAACAGATGTTTTCCGGGCTGGTTGAAAAAATCCAGGTGACGGGCAGCGAAGGCGAACTGGGGATTTTCCCCGGCCACGCACCGCTGCTCACCGCCATTAAGCCCGGTATGGTGCGTATCGTTAAAGAGCACGGCAACGAAGAGTATATCTACCTGTCCGGTGGCGTGCTCGAAGTGCAGCCCAGTACGGTTACCGTACTGGCCGATACCGCCATTCGTGGCGAGGATCTTGACGAAGCGAGAGCAATGGAGTCCAAGCGTAAAGCGGAAGAGCATATCAATAACTCCCACGGTGATATTGATTATGCCCAGGCCTCTGCCGAGCTCTCCAAAGCGCTGGCGAAGCTGCGGGTCATCGAATTGACCAAAAAAGCGATGTAATCAAGAGCGTATATTAAGAGGCCGGTCATGATGACCGGCTTTTTTTTTGCCTTTAATTAAGTGGCCGGCCAAAGTGAGGTCCGCCAAGGGGATTTCGCCCCTGTAGTGCTGAAAAAAACGTCAAGTGCAGCGTCATTTTCCTTTCTGGCAACACAAACGTGACAAATAGCCTTAGCGCCGGGCGGCTACGCCCTGTAAAGTGTTTTTCATGCCAAAATATGTAGTAATCCCGCACGCGAACGGGTTTACTTTCGTCTGATTAAAAAGGTTCCACAGGATGGTTATGTCGAATCGAGCATTAAGCGTGGTTGTCCTTGCCGCGGGCAAGGGAAGTCGTATGTTTTCCGCCTTGCCGAAAGTGCTGCATCCCCTTGCCGGCAAAGCCATGGTGCAACACGTTATCGATGCCGCCACGCAGCTGGGCGCGGCGCGCATTCACCTGGTCTACGGTCACGGCGGCGAGCTGCTGCGTGAACGGCTTGCCCGGCAGGATGCGCCTTTGAATTGGGTGCTGCAGGCCGAACAGCGCGGCACCGGTCATGCCGTCCAGCAGACGCTGACCTGCCTGCGCGATGAAGAAGATGTCTTGATCCTGTACGGCGATGTGCCGCTTATCTCTCCCGACACATTGCAGCGCCTGCTGGCGGCGCGTCCGCAGGGGGGGATCGGCCTGCTTACGGTGACGCTCGACAATCCTGAGGGCTATGGCCGTATCGTGCGTCTTAACGGTGAGGTGGCCGGTATCGTCGAGCAGAAAGATGCCAGCGAGCAACAGCGGCAAATTAAGGAAATCAACACCGGCATTCTGGTCGCCGGCGGCGAGGATATCAAACGCTGGTTGGGGCAGTTAACCAACCAGAACGCGCAGGGCGAGTTCTATTTGACCGACATCATCGCCATGGCCTGGCATGAAGGCCGTAAAATCAATACGGTGCAGCCCGCCCGGCCGACAGAGGTCGAAGGCGTGAACAACAGGCTGCAGCTTGCGCGGCTGGAGCGGCTCTTGCAGCGGGAGCAGGCGGAGCGCCTGCTGCTGGCCGGCGTGATGTTGTCCGATCCTGACCGTTTCGATTTGCGCGGCGAACTGCGCCACGGCCAGGATGTATCCATTGATACCAATGTCATTCTCGAAGGGCAGGTCACGCTGGGCGACCGGGTGATTATCGGCACCGGCTGCGTCCTGAAGAATGTGGTCATCGGTGATGATGTGATCATTAGCCCTTATACCGTGATGGAAGACGCGCGCGTGGCGGCGCGCAGTACTCTCGGCCCCTTTGCCCGCCTGCGCCCCGGCAGCGAGCTGGAGGAAGACGCACACGTGGGGAATTTCGTCGAGATGAAACAGGCCCGTCTGGGCAAAGGCTCAAAAGCCGGCCATCTGAGCTATCTGGGGGACGCCGAGATTGGCGCTCAGGTCAATATCGGTGCCGGCACCATTACCTGCAATTATGATGGCGCCAACAAGCACAAGACCCTCATCGGCGACGATGTTTTTGTCGGCTCCGACAGTCAGCTGGTGGCGCCGGTGACCATCGGCCGCGGCGCCACCATCGGCGCCGGTACCACCGTGACGCGCGATGTGGCCGAGGGTGAAATGATTATCAGCCGGATACGTCAGTTTCCCCTTGCCAACTGGACGCGACCGGTGAAGAAAAAATGAGGATGCGGCCGCCCCCTGCGGGCGGTTTTGCCCGCCGCCTGAGGTTATCGCGGCCGGCAAAATCCGCGGCGTGTTGCGGCGCCGCACCGGCCGGATTTTGTGCTAGCTCATAACGGCGACTGCCGCCGTTCAATCAGGAATAACCGAGATGTGTGGAATAGTAGGCGCGGTTGCGCAGCGTGATATTGCCGAGATCCTGTTGGAAGGATTACGTCGTCTTGAGTACCGTGGGTATGATTCCGCCGGGCTGGCGGTGGTGGATAAAGACGGTCATCTGCAACGCCTGCGCCGCGTGGGGAAAGTGAGCGCCCTGACCGAAGCGGCCCAGGCGCATCCTCTGTCCGGCGGCACCGGCATTGCCCATACCCGCTGGGCGACCCACGGCGAGCCGACGGAAAACAACGCGCATCCCCACGTCTCCGGTCATATCGTGGTCGTCCATAACGGCATCATCGAAAACCATGAACCGCTGCGCGAGCAACTGCGCGCACGTGGTTACACCTTTGTTACCCAAACCGATACCGAAGTGATCGCGCATCTGGTGCATTGGGAGCAGCGCCAGCAGAACGGCGCCCTGGTCGAGGTAATGCAGCGGGTGGTTGGCGCGCTGCGCGGCGCTTACGGAACGGTCATCATGGATAGCCGCGATCCCAACGTGCTGGTCGCGGCACGTTCCGGCAGTCCGCTGGTCATTGGCCTCGGCGTCGGCGAGAATTTCCTGGCCTCCGATCAATTGGCCTTGCTGCCCGTTACCCGCCGCTTTATGTACCTCGAAGAAGGCGATATTGCCGAAATCACCCGTCGTACCGTGCAGGTATGGGATAAGGCGGGCCAGATTGTGGTGCGCCCGGAAATCGAATCCCAGGTAAAATACGATGCCGGGGATAAAGGGCAGTTCCGCCACTATATGCAAAAGGAAATTTTTGAACAGCCGCAGGCTGTCAAAAATACCCTGGAAGGCCGCTTCAGCCACGGTGAGATAACGCTGTCGGAGCTGGGCGAGGGCGCCAATGCGTTACTAAGCCAGGTGCAGCACGTGCAAATTATTGCCTGCGGCACGTCATATCATTCCGCCATGGTATCCCGTTACTGGTTCGAGGCGCTGGCTGGCGTACCCTGTGATGTGGAAATCGCCTCCGAATTCCGCTATCGCAAACCCGCGGTGCGCCCGGGCAGCCTGCTGATTACCCTGTCCCAATCCGGCGAAACCGCTGATACGCTGGCGGCGCTGCGGCTGACCAAAACGCTGGGCTATCTCGGTTCGCTGGCCATCTGTAATGTTGCCGGCTCCTCGCTAGTGCGCGAATCGGATATGGCGCTAATGACCCGGGCCGGTACCGAAATCGGCGTCGCTTCCACCAAAGCGTTTACCACGCAGTTGACGGTGCTGTTGATGTTGGTGGCCCGCATTGGTCGCCTGCGTGGTATGGAAAAACAGGTGGAGGAGGACATCGTTCATGCTCTGCAAGCGCTACCCAGCCGGATTGAGCAGATGCTGTCGCTGGATGAGCCCATTGAAACCCTGGCTGAAGGTTTCTCCGATAAACACCATGCGCTGTTCCTGGGGCGCGGCGATCTTTATCCTATCGCTATGGAAGGGGCGCTGAAGCTAAAAGAAATCTCTTATATCCACGCGGAAGCTTATGCCGCCGGAGAACTCAAGCACGGGCCGCTGGCGCTGATTGACGCCGATATGCCGGTCATTGTCATCGCACCGAACAACGAACTGTTGGAAAAGCTTAAATCCAATATCGAGGAAGTGCGGGCCCGGGGCGGTTTACTGTATGTGTTCGCGGAGCAAGATGCCGGTTTCACCGCCAGCGAGAATATGAAAATTATCCCCTTGCCGCACGTAGAGCAAATTGTGGCGCCTATTTTCTACACCGTACCCCTGCAGCTGCTGGCCTATCATATCGCCCTGATTAAAGGGACTGACGTCGATCAGCCGCGTAACCTGGCTAAATCGGTAACGGTAGAATAAGGTTATCCCCTGCGGCGTCGTCGGTGATAGCGTGCCGGCGGCGCCCGCTGTCATCAAGGTCACGGGGACTATCAACGCCGCCTCGTGCGGGATGATCGCCGCCTGTGCTCCTCGCTTTGCCCCTTTTGGGCGAAAACACCCTAGCGACGTCTGCGCCGCGATGCCGCTGCACCTCTGACTTGGGGCGCCTGCGGCGATGCGGACGGTGCCAGCGACGCAATAGCGCCTTGGGACGGTGCCGGACCTCCTCGGGCGCAGAGAGTCTGGCGCCCTCGTTCGACGGTATTTTTTGCGGATCCCGAGCGGTAAGTTTTACGGTATTATCACGCCATTGTTGTCAAAGGGCGCGGCTGCCGGTAATGCCCGCGGGGCCGCGACCTATTGACCTGCCGGAGGACGTCATACCATGGATAGCCGTTACGCTTTTCGCCCTTTAGGGGCCAGTTTGACCGTGTTGCTGGCCGTCATGCCCTGTGCGCCGACCCTTGCGGCGCCGGCGGCCGGGGAAAATCCGCCCGTCTTAAACGAACCGGTTCATCTGCTGCACATGGTGGTGCCGGTGACTATAGCCGGCAACACCTACCGGTTTGTGCTGGATACCGGCGCCAGCTATACGGTAATTGATAAACGGCTGGCGCCAACCCTTACCCGACCCGCGACGCCGGATGAAGTTCCCTCAATCTTTCGCACTATCATGGCCAACGGCATCGGCAGCACCCAAGGGAAGCTGAGTGCCGACCAGGTCACGCTTTGGCGTTCGCTGCCGATAAGGCTTGGCAACTATACGCTCCCGGGCGCCAACCCCTGGCTGGCGATTGATCTGGACATTTTCAGCCAGTCGTTGGGGGAAAAGGTGGATGGCGTTCTGGGCGTGGAGGTGTTCCGACAGCTGAGCTGGGCGGTAGACAACCACAGCCACAGGCTAACCGCCTGGCGCCATTCTCCGTCGCTGATGGGGTATCAGCAATGCCTGCCTTATGAAGACCAATTCGGCCGCTCGCCGGTATTGACGCTGGATTACAAAGCTTACACCATCAGTATGGTGGTCGATACCGGCGCGGTACAAAGTTTCGTCAGCGAAGATCTGATCGACAGAATGAAAAAGCAGTATCGCAATGTCACCACAAGCTACCGGCAATCTCCCAGCGCCACCGCCAGCGGACTGGGCCACGATAATGACTATTTGATAGACGGTCTGACCTTTAACGGTATGCCGGTAGGTCGCATGAAAATCAGCGGCAATAAAAACGACATGTACAACTTGGGTATGGATTTCTTCAGCCGTTTTGACAACTATCTGGTTTGTCCCGGACCAAATGTTGTTTTGCTATAACGCCCGCCAATTCACGCGTAATGATAAAGCGCCGTTGCGTAATATCGGTATTCGCTTCCATCAGCAGCGGGTGGAAATTTTCTATAATCAACCGCAGGACCTGGCTCGCTACGGTCTGCAAAATGGCGACCTGCTGCGAGAAGTCAATGGCCGCGCGGTCACGCCGGAAGCGATTAGCGATATCCGCCCGTTGGTAATGCCTTCAAATAGTTGACTTTTGTGATATTCTGCCTCTATTTGAGGTTTCCACGTGGTTACAGTTTCTGTTCATTGTCCTCGCTGCCATTCAGATGAAATTTATCGACATGGCCTTAGTCCAACTAAGCGCGAACGCTTCCGGTGTCAGTGCTGTCACCGTGTATTCCAGCTTACCTACCGCTATGAAGCGCGAAAGCCGGGAGTTAAAGAGCAGATCGTTGA
>NZ_FRDB01000168.1 GCF_900143145.1 Candidatus Sodalis sp. SoCistrobi
CGGCGACTCCTACGATAATGCGATGGCAGAGAGTATCAACGGGTTGTACAAAACGGAGGTTATCCACCGCGGGAGCTGGAAAAACCGGACGGAAGTGGAGTTGGCCACGCTGGACTGGGTGGACTGGGTGGACTGGTACAACAACAGAAGGCTGCTCGGGCGGCTGGGTTACATCCCTCCTACTGAAGCCGAAATGAACTATTACGCTTTGCAATTAGCATCAGAGGAAGCGGCGTAGTATTGCCAAAATTACTCTCTAATAAACTCGGGGTTATTCACTCAACCCACTGACCACAAGATCCCTGGGGTTGAGCTACGCCTATAACGATTTTATGCAGGCCATGATTTGTGGCAATGACGATGACGCCCCTGAACCTTTTTTCTAACGCTTTCCCATCCCTGATTCAGCAGCCTCTTAAAGCCGTTGCCGGTTTGAGAGGCGTGGCAACGTTTAGCCAAACACCGAAAGTCGTCGCGTTACTGCTGTTGTTGGGCTGCGGGGCGGCCAAGGCGGAAACGGATTGTGTGCGCTATGCCGCGCAATGTTTCCAGGTCAACCCGTCACTCATTCGGGCGATTATTTGGCAGGAATCCCGCTTTGAACCGCAGGCGATTAACCACAATAGTAATCGCACGCGAGATATCGGCCTGATGCAGATCAATAGCGTCAATTTACCGATGCTTAATACTCTGGGTATCAGCGCGCAGAGTATACGGGAAAACAGTTGCGTGAATGTCCTCTCTGGCACCTATATTCTTCATAAGCTGGTGCAGCGCTATGGCTATTCTTGGAATACCATCGGGCGATACCATTCCGCCACCCCGACGTTTAACAGCAAATATGTCGATAAGCTGCTGGACACGTTGACTAAACCCGCCCAGGTAGCCGATTTGCGCGCGCATAGCGTACCCATCGCGTCGCGCGAGGAAATTGATAAACTCTTTGCGCCGCACTGCCTGGCAAAGCGCTAATGGCGGGCGCAACGGTCACCGTTGTTGTCAGCGGCCAGGCTGCTGTTGCTCCAGCTATCTTGCCCCAGGCAAGCCGACACTTTCTGAACATGACTCTCACGCCGCGGCCCGCCGCGACGTGAGCCTTTTCAGGCGGGCATTAAGGCATGTTGCTGGCGCAGTTGCTCAACTGATTTAACCAACAGAGATGATCCTGTGAGCATTTCGTCTTCGCTGTTTTTCGCCGGCAGGTGGGAGAGCGCCAGTAAAATGCACGGTTAGCCTCCGTCGCCAAGGTACCCGGACTGTCGTTACGCCATAGGGTGGACGTGCGCGCTTCATCAACGTGACGCGGTGCTGGTTGCTGTGTAGAGAAAAGATCTGTCGGCGCAGTGACAATTTATCCGCCCAGAAATTGAAGGTTGCTTGCAGACCTGGGCGTAAACAGTACGTGGCCGCCGGCGCAGCGATAAAAAAAGGGTTAGGCCGTGGCCTAACCCTTGGGTCATTATTAACGTTTGGATGCGGCGTGAGCCGTACCTTAGTTCAGGCGTTCTTTGATACGCGCTGCCTTACCGGTACGTTCACGCAGGTAATACAGTTTGGCCTGACGCACGGCGCCACGGCGTTTCACGGTAATGCTATCGATGACCGGAGAGTGCGTCTGGAATACGCGCTCAACGCCTTCGCCGTTGGAGATTTTGCGAACAGTGAATGCGGAATGCAGACCGCGGTTACGAATCGCGATAACCACGCCCTCGAATGCCTGCAGACGTTTTTTGCTGCCTTCAACAACCCATACCTTGACTTCCACCGAGTCGCCCGGGCGGAAAGACGGTACGTTCTGCTTCAGCTGTTCTTGTTCAATTTGCTTAATAATGTTGCTCATAATTTTGTCTCTTACCCTAGGTAAACTGATAGTTCAGGTTAACCAGCCATCAGGCCGATCCCTTTAATCATCGTGTTGCCTTACCCGATATTCCCGCTGGAACTCGGTCAGCAACGTTGCTTGCTCGTCAGTCAGAGCTAGGCTTTCCAGAAGTTCAGGTCTTCTGAGCCAGGTACGGCCCAAAGACTGTTTCAGACGCCAGCGACGGATCTCAGCATGATTGCCCGACAGCAGAACTGGCGGTACCTCCATGCCGGCCAACACCTCAGGACGGGTATAGTGCGGGCAATCCAGCAGCCCTCTGGCGAAGGAGTCCTCCGCCGCGGAGGCCTCATGTCCCAGCACGCCCGGGATGAACCGGGAGACCGAGTCAATCAGCGCCATCGCCGCTAATTCACCGCCGCTGAGCACATAATCACCCATTGACCATTCTTCATCAATCTCGGTGGCGATTAAACGCTCATCAATACCTTCGTAACGGCCGCACACCAGAATCATCTTCGGGTTGGCGGCCAGCTCGCTCACGCCTTGCTGATCGAGCTTACGGCCCTGAGGGGAGAGATAAATCACCTTCGCTCCTTCGCCTGCCTTGTTTTTTGCCTCGTGAATCGCATCCCACAAGGGCTGCACCATCATCAGCATCCCCGGTCCGCCGCCGTAAGGGCGATCGTCCACGGTACGATGCCTGTCGTGGGTGAAATCACGCGGACTCCAGCACTGCACATTCAGCAGGCCATTCTTCACGGCCCGGCCGGTCACCCCGTAGTCGGTAATGGCACGGAACATCTCGGGGAACAGACTGATGACGCCAATCCACATTCCACCGCTTCCGCCACCCTCAATTTTGGGGGTCAAAAGCCCGGATCCCAGTCAACTTCAATGACGTGGGTCGCGAGATCGACGTGCTTAATCACCTGCCCGTCGAGGAACGGAATTAACCGCTCCTGAATGCCAAAGGCATCTTTCAGGTTGGCTTTCACCACCAGAACATCGTTCGAGCCGGTTTCCATCAAATCGATGACTTCACCCAGCTGATAACCGCCAACGGTGACGACCTGGCACCCCAGGAGGTCTTTCCAGTAATACTCACCGCTGTCGAGATCCGGCAATTGCGACGCGTCGACGACGATTTCGCAATTGGTCAGCAGCGTGGCCGCTTCCCGGTCTTCGATGTCCTTGACCTTGATGATCAGATCCTGATTGTGGCGCTTCCAGCTTTCCAGCCCGATCGGCTGCCACTCACCTGCCCTTTTGATAAACCAGGGCTGGTAATCAAAAATGCTTTCGGCTTCTTCAGTGGATGAAAACACTCTGAGCCAACCGCGAATGCCATACGCCGAGCCCATCTTGCCCACGACTATTGGCTCAACGGGTGCTGCGATACGGAGTTGTTTGCTCATTTTCACCACCAGCAGGCGTTAGGCTGCTTTTTTCGCGTCTTTAATCAGCGCGGAAACGCGTTCGGAAACCGTTGCGCCCTGGCCAACCCAATGTTCAATACGATCCAAGTCCAAACGCAGACCTTCAGCCTGACCGGTGGCGATCGGGTTGAAAAAGCCAATACGTTCAATAAAGCGACCGTCGCGCGCATTGCGGCTGTCGGTCACGACGATTTGATAGAACGGGCGTTTTTTAGCGCCGCCACGTGCCAAACGAATTGTTACCATAACATCCTCTTTAGTTAATAAAACAACCGGGCCCTGTCGGGGAACGGGGCCCGGTTGCCGTATAAAAAGCCACAAAATTTTACTCGTTTCGGGGTAAAAAGCAATCGATAGTTAACGACCGGGGAAGCCGGGCGGCATCATACCCTTCATATTGCGCATCATTTTTGCCATACCGCCCTTTTTCATTTTCTTCATCATGCGCTGCATGTCGTCGAACTGTTTCAGCAAGCGGTTGACGTCCTGAACCTGCATGCCTGAGCCGGCGGCGATACGACGCTTACGCGAACCTTTAATCATGTCCGGACTGACGCGCTCCTTGGCGGTCATGGAATTGATAATCGCCTCCATGCGCACCAGGACTTTATCGTCCATCTGCGACTTGACGTTGTCCGGCAGCTGGCCGACGCCGGGCAGCTTGCTCATCATGCTGGCCATACCGCCCATATTACGCATCTGCTTGAGCTGGTCGAGGAAATCGGTGAGGTCGAAGCCATCGCCTTTTTTCAGCTTGCTGGCCAGCTTTTCTGCCTGAGCGCGATCGACTTTGCTCTCGATATCTTCGATAAGCGACAACACATCGCCCATGCCGAGTATACGCCCGGCCAGACGATCGGGATAAAACGGCTCCAGCGCATCGGTTTTCTCACCGACGCCCATGAATTTGATCGGTTTACCGGTGATATGCCGGATGGAGAGCGCCGCGCCGCCGCGCGCATCGCCGTCTACCTTGGTCAGGATAACCCCGGTCAGCGGCAGCGCCTGATTAAACGCTTTGGCGGTATTGGCGGCATCCTGCCCGGTCATGGCGTCAACCACAAACAGGGTTTCCACCGGGGTGATGGCGGCGTGAATGGCGATGATTTCCGCCATCATCGTTTCATCCACGTGCAGGCGGCCGGCGGTATCCACCAGCAGCACATCGTAGAACTTGAGCTTGGCCTGATTCAGCGCTTGATTAACGATGTCGAGCGGCTTCTGACCGGCGTCGGACGGGAAGAAATCGACGCCGACGGTTTCAGCCAGGGTTTCCAGCTGTTTAATCGCCGCCGGGCGATAGACGTCGGCGGACACCACCAGCACTTTCTTCTTCTGCTTCTCGCGCAGATATTTGCCGAGCTTACCGACGCTGGTGGTTTTCCCGGCCCCCTGCAGGCCCGCCATCAGCACCACCGCCGGCGGTTGCGCCGCCAGATTGAGGGCGTTGTTTTCATCGCCCATGGCGTTCACCAGCTCGGCGCGCACGATCTTGACGAATTCCTGCCCCGGCGTCAGGCTTTTATTGACTTCCTGCCCCAGCGCGCTCTCTTTGACCCGGCTGATGAAATCCCGCACCACCGGTAGCGCCACATCCGCTTCCAGCAGCGCCATGCGCACTTCCCGCAGGGTATCTTTGATATTGTCTTCAGTCAGGCGGCCTCGGCCGCTGATATTGCGCAACGTGCGCGATAATCGATCGGATAGATTGTCAAACATCGTTTTTTACTCAACGTGGCGTCCGGCCGCTTGCGCGACATTATTGGCGACAGTATAACACGAAGCAGGCCGCGATCGCTGCACCCCTTACGACAACGGTTGGAGCATGACGCGCTGAAGGCTATACTGGTCGCCTCTTTTATTAAGTCAGACGACGACGCTGCTATGTCCTGGATTTCCCTTCTGGCCTTTATTGCCTATTCTTTGAGCCTCGGCCTGATTTTGCCCAGCATTTTGCGCCGCAGCAGCGCCTATCGCCGGCTGGCTCTGCTGTCGGCCACGGTGGCGATGCTGGGACATGGCGTGCTCATCTGGCTGCGTATCTTCGGCGTGCAGGCAGGGCAGAATCTGAGCTTGTTGAACGTGGGCTCCTTAATCAGCCTTATCATCTGCGTGGTGATGACGGTGGCGGCGTCACGCAACCGCGGCTGGTTCTTATTACCTATCGTCTATATCTTCGCCATGATCCATGTGGCGTTCATTACGCTGATGCCGGGTGAATTCATCACCCATCTGGAAGCGACGCCCGGTTTGATGGTGCATATCGGCCTGGCGTTGTTTTCCTATGCGGTGCTGATTATCGCCGCGCTGTACGCGTTCCAATTGACCTGGCTTGATTACTTGCTAAAAAACAAGAAGCTGAATTTTCATTCCGACATGCCGCCGCTGATGGGAATTGAGCGTAAAATGTTCCACATCACCCAGGTTGGCGTGGTGCTGCTGACGCTGACGCTCGCCACCGGTCTTTTTTTTATGCGGGATTGGTTTGTCGCCGAGAACCGGCATAAAGCGGTTCTCTCTTTCGTCGCCTGGCTGGTCTATATTGTAATACTATGGGGTCATTACCGGCAGGGCTGGCGCGGCCGCCGGGTGGTGTGGCTCAGCGTGCTGGGCGTGCTGTTGCTGACGCTGGCCTACTTCGGCAGCCGAATCTGGCAAAACGTGATGGCGTAAGATAACGCCAATAAGGAAAGTCCACTTTGGAACATGTTTCAACCAGTACCTTACTGGTAATCCTGGTTATCATGGTATTGGTTTCCGCTTATTTTTCCGCTTCCGAAACCGGCATGATGACGCTAAACCGCTATCGGCTGCGTCATCAGGCAAAACAGGGCAACCGCGGCGCCCGCCGCGTTGAGAAGTTGCTGCGGCGTACCGATCAATTGCTAAGTCTGGTGCTGATTGGCAATAATCTGGTCAATATTCTTGCCTCGGCGCTGGCGACCATTGTCGGGATGCGCCTGTACGGCGATCTCGGCGTCGCCATCGCCACCGGCGTCTTGACGTTTGTAGTGCTGCTGTTCGCCGAGGTGCTGCCGAAAACCATGGCGGCGCTTTATCCCGAACGTATCGCTTTTCCAAGTAGTCTGTTATTGGTGCCGCTGCAAAAACTGATGGGTAATGACTCCAATTAGTAGAACATGTGTTTTTCGATGAAGGCTCCGATGACTTTTTCGTGGATCTCGACAGAGCGCGAGAAGCAAATCGTTTTACGCGCCAGTCGTTTAATGCGGGTACGGAGCG
>NZ_FRDB01000170.1 GCF_900143145.1 Candidatus Sodalis sp. SoCistrobi
CATAGGTATCTACACATTTATCGTGATACCTGTTATTACTTTGCAGAATGATTTCAACCTATCTGTTGGCGGGATTGACTCTCGCCTTACCCGCCGATATCAGACGCTGGTTAAACAGCATATGACGCCCGCGGCTCTTCTTGCTTCTGCGGTTAAAGACCTCGCAAGTGCTCAAAAATCAACTTTCGCAACTACCCAAGCTGTCTGGCGTTTTCTGAATAATAAGCGAATTAGCTTCAGTCAACTCAATGAGCCAATTATTTCGCTAGCACTTGAGCAAATTTCGCTTAGCCCGCATCCATACGCTCTCGTTGTTCATGATTGGTCACGTTTACAATTTCTTTACCATCATGCCAAATACGGACGCTTAAAAATGACGCACGGTGGCGATGTTGGATATGAACTTCAAAGCAGCTTGCTGGTTGATGCTG
Source organism: Candidatus Sodalis sp. SoCistrobi (assembly GCF_900143145.1). GTDB lineage: Bacteria > Pseudomonadota > Gammaproteobacteria > Enterobacterales > Enterobacteriaceae > SoCistrobi. The sequence continues at coordinate 432 of NZ_FRDB01000170.1, forward strand.
GCACGGGTTTGCCAATAGCGCCTCTATCTCAGACACTTACCGATGCAACCGGTTGTCATTCAACGTTGGCGGAAGGACTGTCCGAACGGCAGACACATATGGACGCCTTGACGACCGATATTGCCCGTGTGGAATCGCTTAATATAGGTAAAAAGCTGATTCATATAATTGATAGAGAGGGTGACTCTATTGGACATATGCGGACGTTGAGTACTCAAGGAATATGCTGGCTTATCCGAGGAAAAGAAGGACATGGTGCAGAGTGGCAAGGTAATTCATTGAAAATTGGTGAGATTGCTGCTCTTCTGCCATACAACGGATGCGGACAGGTAGACTGGAAAGGGAAAAAAGCTGATATGGAAATCAGTGAAACCTCGATAGTCATAACCCGAGCTGCGCAGCAGAAGCGTAAAGATAAAGAAACCGGCCGCCGCATAAAAATCCAACCTGGAGAGCCTCTGACGGTCAGATTGGTTGTTGTTCGGCTTACGGATGATCTCGGTAATGTGGTGGGACGCTGGACGCTGCTTACAAACGTTTGCAGCGAGATCACCTGCGAGGAAGTAGCTCGTTGGTATTACTGGCGCTGGAATATTGAATCATTTTTTAAGTTGCTGAAAGGTGCCGGACATGACGTAGAAACATGGCTTCAGCGCAGCGCGCCAGCCGTACTACGCAGGTTGTTAATAGCCAGTATGGCTGCTGTTCTGGTATGGCGGCTGCAACGCGCTGAAGGAGAAGAAAATGCGGCAGCCCGCCAGCTGATATGTCGCTTGTCAGGACGACAGCAAAAGCGAGGCCGCAGAGAGAGCGCTCCTGCTCTGCTCGCTGGCCTATCCATCTTGTTGAATACACTAAAATTATTATCGGAATATAGTCTGGAAGAACTTACTCATTTAGCGAGAGTTGCTCTTAAGCCTCCTCCCTGATGTGTAGATACCTATGCATTAAACGACTGGCGCGTAAAACGATTTGCTTCTCGCGCTCTGTCGAGATCCACGAAAAAGTCATCGGAGCCTTCATCGAAAAACACATGTTCTACTAATTGGAGTCATTACCGAAGATAACCCGGGCTATCAGCGCCCGGCTACAGGGAGGCGCTGGATATCGCAGCAGAGCGGCTCGAATAATAGGAGATATAGTAAAAATCGCTATTCAGGAATTACTTTACATCGCAGCAGACACCTCTATCAGGATTGAATGCAAATGGTACGCCCTACTGGATTCAAACCAGTGACCTACGGCTTAGAAGGCCGTTGCTCTATCCAACTGAGCTAAGGGCGCACAACTTTATCGGTGGTGCCGAATGCGGTTTGGATTATACGGAGGTAAGCGTTTGAGTCAATGGCTTTTCTGCCCATTGTTCCGTTGGTAAAACGCCAGGATGCATTCTGTGCCTGACAGCGGGACGCGCTTCTGCCAAAATAGCGCCCTCAGCCTGATTACATTGACGGATTTCCGATTCAAATGGTAGCAAAAATAATTGATGGTAAGGCCGTTGCCCAACAGGTCAGAAATGAAGTGGCCGCGCGGGTTCAGGCGCGTCTGAAGGCGGGCAAGCGCGCGCCGGGACTGGCGGTAGTGCTGGTCGGCGGCGATCCCGCCTCGCAAATTTATGTTGCCAGTAAACGCAAAGCCTGTGAAGACGTCGGTTTTATTTCCCTCTCCTATGACCTGCCCAGCACGGTCACCGAAGCGGCACTGTTGGCGTTGATTGATCAACTGAATGCCGACCACCGGGTGGACGGGATTTTGGTGCAGCTGCCGTTGCCGGCGGGGATAGACAATATCAACGTGCTGGAGCGCATTGCGCCGGATAAAGATGTGGACGGTTTCCATCCGTATAACGTCGGCCGCCTATGCCAGCGCGCGCCGCTGCTGCGTCCTTGTACCCCGCGCGGCATCGTGACGCTACTTGAGCGCTATCGTATTGATACCTTTGGCCTTAACGCCGTTGTGGTCGGCGCCTCCAACATTGTTGGCCGCCCCATGAGTCTCGAATTGTTGCTGGCGGGCTGTACCGTGACCGTGACCCACCGCTTCACGCGTGATTTACGGCGCCATATCGAAAATGCCGATCTGTTGGTCGTGGCGGTGGGCAAAGCGGGCTTCATCCCCGGCGAGTGGATCAAACCCGGCGCGGTGGTCATGGATGTCGGGATTAATCGTCTGGAGAGCGGTAAAGTGGTCGGCGACGTGGATTATGCCAGCGCCGCCGGGCGCGCCGCCTACATTACGCCGGTGCCCGGCGGTGTGGGGCCGATGACGGTCGCCACGCTTATTCAAAATACCCTGCAGGCCTGCGAGGATTATCACGATTCGTCTACGCCGGAGGTTTGATTATGACGACATTTTCTCTTGAGGGGCATCCCTATATCGCGTTATGCGACCTTTTGAAAATCTCAGGCTGGTGCGAGAGCGGCGCGGCGGCCAAGCTGGCGATTGATGAGGGCCGCGTGACGGTAGATGGCGCAGTGGAAATCCGTCGGCGCTGTAAAATTACCGGCGGGAAGCAGGTCGCCTTCGCCGGTCAGCAGATAACGGTAGCGGACTGAGGATTGCGGCCGCCGCGCCGGCGGCATCAGCGCCCGCCGCCGGCGCGCGCTATTAACTGCGGCGCCAGGTTGATCCTTGCATGCCATCTTTTAACCGCGGCGCCAGGTCGTCCCCTAATGGCCATCTTCTAACCGCGGCGCCAGACAGTCCCCTGCGGGCCATCTTCCAGCACAATGCCGAGCGCGGTCAGTTTATCCCGGGCTTCATCCGCCAATGCCCACTGCCGGGCCTTGCGCGCGTCATTGCGCTGCTGAATCAGCGCTTCAATCACCGCAGTGTCCTCCGCATCCTCCACGGCGCCCTGTTGCAGGAAGACGGCTGGATCCTGCTCCAGCAGACCCAGCACGCCGGCCAGCTGGCGTAACGTCGCCGCCATCCCCTGCGCCGCCGCCGGCTGTTCGCTTTTCAGGCGGTTGACCTCACGGGCGATGTCGAACAGGACGGAATAGGCTTCCGGCGTATTGAAATCATCATCCATTGCGGCGATGAATTGCGCCACAAAGTGGTCCCCGCCGGCGGGGACGGCGGTCGCATCGGTACCGCGCAGGGCGATATACAGGCGCTCCAGGGCCGCGCGCGCCTGTTTGAGGTTATCTTCACTGTAATTTAGCTGACTGCGGTAATGGCCGGACATCAGGAAATAGCGTACCGTTTCGGCATCGTAATACCCCAGGACGTCGCGCACGGTGAAAAAGTTGCCCAGCGATTTCGACATCTTCTCGCGATCGACCATCACCATGCCGGCGTGCATCCAGACATTCACGTAGGGGCCATCATGGGCACAGGTGGACTGCGCAATCTCATTTTCGTGATGGGGAAAAATCAAATCCGACCCGCCGCCGTGAATATCGAAATGATGGCCAAGCTGCCGGCCGTTCATGGCCGAACACTCAATGTGCCAACCGGGGCGGCCGTCGCCCCACGGCGATGGCCAACTCGGCTCGCCGGGTTTTGACATTTTCCACAGCACGAAGTCCATGGGATTTCGTTTCACATCGGCCACTTCGACGCGGGCGCCGGCCTGAAGCTGCGCCAGATCCTGACGGGACAGCAAGCCATAATCGCTGTCGCTGTCCACGGCGAACATCACATCACCGTTGGCGGCCACATAGGCATGACGTCTGTCGATGAGCTGACCAACCAGTTCGATTATCGCGTCTATATAGTGCGTGGCGCGCGGCTCCTGATCGGGACGCAGGATATTCAACCGGTCGAAATCGCTATGCATCTCGCTAATCATACGCTCGGTAAGCTGCTGAAAAGTCTCTCCATTCTCAGCGGCGCGGCGAATAATCTTGTCCTCGATATCGGTGATATTACGGACATAATTCACCTCGTAACCGCGGTAGCGAAGGTAGCGGGTGACGACGTCAAAGGCGACGAAGGTGCGCCCATGGCCGATATGGCAGAGGTCATACACGGTGATGCCGCACACATACATACCGACTTTACCGGCATGGATAGGTTTAAATTCCTCTTTTTGGCGGGTCAGGGTGTTAAAAATCTTTAGCATCGAAAATCATTCCATGTTTCTGCAGATTACGCGTGTCGAGCGCCCAGCGGTAAAGGTCAATAAACCTAACGGGGTATTGAACCCTGAAGCCGCAGCTATTGCAAGGGTATGCCACGGAATTACCGGCGGTCGAGGCGACGAGGGAAGGGAAACCGGGGGCCGTTGCTGACTCTATGGCAGAGTTATGCTATAAAACCCCTCTGCCCGTACACTTTGTATGAATGCAATTCATCAGACTTTCAGGACATTAACTATGGTCACTTTACATACCAATCACGGCGATATCGTTATCAAAACCTTTGCGGACAAAGCGCCGTTATCCGTTGAGAATTTCCTCAATTATTGCCGCAGCGGGTTTTATGACAATACCATTTTCCACCGCGTGATTAACGGCTTCATGATCCAGGGCGGCGGCTTTGTCCCCGGCATGGAACAAAAGGCTACCGAGGCGCCGGTGAAAAACGAAGCCAACAATGGTCTGAAAAACACCCGCGGTACGCTGGCAATGGCCCGAACCAACGATCCGCATTCCGCCACGGCGCAATTTTTTATCAACGTGGTGGATAATGACTTTCTTAACTTCCGCTCCGAACGCCCTGACGGCTGGGGATACTGTGTTTTCGCCGAAGTGACCGAGGGGCTGGACGTGGTCGACAAAATCAAAGGCGTCGCCACCGGCCGCAGCGGCATGCATCAGGACGTCCCGAAAGAAGACGTGATCATCACCCATGTGACCGTTGCGGAGTAATCCCGCCCGCATGTCAACCCTGTTCGTCGCGGATATTCATCTTTGCGCACAAGAGCCGGCGATCACCGCCGGTTTTCTGCATTTTTTACGCACGCGGGCGCGCGCCGCGCAAGCGCTGTACATCCTTGGCGATTTGTTTGAGGTGTGGATAGGCGATGACGATCCCAATCCGCTGCATCATGAGATAGCCATGGCGCTTCAGGCGCTGACCCAAAGCGGCATTCCCTGCTATTTTATCCACGGTAATCGTGATTTCCTGCTCGGCAAGCGCTATGCCGCCGCCTGCGGCATGACGCTGTTGCCCGCGCAGCGGGTCATGCAGCTGGACGGGCTGCGGGTGGTAATATTGCATGGCGACACGCTGTGTACCGACGATAACGACTATCAGCGTTTTCGCCGCCGGGTGCATCAGCGTTGGCTACAGCGGCTATTTTTGTCCCTGCCGCTGCGGCTGCGGCTGCGTATTGCCGACAGGATGCGTGCCAATAGCCTGCGCGCCAACGCCGGTAAAACCGCCGACGTCATGGACGTCAATGCGCAGGCGGTTATTGCGGTGATGGAGGATACCGGCGCGACGGTGATGATCCATGGTCATACCCATCGGCCGGCGATACATCAACTGCCCGGGGAGCGCCGTCGTGCGGTACTGGGCGCCTGGCACCATCAGGGATCGGCCATCGAGGTTTCCACCCGCGGCGTGATGCTGCATGAGTTTCCTTTCGGCGGCTGAAATCCGCCGTCGGTGAACCCCTGCGGCGTTCTCCTCCCCCTTATAGCATAGGTATCTACACATCAGGGAGGAGGCTTAAGAGCAACTCTCGCTAAATGTGAATCACCCCGGATAAATTAGAGTCTATACTTTAAAAGTGGAGGTCTCTATGACAACGACCAAACGTTACTCTCCGGAAGTCCGTGAACGGGCAGTTAATCTAGTGCTGGAAACTCAGCATGAGCA
>NZ_FRDB01000326.1 GCF_900143145.1 Candidatus Sodalis sp. SoCistrobi
CGGCGACTCCTACGATAATGCGATGGCAGAGAGTATCAACGGGTTGTACAAAACGGAGGTTATCCACCGCGGGAGCTGGAAAAACCGGACGGAAGTGGAGTTGGCCACGCTGGACTGGGTGGACTGGGTGGACTGGGTGGACTGGGTGGACTGGGTGGACTGGGTGGACTGGTACAACAACAGAAGGCTGCTCGGGCGGCTGGGTTACATCCCTCCTACTGAAGCCGAAATGAACTATTACGCTTTGCAATTAGCATCAGAGGAAGCGGCGTAGTATTGCCAAAATTACTCTCTAATAAACTCGGGGTTATTCACTTCCAGCCGACGGTGGTGCGCGGCTTCTCGAAGTAGACCCGCATCACCACTTCCAGCTCGCCGCTCAGGCTGTCGCGCAATTGCATCAGGCGCCCGGCATACTCCAGCGCGGCCTCGGGGTCGTGAATCGAGCAGGGACCCACCACTACCAGCAGACGATCATCATTACCTTTGAGGATCTTGTGAATCGCCGAGCGCGCGGCAGAAACGGTACTGGCTGCGCGGTCCGTCGCCGGATATTTTTCCAATAACGCTACCGGCGGCAGCAATTCGTTGATCTCGGTAATGCGTAAATCATCATTTTGGTAATTCATGTGAAATCTGCTTAGCTCCCGGCACGACATGTTTAAAAAAGGCGATCCAATTTATCCCTTGTGGTCCAGACTGTAAATCCATAAAGCGTTATTAAAAGCTATTAAATTTGATATTGGCTAATTCTTTAGGTAATGACTCCAATTAGTAGAACATGTGTTTTTCGATGAAGGCTCCGATGACTTTTTCGTGGATCTCGACAGAGCGCGAGAAGCAAATCGTTTTACGCGCCAGTCGTTTAATGCATAGGTATCTACACATCAGGGAGGAGGCTTAAGAGCAACTCTCGCTAAATGAGTAAGTTCTTCCAGACTATATTCCGATAATAATTTTAGTGTATTCAACAAGATGGATAGGCCAGCGAGCAGAGCAGGAGCGCTCTCTCTGCGGCCTCGCTTTTGCTGTCGTCCTGACAAGCGACATATCAGCTGGCGGGCTGCCGCATTTTCTTCTCCTTCAGCGCGTTGCAGCCGCCATACCAGAACAGCAGCCATACTGGCTATTAACAACCTGCGTAGTACGGCTGGCGCGCTGCGCTGAAGCCATGTTTCTACGTCATGTCCGGCACCTTTCAGCAACTTAAAAAATGATTCAATATTCCAGCGCCAGTAATACCAACGAGCTACTTCCTCGCAGGTGATCTCGCTGCAAACGTTTGTAAGCAGCGTCCAGCGTCCCACCACATTACCGAGATCATCCGTAAGCCGAACAACAACCAATCTGACCGTCAGAGGCTCTCCAGGTTGGATTTTTATGCGGCGGCCGGTTTCTTTATCTTTACGCTTCTGCTGCGCAGCTCGGGTTATGACTATCGAGGTTTCACTGATTTCCATATCAGCTTTTTTCCCTTTCCAGTCTACCTGTCCGCATCCGTTGTATGGCAGAAGAGCAGCAATCTCACCAATTTTCAATGAATTACCTTGCCACTCTGCACCATGTCCTTCTTTTCCTCGGATAAGCCAGCATATTCCTTGAGTACTCAACGTCCGCATATGTCCAATAGAGTCACCCTCTCTATCAATTATATGAATCAGCTTTTTACCTATATTAAGCGATTCCACACGGGCAATATCGGTCGTCAAGGCGTCCATATGTGTCTGCCGTTCGGACAGTCCTTCCGCCAACGTTGAATGACAACCGGTTGCATCGGTAAGTGTCTGAGATAGAGGCGCTATTGGCAAACCCGTGCCAGCATCAACCAGCAAGCTGCTTTGAAGTTCATATCCAACATCGCCACCGTGCGTCATTTTTAAGCGTCCGTATTTGGCATGATGGTAAAGAAATTGTAAACGTGACCAATCATGAACAACGAGAGCGTATGGATGCGGGCTAAGCGAAATTTGCTCAAGTGCTAGCGAAATAATTGGCTCATTGAGTTGACTGAAGCTAATTCGCTTATTATTCAGAAAACGCCAGACAGCTTGGGTAGTTGCGAAAGTTGATTTTTGAGCACTTGCGAGGTCTTTAACCGCAGAAGCAAGAAGAGCCGCGGGCGTCATATGCTGTTTAACCAGCGTCTGATATCGGCGGGTAAGGCGAGAGTCAATCCCGCCAACAGATAGGTTGAAATCATTCTGCAAAGTAATAACAGGTATCACGATAAATGTGTAGATACCTATG
>NZ_FRDB01000172.1 GCF_900143145.1 Candidatus Sodalis sp. SoCistrobi
TGCTCATGCTGAGTTTCCAGCACTAGATTAACTGCCCGTTCACGGACTTCCGGAGAGTAACGTTTGGTCGTTGTCATAGAGACCTCCACTTTTAAAGTATAGACTCTAATTTATCCGGGGTGATTCACAGGCGCACAAAACTGGCTTAAACGGTTTGCCTCTTCTAGCCTAAGGGGTGTGACATTACCACGACCGGCGCCCGCTGCGGCGCAACAGGAAACATTGACTGTTGAATAATCGTATGGCTTTACCCGAAGGATTTCCCCGCATTTACTGCAAAAATGTTTCAATCCCTTTACTGCTGGTGTTGCTCCTGACGCTGAGCGCCGCGGCGGCAAGCCTGTGGCTGACCTCCCAACATATCAACGCGAATGTGGTCCGCCGCGAACAAGAATCGGTGCGCGCGTCTTTCTCTCATCAACTGCACGAACTGGCGGTGCAACAATACAGCATCGCCGCCTGGCCACCGGTATACGCGCAACTCACCCGGCCTACCCTCGACCGCCACTGGCTGGACGAAAATATCGGCGGTTGGCTGTTTACGGTATTTCATCATCAGCAGGTGTACCTGCTTAACGCCCACCGGCAGGGCATCTACGCCGCAGTGAACGGCCAGGGGGTTGCGCCACAGGCGGTGCTGCCGCTGTTGCCGCTGGCGGCACCGCTTATTGCCGCCGCGTCCCGCCTGCCGCAAAATGCCCTACTGGCGGCGCGCGAGAATAGCGCGCGTCTGACGCCGGCGCTGCAGCTGGTCCCGCGCGGTCTGGCCGCCTTTGCCCGTGTCGCTGGCCAACCGGTAATACTCGCCGTAAGCCCGGTGCGTGCGCCGGCCGGTGCCACCGGCCCGGTATTCTATCTGCTTAGCGTGGTGCCGCTGGACGACACCTTCATCAACACCTTAAGCCATCGCCACTGGCTTAATCCTTTACGCTTTAGCGCAACCCCGCAGAGCCGTCATGAAACCGCCCTGACGCTTATCGACCCGCAGGGACAGCCGGTCAGCGCCATCCGCTGGCGGCCACAGCATCCCGGCGCCGAGGTATTGCGCGCTACCTGGCCCGTGATACTGCCGGTAGCGGTGCTGCTGCTTGCCGTGATAGCCTGGATGATGCGCGCCATCTGGCAATCGGCGCTGCGTCTGCGCCAAACGGTGATTGCGCTGCAGGCGAGCGAGGCACAGGCGCTGCACGTCGCCTATCATGATGTGCTCACCGGCCTGCCCAACCGGGCGATGCTCGACGATTGCCTGGCGCAAGCGCTGGCCTATCCCGCACGCCAATCTGACTGCACGGCATTGCTGGCATTGGATCTGGACCGGTTCAAGCAGGTTAACGACAGCCTGGGCCATCACGGCGGCGACGCGCTTATTAAAGCGGTGGCGGCGCGACTGTGCACCCTGGTAAGCGAAGGCTGTCTGGTGGCACGCACCGGCGGCGATGAATTCCTGATTTTGCAACGCGACGTCAAGGCGCGGCAAGATGTGCGGGCGCTTGGTCTACGCATTATTGATGCCGTCAAGCAGCCGTTTCAGCTCGGCGGGCACGATATTTTCATCGGGGTCAGTATCGGGGTCGCGCTGGCGCCGACGGATGCTATCGACAAAGAGGATTTGAAACGCAAAGCCGACATCGCCCTGTACGCCGCCAAGGCCCGCGGCCGCGACGGCTTCCAGTGGTTCGAGCAATCCCTCGACGAGTCGCTGCGCGCGCGCGAAGCCATCGCGCGCGATCTCCGAGCCGCGCTGCGCCAGCCAGAGGCATTGTCGCTGCATTTCCTGCCACAGGTGGATATCACCGGGGAGCGGATTGTCGGCTTCGAGGCGCAATTACGCTGGCAGCACCCGCAGCACCCGCAGCACCGCTATTTGTCATCATCGCAGTTGCTGTTGACGGCCGAAGAGAGCGGCTTAAGCATCGCTCTGGGGGAATGGATGCTAACCCAATCCTGCCGCATTGCCCAGCACTGGCCGGACCGATTTATCGCGGTGAGCATCACGCCGGTGCATTTTTACAGCCCGGATTTCGTCGAGCGCGTCTTAGCGATTCTCCAGGCGCAGCACTGCGACCCGTCGCGCATTGAATTGGGCGTTAACGAAAGTGTGTTATTTAACCAGGACAATTACTCCCTCGGCATCCTGCAATCGCTGCGGGCCAACGGCTTCAAAATTACCGTAGAAAATTTTGGCGTCCGCTACGCCAGCATTCGGCACCTCAATCAATTCCCGGTGGATAAAATCAAAATCGACCCCTCGTTTGTCCAGCATATGGGTCAGGACGACAATGCGGCGGCCATCATCGAATCGGTCATTCGCTTGGGCCACGCCATGGGCGTATCGGTCACCGCCCGGGGCGTAGACAGTGAAGAAAAACGGGCCGCGCTGGCGCAGGTCGGCTGTAACGAACTGCAGGGGCCATTGTTCTCGAATGCGTTATCGGAACAGCGCGTCGCGACGCTTTTGGCCAGCGCATCGTCGCCCGACAGCGTCCACCATTGAGATGAGTCTACGCCGGGGCTCAATGCGGCGCCGCCGCGTCTGTTTCTCTGCGCCACGGCTGCCCCGCCGCTGCCATAAACTGACCCAATGCCGCCAGCGGCAGCGGACGTGAAATATAGAATCCCTGCGCACCGTCAAACCCCAACGCAGCGACTTCGTCAAATGTCGCCTGGTCTTCGACCCCCTCGGCGATCACCTGATAATGCAGATCATGCAGCATTTTTATGAGATAGGTGACTATCACCCGGTTACGCGCATCGACCGCCATATTGCTTATCAGCGAACGATCTTGATAACGTCCGCCGGCATGGTCATCAAATAGCCAAGATTGCTGTAACCGGCGCCAAAATCATCAATGGCGATGCGGTACCCTTCACGCTTAAGCGTGTCAAGATGGGTTAAGGCCCGTTCATTATGCAAAATTTCCTGTGTTTCCAGGCATTCCAGTTCCAATTGCGCCGCTGACTCCGGGTAGGCTTGTTTCAATTCACGCATCAGCCGCAGGAAACGTTCGCTTGCCAGATCCTGTACCGAGACATTGACCGACACCGCCAGCGGCAGGCCCTGTTGCCGCCACAGTGCCATATGTTTCAGCACTTCGCGCAGCACCCAGCGGGTGATAGCGGAAATCGACCCGGTTTTTTCCGCCACCGGAATAAATTCCGCCGGCGAGATATCGCCAAACAGCGGATGCCGCCAGCGGATCAGCGCCTCGGCGCTTTCGATCATGCCGGTGTGCAGGTTCAATTTCGGCTGATAATGGAGGGCAAACCCCGCCGCCGACGAGATGCGTTTGGTCAAGTCCTGCACAATGGTGGTCAGCCGCTGTTGCGTCAGGTCATTATCGGGATGATAGCGCATCACGCCCCGCTTACTGCTCACGGCGTCATGCAGCGCGCTCATGCACTCGCGCAGAATTTGCTGCGGCTGGGGGCGGGTCGCCGTATCAAAGCGGGTTAAACCGGTATTCAGTTCAAACGTCAGGGTATAAAAACGCTCATAGCCCGCGTTTAACGCGGTGCGCAAACGGCGGATATTGTCCAGCAGATCGGCGGTGTCCGCCTCGTCATACAGTATGGCAAACCGGCCGAACGCCACGCTGTAAAGATGATAGCGCGATCCCAGCGCTTCCCGCATGCGCTGCGCTACCGCCAGGATGCGCGCCTCTACCGTCGCGATACCGAACGCTTTGGCGGTATCATACAGGCGGACGATGTCGGTGGTTTCCACCAGCGCCAATCCGTAGCGCGGTACGCGCTCATCAAGCTCCGCCAGTTCATCATAAAGCCGCTGCCGGTTGGGTAACAGCGTCACAGGATCGATAAGCCCCAGCCGATGGGTTTCCTGCATGAACGCGGTGACCATGGCGCCGAGCGCTTCCAGCCGCTCCCGTTCGTGGCGCCTCATGGTGCGCGGCTGATAATCGATGATACACAGGCTACCGATGGCGATATTATTTTTGGTTATCAGTGGCGTACCGGCGTAAAACCGGATGTGGGGAAAGCCCAGCACCAGCGGGTTCTGACTGAAACGCGCATCCTGGCGGGCGTCATTGACCACCTGGGTTTGTTGCGCGTCTACCACGAAACGGCAGAAAGAATCCTCGCGAGGGGTTTCATCCAGCGGAAAATTATGTTTAGCATAAATAACCTGTTTTTCTTGCCCGACGAACGTTATCAAGCTGGTCGGCGCCGCCAGGATTTTACACGCCAGCGCGGTGATCAGGTTAAAAATACCGGCCTGCTCGCTGCGCGCCAGCGCGTCAATCATTTTGCGCCGTTCGCTCTCGCTTTCCTTCCCGCCCAAATGATCCAGCATCCCGCCTCCCGAGAAAGATAATGACGTTTGGCGCTGCGTTTTTCAGCCCAACGTATTTATTATATCTCGTCAGCGATAATGCGCGTAATGAAGCGTCACGGCGTGTTCAAGCCCGGCGTTAACCCTTAGCGCGACAGCGCGTGCACCTCCAGCTCTGCGACCGCCTGCGGCCGGCAGCCATAGGCGTAATCCCGCAGCACATCCTGGATTTTGTCCATGATAAGACTGTGCGGATCCGCACGGCATTCCCCCGCCACCACCCGCCGGTATTGCAGCGGGAAATATTGACTTAACATGCCAAACGGCAGGCGCTCAGTTGGGCAATCAACTGGCGCAGCGCCGCCGCGATGCGATCCTGCGGCCAATAGTAGCGGATGCGATCGGACAAACTGTAGTGTAAATCCATCATCGCCTGGGAGTGGCGCGGATGGTAATACTGTTCCCAATACTTCGGCTCATCCAGCATGACGCTGTCGATCACCGCCAGAATATGGCTTTGCCGTTCTGTCGGTACCAACGCTTTTTCCATTAGCGCCAAACTGAAAATCGCCTCGCGCAGGGCGAACGTCAGCGCCGGCCCGACTTTCAGGATGGCGAAATGGTCCTGGACCAGCTGTGCGAACGCCTGCGGGGTCTGATAATCGGTAGAGTGCGTCTCAAACACCCATGGCGTGGTGGCAATGAAGCGCGACAGCGCCTGGGCGGCGGCCGGGCGATAATGAATGATATTGCTGTGATCGAATTCCACCCCTGGCTGAACCACCAGGGCGATGATGCGATCAAACGCCTGCGCCTGTCCCAGCCGGCGGAAGGCGGTTTCATGCAGGCTTAACGTTTCCTGCGCGGAGGCGGGCGTGGTCACGTGAACCTTGCCTATCGTATCCGCCTCGCCGCCGGGAACCGGCACCTCGGTACCGATGACATAGCATAACGCCTGCCGCTGGGCGTCGCTGGCGCTGGCCTCGGCCGCGGCGCAACCGTTTCCGGCGGCAGCGGTAGCAAGGCATCGACGCATCGAGGTGAATTTTGCAAAACCCCGCCCGCACATAGTCGGCCACCAGTTGCGCCGCCTTCGCCTTCGCCATCGCGACCTCAGCCGTTTCATAGCGCCAGCAATTGGGGCCGAGATGATCGCCGCCCAAAATCAGACGGGAAAGCGGAAAGCCGACCCGGGCGGCGATGGCCTGAACAAAATCGCGAAAGCCCGCCGGCGTCATGCCGGTGTAACCGCCAAATTGATTAACCTGATTGGAGGTGGCTTCAATCAAGACCTGGCGCTCGCTATGCAGATCAAAACGCAGCGCCGCCTCTACCACCAGCGGATGGGCGGAACAGACGGAACAAATGCCCAGGTGTTCACCCTGTTTGTGTCGAGCTATTAAGGTTTTCATTGACGTTCCTGAATGCTGTGATTATCGGAAACCGGCGTCTGCCGCTGCAAAAACGCCTCGATTTGCGTAAGATTGGAGGTGCCCTCCATGGGGCCTTGGCGGGTGACCGCCAGCGCGCCGCAGACGTTGGCGTAAGACAGCGCCTGGCTGACGCTGAAACTGAATAACCCCGAGTTTATTAGAGAGTAATTTTGGCAATACTACGCCGCTTCCTCTGATGCTAATTGCAAAGCGTAATAGTTCATTTCGGCTTCAGTAGGAGGGATGTAACCCAGCCGCCCGAGCAGCCTTCTGTTGTTGTACCAGTCCACCCAGTCCAGCGTGGCCAACTCCACTTCCGTCCGGTTTTTCCAGCTCCCGCGGTGGATAACCTCCGTTTTGTACAACCCGTTGATACTCTCTGCCATCGCATTATCGTAGGAGTCGCCG
>NZ_FRDB01000270.1 GCF_900143145.1 Candidatus Sodalis sp. SoCistrobi
ATTTTGCAGCACATTAGGCATGATGTTTCACATCTCTGAGTTAAATATGCACAGCATAACATTTCATCAGGAAAAGGTGACATTTCTACTTTGCGGGATTAGTTGACATTTTAAACTTGCAATAACACATACATCCCCGGCAACAGCTCATGTTGGGGATTGGGTACAATAGCAGCGCGCAGCGTAACGGTGCCCGTTGCCTCATCCACCGCCACCTCGGTCAGTTCCAGTTTACCGGTATGCGAGTAGCGCGAGCCGTCTTCCAGCGTGACCGTCACCGGCACCGGCACCGGCACCGGCACCGTGTCGCCTTCCTGCTTCAGCGACGCCTGCTGGCGGCGCAGTAGCAAGAGCTGGCTGCTCGACTGGGTAAGATCGACATAGATAGGATCCAGCGCGCGGATCGTCGCCAGCGCGTCGGACTGATTGGCTTCTACCAGCGCACCGGGGGTAACCGACGATATCCCGATACGGCCGGAAATCGGCGCTTTGATAAGTGTTCGTTGTAGATCGATGCGCGCGCTCTGAACCGCGGCGCGATATTGATCCACCGCGGCGACATTTTGTTGCCAGGTGGCCGCCGCTTCATCGGCATCCTGACGGGAAACGCCGTTTTCCTTAACCAACGCCGCATAGCGCTGTGCCTTGAGCTTGCTGCTGTTGACCACCGCGACGGCATTTTTCAGTTGCCCCAGCGCCTCATCGTAGCTGGCCTGGTAGCTGGCGGGGTCGATTTGATACAGCACCTGCCCTTCCTTGACCTCATCGCCTTCGGTAAACAGCCGCTTTTGAATGATACCGTCCACTTGCGGGCGAACCTCAGACACCAGCCTGCCTTTTACCCGACCGGTTAATTCGCTGGTTAACGTGACCGGCTGCGCCTGCAGGGTTGTCACGCCCACTTCAATTGCCGTCTCCTCGGGAGTCGCAGCCGGTTGCCTGTCGCAGGCCACGATGAAAAATATCAGACCTACCGCCAAAAATCTTGAAAGAGACATCACGCCCAATCCTATAATGAATGTTCATTCTCATTATACGTCTGGACGTTAACCTGCCGAGGGGCCGATAGGTAAATAAAACGAAAAATCCCCGTTACGCTGACATGTTTATTAACATGCCCCTCTCGCCGCCGACGACGACGGTTAAGGGCAGCGAGGTGGTTGCCATCGCGAGCAGGGCGGCGAGAAACGGGTTATGGCGCGGGGGGCAATGATATTCTGCGTGGCGTTGTTGCTAATTTGAGGTCAGGTAAAGGCCCGCTGGCGACCGTTAGCCGGGGGGTAACGGTCGCGCAAACTCGCGAATACCACGGCGAGGCGCGCCCGGCGTCACATTGCGGCCCCGCAAGGCCGTGGGGCGCCCCACGGCGTAGGCGGGCGTGCTTACTGGCCCTGCTGGGGATTGGTGTCATATTCTTGGCAGCTCTGGAACCCTTTGTTCAAGACCTTGCCGGTTTCATCGTAGCTGACGAAATAATTAATGGGTTTGCCGTTTCGGTTGCCCAGCACATAGGAATCACAGGTTCCGCGGGCGTTAATCATGGTCGATGACGTCGCCGGCACGCCGCCGATGGCGCGCGCTTGTTCTTTAGTCATACCTTTTTTCACATCGCTGACGACGGGTTTGTTAACATAACTGTCGGCACGATCGTAAGCGGTACAGCCGGAAAGGAAAGAAATCGTCGCCGCGGCGCAAACAGCCAGAACCATTTTATTATTCATCGAGGTCACCTCATTCATTGTGTGTATGACTAAGCCTAGATGCCAAAACGCATTTTTACAAATAGGCCGTTCATTTTGGAGCGTATTTTTGTGACGCGCCAATGTTGATAACCGATAATGTCATCGCGCACGGGTAACGCTTTCTCTTCTAAGCGTTAGGCTTTACACTTTTGCCATCACCCTCATCATGACGTTTGCGATACCCGCAGCTTTACGTTTCAGGAGACAAAGCGAATGGCACTACAGCAAGAGATAATAGCGGCGCTGGGCGTGAAACCCGCGATTGACCCGGCGGCCGAATTTCGGGTCAGCGTGGACTTTCTCAAAGCCTACCTGAAAAAGCATACCTTTGTGCGCACGTTGGTGCTGGGCATCAGCGGCGGCCAGGATTCGACGCTGACGGGCAAGGTCTGCCAACAGGCGATAAACGAGCTCCGTCAAGAAACCGGCGTTGCCGATTACCAATTTATCGCCGTCCGTCTGCCCCACGGTGAGCAACAAGACGAAGCGGACTGCCGGGACGCCATTGCGTTTATCCAGCCTGACCGGGTGGTTACCGTCAATATCAAAAGCGCCATCCAGGCCAGCGAGGCGACCCTGCGCGAGGCGGGCATCGTCTTAAGCGACTATGTCAAAGGAAATGAAAAAGCCCGCGAGCGCATGAAAGCGCAATACAGTATTGCCGGCATGACCGCCGGTCTGGTGGTGGGCACCGATCATGCGGCGGAGGCGGTTACCGGTTTTTTCACCAAGTACGGCGACGGCGGTACCGATATCAATCCCCTCTTCCGACTGAATAAACGCCAGGGCCGTGCCCTATTGCAACACCTCGGCTGCCCCGAGCATCTTTACCTGAAGGCACCCACTGCCGACCTGGAAGAAGACCGCCCCGCGCTGCCGGATGAAACGGCGTTGGGCGTCAGCTACGAAATGGTTGATGACTATCTAGAAGGCAAGACCATCGACGCCGCCGCGGCGCGGGTGATTGAAAACTGGTATCAGCGCACCGAGCACAAGCGTCATCCGCCGGTGACGGTGTTTGACGACTTCTGGAAATAACCCCCCTGCCGGCCGTGGCCTTCCGCGCGCCGGCAGGTTCCCTGAGTTCTAAGCCCGGGGCATGTCAACCTTAGCATCAGCCGTGAAGACGGCGGCGCGCCCTTAACCGCCTTCGCCGGGGCAAGGAGCGGCGCGTTAATCCACTGTTACCGCCGCCGAGCCATCACGCGGCGCGTCAATCCACTGCGCCAACTGCCGGCCAATGACGCTGCGCATTAGCAACACCGCCGGATCGGCGGCGTGAGACGCGGTGGTCAACCATTGCACCTCAAACGGCAGCGGCTCCTGGATTGCCACCACCTGCAACTGCGCGGCATAGCGTCTGGCGGTAAACGTGTCGACAATCCCCACCCCACCGCCGGCCAGCACCATATCGGCAATGACAGAATAGGTCTTGATTTGCAGCGTGCCGCGCGAGCGCAGCCCCTGTGACTGCAGCGCCCGGTGCACCACCCGGCCCAGCGGATCCTGCGGCTGCATCATCAGCAAATGATGTTCACACAGCCAGGCCTGAATCACCCCGGATAAATTAGAGTCTATACTTTAAAAGTGGAGGTCTCTATGACAACGACCAAACGTTACTCTCCGGAAGTCCGTGAACGGGCAGTTAATCTAGTGCTGGAAACTCAGCATGAGCA
>NZ_FRDB01000106.1 GCF_900143145.1 Candidatus Sodalis sp. SoCistrobi
CGGCGACTCCTACGATAATGCGATGGCAGAGAGTATCAACGGGTTGTACAAAACGGAGGTTATCCACCGCGGGAGCTGGAAAAACCGGACGGAAGTGGAGTTGGCCACGCTGGACTGGGTGGACTGGTACAACAACAGAAGGCTGCTCGGGCGGCTGGGTTACATCCCTCCTACTGAAGCCGAAATGAACTATTACGCTTTGCAATTAGCATCAGAGGAAGCGGCGTAGTATTGCCAAAATTACTCTCTAATAAACTCGGGGTTATTCAGTTTTTTAATCAAATCCATCATCTTCAACCGGGAATCGCTGGATACTTTACGCACTTCCAGCTCAATCCCGCGATCGTTGAGTTTGTTAAATGCCTCGATGTCTTTTTCGTCTACCGATACGGCATTGTTGACCTGGGTTTTGCCCTGGCGGAAGGCCATGCCGCCGATATTGACTGAAGTAATGGCAACACCGCCTTCGACCAAACGCACCACATCGGTGGGGTTGGTAAATAACAACATAACGCGGTCGTTGGCATATTTCGGGTTGTCGTAGACGCGGATAGCTTTCGCCACATCCACCACGTGAGCCGTGACGCCCGGAGGTGCCACTTGGGTGAGCAGGGTCTTGCGCACCGTATCCGCGGCCACTTCGTCGCTGACCACGATGATGCGTTTAACGTTGGTTTCTTTGGTCCAGCGGGTTGCCACCTGGCCGTGGATTAAGCGGTCATCGATGCGCGCCAAACCGATACTCATATGGCCGCCCTGACCGTTAGCCACCGGTGCGGCTTTCGCGACCGGTGCGACGGCGGGTGCGGGCACGGCAGCAGGCGCGGCCTGCTCCGGTTCCGGGGTTTTCAACGCTTTCACGCCGATACGTCCGGTTTCCACAGCAATCCCGACCAGTTCCTGGAAAGCGGGATTATCGTCGCGCGCCATGAAGGTTTCGGCCAACATGGGGATATTGACGCCGGTCACAACTTCGTAATTTTCTTTATCGATGACAATCCGGCTGGCGGCATTAAACGGGCTGCCTCCCCAGGTATCGACCAGAAAGAGTACGCCTGCTGTGGTATCAAGTTCCGCCAGACGGGCGGTATATTTTTCGATCAATGTTTCAGCGTTTTCGCCTGGGACGAAATCGATCCAGGCGACGTTGTCTTGTGCGCCTAAAATCATTTCAGCCGTTTTCAGTAATTGCTCGGCCGCTGACCCGTGAGTGCCAATAACAATAGCAATACTCACTGGATACCTCCTCTATTGACAAAATGGGTTATGCGCCCCGCACGAATGGTGTGTCGAGGGCCCTAACTCTTTGGTGGTATAACTGCAACGTCAGGAACGATGCCTGCCCTGACGGATGTCCGTTCTACAGATTGATCTGCTTCAGTTATTGGTTCGGACGATCATAAGTAAATCGCGATTTATTTTAGTGTGTAAAAAAATAAAAATTGTGACGGCGCTCAGTTATTTGGCTACCGGAATCGGTAGAAGCGCACAAAAGAGTGTAGCTGGAAATGAACAAACGGCCTGAAGTGAAAAAGTTTTGTGCCGGACGGGGAATCCCTGATACAGTAAAGCGTTTAAATTATAAAAGGAGCAAACAGCCCTCCGATGGACTGTCACCGAAGCCGTTTCATCAATTTTTGTCCGCCTGCGCGGCCACTCGTCTTCTCCCACTGGCGCCTCGCGCTGGATCATCTTTCGTCATGTTTGATCCCGCTCCCAAGAACGTTTGCCTCTTGGCGGCTTGCCCCTGCGCGTTTGCCGGCAAAGATGCGGTTTAACCCTGTCATAACGACAACCTGAACACCTTACGGAGCCTGTGATGGAATTCTTAATGGACCCCTCAATTTGGGTGGGATTGCTGACCTTGATCGTATTGGAGATCGTTCTCGGCATAGACAACGTGGTCTTTATTGCGATCCTGGCGGACAAACTGCCGCCCAAAAAGCGCGATCGCGCGCGGGTAGTGGGTCTTTCGCTGGCGCTTATCATGCGTCTGGCCCTTTTGTCGCTAATATCATGGATAGTCACGCTGACGCGGCCGCTGTTTACCTTGTGGGACTTTTCCTTTTCCGGCCGCGACCTTATCTTACTGCTTGGCGGTATTTTCCTGTTGTTCAAAGCCACCACGGAGCTGCATGAACGCCTGGAAAATAAAGAACACGACAGCAGCGCCGGCCGTGGGTATGCCAGCTTTTGGGCGGTGGTGGTGCAAATTGTCATCCTCGACGCGGTGTTTTCCCTGGATGCGGTGATTACGGCGGTAGGGATGGTCAACAATCTGCCGGTAATGATGACGGCGGTTATCATCGCCATGGCGATTATGCTGCTGGCGTCCCGTCCATTGACCCGTTTCGTTAACCGTCATCAAACCGTGGTGGTACTGTGTCTCAGCTTCTTGCTGATGATAGGCCTCAGCCTGATTGCTGAAGGGTTTGGCTTTCATATTCCGAAAGGCTACCTGTACGCCGCCATTGGTTTCTCGATCCTAATCGAGATGTTTAACCAAATAGCGCGGCGCAATTTTATCAAAAATCAGTCCGTTAAGCCGATGCGCGAACGCACCGCTGAGGCGATTATGCGGCTGATGGGCGGCAGGGCGCAGCGTGAAACCGGCGAGGACGATTCGGCCAGAGCCTTTAAACAGGCGCACTTTGCCGAAGAGGAACGCCACATGATTACCGGCGTGCTGTCGTTGGCCTCGCGGACCTTGCGCAGCGTTATGACCCCACGCAACGAAATTACCTGGCTGGACTGCCAGCGGCCGGTTGCGGAATTGCGCGCGACCTTAATGGACACGCCGCATAATATGTTTCCGGTCTGTAACGGCGAGCTGGATCAGCTTATCGGTATCGTGCGCGCCAAGGACCTGATGGCGGCGGTGGATAACGGCGAGCAGGTCAAAGCTTACGCGGCCGCCAACCCGGCGATTGTGGTGCCGGAAACACTGGATGTGCTGAAGCTGCTGGAGGAGTTGCGCCGGGCGAAAGGCAGCATGGTGATGGTGTCCAACGAATTCGGTGTGGTGCAAGGGCTGGTGACGCCGCTGGACGTGCTGGAAGCGATTGCCGGCGAGTTTCCTGACGAGGATGAAACGCCGGAAATTGAAGTTCATGAGGGCGGCTGGCTGGCGAAGGGTAGTACCGACCTGCACGCCTTACAGCAGGCGCTGGACACCCAGGCGCTGGCGCGCGGGCGGGACAACGTCGCCTCGCTGGCAGGTTTGCTGCTGTCGCAGTGCGATCAAATGCCGGTGGAAGGGGACGTGGTGACGCTTGACGAGTGGCGGTTTACCATTCGCCAGATGGTCGAGTACCGTATCGAGCTGGTATGGATTGAACGTCTGGCGTCGCGCCACGACGATGATGAGGAAGAGTAACGCAAACCCCGTAAGCGCCGCCGTAGCGCTTACGGGCTCAGCCGCCGTGTTTCTCAGTCACACTGCACCTTGATAGCCAGACCGCCGCGCGAGGTTTCACGGTATTTGGCATTCATGTCCTTGCCGGTTTCGTACATGGTTTCGATCACCTTATCGAGGGATACCCGCGGGGCGCTGGTACGGCGCAGCGCCATGCGGGAGGCATTGATCGCCTTCACCGAGGCGATAGCGTTACGCTCGATGCACGGTACCTGCACCTGGCCGCCCACCGGGTCGCAGGTCAGTCCGAGATTGTGCTCCATACCGATTTCCGCCGCAACGCACACCTGTTCCGGGCTGCCGCCCATCAGCTCCGTCAGTCCGGCCGCCGCCATGGAACAGGCCACGCCCACCTCGCCCTGACAGCCGACTTCGGCGCCTGAAATCGAGGCGTTCATTTTGTACAAAATCCCGACAGCGCCGCTGGCGAGGAAATACCGCAGCCAGATGTCGGCCGATACGGGTTCGATAAAGTGGTCATGGTAAGCCAGGACCGCGGGCACGATGCCGCAGGCGCCGTTGGTGGGCGCGGTGACGACCCGTCCGCCGGCGGCATTTTCTTCATTAACCGCCAGGGCGAACATATTGACCCAGTCCACCACCTGCATGGGGTCGGTGGAGTGCTTATCGCCGGCGATAAGCATCCTCCTGAGCGCGGCGGCGCGGCGCGGCACCCGCAGCGGCCCCGGCAGCACGCCCTCGGTATTCATACCGCGATCGATACAGGCGCGCATGGTTTGCCAGACGTTGGCAAAATAGCGGTCTATCACCGCACGATCGTGCAGCGCGAGCTCGTTGTGCAATACCAGACCGGAAACCGACAGGGCGGTGTCCCGGCAGTGATTCAGCAATTGCTGGGCGCTGTTGAAAGAGTAAGGCACGCTGCGCTCGCAGGTCACCTCAAGGCCGAACTGCGCTTCCTCGACGATAAATCCGCCGCCAATTGAATAATAGGTCTGGCTGTAGACGCAGCGATCGCCGGCAAAGGCGTGGATGCGCAGCCCGTTTTCGTGCCGCGCCAGATTGCTGTGATGGAACACCATGCCGCCTTCGCGTGGAAAATCCACTTCATGGGGTGTTCCCGCCAACATCAGCCGTTCACGCTCCGCCACGTCGCGTAAAAACGCCGGCGTCGCGTCGATGGCCACCGTATCGGGGCTGTTGCCGGCCAGACCGAGAATGATTGCCTGATCGGTGTGGTGCCCTTTGCCGGTCAGGGCCAGTGAGCCGTAAACCTCGGCGGCGATACGGGTGACGGACGTCAGCAGATGTTTTTCGACCAAATCGTCCACAAATTGTTTACCGGCCTTCATCGGGCCTACCGTATGGGAACTGGACGGACCGATACCAATTTTGAACATATCGAAAACGCTGATCACGGTTGCTCTCCTTTATATTTTATAAGGCAACGGGCAGGTGGCATCGACCTGATTGTAATAGTTGAACGGGGGTTACAGGTGCGTTTTCGCATGAAATAAACTAATGTCAAAATTCTGACACCAGCTGCTCTCATCGCCCCTGCGGCACCGATCATCGCGCGAAATTTGCATGTAGTAGTAAAATTAAATGCCAATTAACAATATACTATTAGTGTTATATTCTGCCTAATGTCGCTTGGCGGGGATTTTAGCGGGAAAAAAGGAAATGAAAAGGACTCCGTGCCGTTAAAGGGAGCTGGCTCCCATTATTCGGTCGGCGGCCGGATATGTTGACCCAGACGATAGAGAATTTGGGCGGTCATGCCCCAGATCATGTGTTGTCGGTACCAGGAGAAATATACCCGCCGGGTCTGCATTTGCCGCTCAATATCCAGCGGCGTATAGCTCGCCAGCGACAACGCGTCGGTCAGAGGGATTTCAAATATTTCCGCCACCTCGGCCTCGCTGGCGACAAAACGTCCGCCGGGGGCCAGCAGGCCGACGATGGGGGTGACCTGAAAGCCGCTGCTGCTGTCCACCGGCGGCAGTTGTCCCAGCACCCGCACCTGGCGCGGATCGATTGCGACTTCTTCTTGCGCCTCGCGCAGCGCGGTGGCGATGGCAGAAGCGTCGCTTGCATCGGCGCTGCCGCCGGGAAAGGCAACCTGGCCGGCGTGTTTGCGCAAAGACGCGGCGCGGCGGGTGAGCAGCAGCGTCGGCGTGGCATGGCAGATAATCGGAACCAGCACCGCCGCCTGCCGGCGGTGGTAGCTGGCGTGGCGGGTATCCGGCAGCAGCAGTTGGAAACGGGTGATAAACTCCGTCAGCCGCAGCGGGCGCGCTATCACAGACTCAGGCATGCAGCCGTTCCAACAAAGGCAGGAGCGAGGCCACTTTCGCCAGCGTCTCCTGGTATTCCGCTTCTTCGTCGCTGTCGGCGACCAGACCGCCGCCGACAGAGCAGTGGATGTGCCGGTCTGCGACCAGCAGCGTGCGAATGGCGATGTTGGTATCCATCGCGCCGCAGCAGCTGATATAGCCGATACTGCCGCACCAGGCGCTGCGGCGCTGTGGTTCGAGCCGTTCGATGATTTCCATTGCCCGCACCTTTGGCGCGCCGGTAATGGAGCCACCGGGAAAGCAGGCGCGCAGCAGGTCGCAGGGGGTACGATCGTCCGGCAAGGCGGCGGTGATGGTGCTGACCAGATGATGCACCGCCGTAAACGTCTCGATGGCAAACAGCGACGGCACACGCACGCTGCCGGGCTGCGCCACGCGGCCAATGTCGTTGCGCAACAGGTCCACTATCATCAGATTTTCCGCCTGATCTTTGGCGGAAGCGGCCAGCCGTGCCGCCTGCTGAAGGTCCGCGTCGGCATCCGCCAGCCGGGGTAAGGTTCCTTTGATGGGGCGGGTCTGGATCTCGCCGTCGCGCAGGCGCAGGAAACGTTCCGGCGACAAACTGAGCACCGCCTGGTTCGCCAGGCGTATGAACGCCGAGAAGGGCGCCCGATTATGGGCCAGCAAGAGGCGGAACGCCGGCCATTCATCCCCCGCGCAGGGGGCGCTGAAACGCTGTGACAGACAGACTTGATAGCAGTCACCCGCCAGCAGGTGCCGCTGCACCTGCTGGAATTTGTCGCCATAGTCGGCGCGGCTCATATTGGCGCGCCAGGGACCGAGCAGGTGAAACGGCGCGGGCGACGGGGGCGCCGCAGCGGTCAACCGGGCAAGGATGGGGGCGGGATCGTCGTGGCTGACCAGCGTCAGCGACCGGCGCAGATGGTCGGCCACCACCGCCCAGCGGTAAATCCCAATCGCCATGTCCGGCAGCGGGAGATCCTGTTGCGCCAATACCGGCAAGGTTTCGATGCCGCGGGCAAGATCATAGCCAAAATACCCAAGCGCGCCGCCCTGAAACGGTAATTCCGCGTCCGGCGACGCCATCATGCCCGAGGCCGTCAGCTGCTGTTGCACCAGCGCAAAAGGGTCGTCATCCCGGCACTCGCATGTGTCCCCCCGGCCAATTTCAGTGACGCCGTCACGTGTGACCAGCGTCACCGCCGGTGCGGCCACCAGAATATCGTAACGGCTGTCGGGGTGGTCGCTATGGCCGGAATGCAGCAGCATCGACCAGGGCTGGTCGGCCAAAGGGGTAAAATAGTCCAGCACGGCATCGGGCCGGTAGGGTAATGCTGTCAGTTGTGGCTGCATGGCTAAGCGCCTGTTCCCGAGCGTCGCGGCGTCGGCATCCTGCCCGCGTACGTGGTGAGTTTATGGTGCGATCCTAGCATAACTCCACGTCATGGCGTAACCGGCCGCGTCGTGAGATAATCAGCTAAATCGCCGTGACCCAGAGACAATTATGTTAAACGATATGCCCGCGTTGACCCATGAGCAGCAGCAACAGGCCGTAGAGCGGATCCAGGCGTTAATGGCCGAAGGAATGAGCAGCGGCGAGGCGATAGTACAGGTGGCACGCGAATTGCGCGCCGACCACATCGGCGAAAGGGTCACCCTGCGCTGGGAGGAAGAAGACGATACCGAAGCGCTTGAGACGCCGTCGGCGCGTGCCGAGACGGATCCCTATGATAGCAACCCCGATGATGAGTAAGCGCAGGGTGGTCCGCCGTTATGACAATGCGGCGACGATTTTGATTTCGATTTTATAGCGCGGATTCATCAGGCCCGCCTGAACCGTACAGCGCACCGGCGCGCTGCCGGCCTCGACCCACGTATCCCATACCGCATTCATCGCGGCGAAATCCGCCGCGTCAGGCAGGAAAATGGTGGCATCCACCAGGCGGCGTTTGTCGGTGTTGCAGCGTGCCAGCATGGCGTCGACAGCGGCAAGCGCGCTGCGGGTCTGGCCGGTAATGTCTTCATCAAGCGCGGCATCCGCCGCCACGCTGGTGTAATAGAGGGTTTGATGGTGAATCACCGCATCGGACATACGGGCGCCGGCATCAATACGCTGGAGGGTCATTGCATTTCCTTTCAGTGGTTGAGTGAAAACAACAGCATACCATACCGGCGCGGGAAGCCCAGCTGCCCGATGGCGATGGCTGACGCGTTTACGCATAACGACGAACCATGGCCGTTTGGGCGTGGTAGGTAAAACAGGGCAACGCGCGTGCGCGGGAGAGAATGTGACAGACGATTTTATGCCTCAAGGCGTGCTGGCGAAAGCTCTGAACGGTTTCAAACCGCGGGAGTCCCAGCGCCTTATGGCTGAAGCCATTCGTGACGCCATCGGCGCGCAGCAACCGCTGGTGGTGGAGGCCGGCACCGGTAAGACCTATGCCTATCTGGTGCCCGCCCTGCGCGCCGATAAAAAAGTGATCATTTCCACCGGCTCGAAGGCGCTACAAGATCAACTCTACGCCCGGGATCTGCCCCGTATCGCGCAGGCGCTGTCATACCGCGGGCAACTGGCCCTGCTGAAAGGGCGCGCCAACTACCTGTGCCTGGAACGGATGGCGCAGCATGCGGCGGCGGGCGGCGCGCTGACGGCGGAAACGCTTGATGCGCTGAGTCAGGTACGCGCCTGGGCGTCGCAAACCGAGGATGGCGACATCGCTAATTGCGGCGGCATACCCGAAGACAGCCCCATCTGGCCGCTGGTGACCAGCACTAACGACAACTGCCTCGGCAGCGATTGCCCCGAATACAAAGAGTGCTTTGTGGTCAAGGCGCGCCGCCGGGCAATGGATGCGGATGTGGTGGTGGTCAATCATCATCTGTTCCTGGCGGACATGGTAGTCAAAGAAAGCGGTTTCGGGGAGCTTATCCCCCGCGGCGATGTGATGATTTTCGACGAAGCGCATCAACTGCCGGATATCGCCAGTCACTATTTCGGCCAGCAGCTGACCCGCCGCCATATGCTGGATTTGGCGCGCGATATGACGCTGGCCTACCGGACCGATGTGCGCGACATGGCGCAGTTGCAAAAGAGCGCCGATCAGCTTTCGTTCCGCGCCCAGGATTTTCGCCTGGCGCTGGGGGAACCCGGGTTTCGCGGTAATCTGCGCGACGTACTGGCGCAGCCGGCGGTGCAGCGCGCGCTGGTGCTGCTGGATGATGCGCTGGAGCTATGCCATGACGTGGCGAAGCTGGCGCTGGGCCGCTCGGCGCTGCTGGATGCCGCGTTTGAGCGCGCAACCCTTTACCGCGCCCGGCTCAAACGCCTGCGCAACACCAGCGAGCCGGGATTCAGCTATTGGTATGAATGTAACGCGCGCCATTTTTTGCTGGCGCTAACGCCGTTGTCGGTGAATGACCAATTAGATCACTTCACCCAGCGTATGGGGCTTGAGAACGCTAAATCCCTGCTGCTCGCCAGTCCGTTTGATTATGCCGCCCAGGCGTTACTGTGCGTGCCGCGCTTTTTGCCGGAGCCACGGGAGCGCGGCGCGGCGCAAAAACTGGCGCGGATGCTGCTGCCGGTGATTATCGCCAACCGCGGCCGCTGTTTCTTTCTGTGTACCTCGCATCAGATGATGCGCGATCTGGCGGTGGAATTTCGCGCCTCGCTGACCTTGCCGGTGCTGGTACAAGGCGAAACCAGCAAGCGCGAAGTCCTGCGCCAGTTTGTGGACGCCGGTAACGCGGTGCTGGTGGCCACCAACAGTTTTTGGGAAGGGGTAGACGTGCGCGGCGATGTTTTGTCTTGCGTTATCATTGATAAACTGCCGTTTACCGCCCCGGACGATCCGCTGCTGAAGGCTCGTATTGAGGATTGCCAGCTGCGCGGCGGCGATCCGTTCGCCGAGGTACAGATCCCGGAGGCGGTCATCGCCCTGAAGCAGGGGGGCGGCCGGCTGATACGCGACAGCGATGACCGTGGCGCGTTGATTATCTGCGATCAGCGACTGGTGACCCGCCCATACGGCATAGGTATCTACACATTTATCGTGATACCTGTTATTACTTTGCAGAATGATTTCAACCTATCTGTTGGCGGGATTGACTCTCGCCTTACCCGCCGATATCAGACGCTGGTTAAACAGCATATGA
>NZ_FRDB01000173.1 GCF_900143145.1 Candidatus Sodalis sp. SoCistrobi
TCCGCCACCCAAAGCTGATTGGGCCGCTCCGCCATGAACCGCCGGTTCACCAGGTCATCCGGCGTAGCAGCATCTTTATCGCTGCGCGTGGTTTTAACGCCTTTACCGCGGCGGATACCGACCAGTCGCATCAGGCGCTCTACCGTGCATCGCGCGACTTTGATGCCTTCGCGCCGAAGCTGGAGCCAGACTTTTTTCACGCCATAAAGCCGTTTATTTTCGTCGTAGACGCGTTCAATCTCCCGGCCAAGCTCTTCATCACGGCGCTGGCGGACGCTACGTAATTCCGGGTTCTGCTGTCGCTTTCGCTGCCAGTGATACCTATGCCTTTAAGCGCCGGCAGGCTTTGCCCCTGATGCATCACCACGCCATTGAGCGTGGATTGGATTGCCGCCACACCGGCGCAATCCATACTGATGCCCTCAAAGGCGGCATTCTGCCAGGCGTCTTTCACTAATTGCTGTAACAGGGATACCAAATTGGCGTGCTGATCCGCGGTCACATGATCCGCGGTCACATGATCCGCTTTGCTCGCGGCAAACATCAGCTTATCAATACAGGGGGAAAACAGGCGGCGATAGAGACTGCGCTTGCCGTAATGAAAGCTGCGCATTAGCTGCGTCAACGCCAGGCGCATGTCGTTGAAAGCGTCCGGGCCACGGTTAAGCGCCGCCAGGCAATCCACCAGCACGATTTGCCGGTCAAAGCCGCTAAAATGTTGTTTATAGAACCCTTTAACCACCTGTTGGCAATAGTAGCGATAGCGTTCGCGCAACATCCCGATGTTGCTGCGTTTGTCGGCCCGGGCCAACGGCCCTTCCGCCGTGTCGCCGAGTTGCGGCCAGGGAAAAAACTGCAACGCCGGCGCGCCGGCCATCTCGCCGGGGAGCACAAAACGGCCCGGCTGGATAAAATGCAGCCCGGCGGCTTTGGCGCGCAGCAGAGAGTCGGTATAGTCCTGGGCAATGGCCGCCAGAGCCCGCTCGTCGGCCGGCGCCAGCGGATCGAGGGCGGCGCAGCGCGAAAGCCAGGGCGCGGCCCAGGCTGCCCGTTCCCCCTGCAGCAAGGCCATCATTTGCCGCGACCAGGTGAAATAATCCTGCTCCAGCATGGGCAAATCCAGCAGCCATTCTCCGGGATAATCGACAATTTCCAGATACAGCGTACCGGTGTCTTTAATATGTCGCCACAACGCATCACGCGATCGATAGCGCAGCGCCAAACGCATTTCGCTCACGCCACGGGTCGGTACCGGCCAGGCCGGGGGCGAGCCGCTCAGCGCGGCGAGACCTTCATCATAGGTAAAGCGCGATAGTCCCAGATTGCGCTGCGGCACCCGCCGCACGCCCAGCAACCGCTCTTCGCGGGCGACGTTAAATAAGGGTAGTCGCGCGCCATGGTTAGCCATGAGCAATTGGTTTACCAGCGAGGTAATAAACGCGGTTTTACCGCTGCGGCTTAAGCCGGTCACCGCCAGCCGCAGATGCCGGTCCAGCCCGCGATTCACCAGCGCGTTGAGTTCGTTTTGCAGTCTTTTCATCGGCGGTTTACCTTTACTTTTCCCGGTCTCGTGACGCCACGGCGTGCGGCTATTGTAGCGGAAACGGTAACGACGTCCGCTTTTTTTGCCGACCTTAACTACGGGTCGCCGGCTATACGGAAAGGAATTAGCGTAGGGTAATAAGCCGGGCAGAGGTTACGGTTAACCGCGCCGCCGCAGGCGCGACAAGCACATCCTCCCCGGAAGGGGCAACCGCGCTACACACGCACAGCCGTTCACCAGCGGCGCTGGACGCCTGTACCGATGGCATCCCCAGGCGCAAACCTTCTGATGCGGGAACCGCGCCGCCGGTCAACGGCGGCGGGATGATTGGCGCGACGCGGCGCGACCGGAAACCATCAGCGTATCACGACGCCGGAGGGGATCATTGGCTGGGGTGGCGCGCGCGGACGCACCCGCTGTCACCCGGCGGGCCCAATAATCAGCCGCCAGGGTTAACAAGGGCTGCAACAGTAAGCCAAGCACCAGCCGCAGCGGACGGCGGGCGATGCGTGCCAGCAGCCGGGCACTCAAGATAGCGGGTACCCTGCTCAATAACGCCAGCAAAATAAAACGGACAACCGCGATCATAGCTGCCGGAACCGGTTACGCAGGTTAAACGCCGGCGAGGTGACATACCGTTCCACCCGACGCAACTGCCGTTCGCTATCGGCCAATAGCGCATCCGCACGATCCAACCGCTGGCCGGGGGCCAGCCCCTCGTGTTCCTCATAAGCTGACGGCGGCGCGGGCTCCAGCCAAAACGCCAGAATGCCGTAGGCCAGAAGCGTTAACATAAACAGGCCAAAAATCATCGACAGCACGACGATGACCCGCACCAACCGCGTCGGTACGTCGAAATAGTGTGCAATGCCGGCACAAACCCCGCGGATCATACCCTCATCAGGGCGGCGGTAGAGTTTTTTGCTTAAATCAATCGTCATCTTATTCTTGTCTCCAGTTGGGGTGTTCCGCGTCAAGAATATCTTCCAGCGCCTGAATCCGGGCCTGCATGCGCTCGGCGTCGCGGGTGAGCTGCGTCAGCCGCTGCGCATCTTGTTGACCCAGCCGGCTTCCCTGTTGACGACGGCTGTTGTAGTGCAGCCATAACCAGACAGGCGCGACGAACAAGATAAAAATAGTCAGCGGTATGGCTAGCACGACTAACAGGGCATCCATGATTTCTCCTTATGTGGTCTTGGCATTCCGCACGCCGCGGCGGCACCTGATATGATGTCCGCAACCCGGCGACGCGGCATTCAGTCGTGATGCAGCTTGTTTTTCAGCGCCGCCAATTGTTCAGTGATCTCATCATCGGCCTTCAGCTCGGCGAATTGCTGATCGAGGGATTTTTGTTTGCCGAAACCGACGCTTTCCGCTTCCGCTTCCATGTGATCGATTCGACGTTCAAATTGCTCAAAACGCGCCATGGCCTGGTCCAATTTACCGCTGTCAAGCTGGCGGCGAATATCGCGCGACGACGAGGCGGCCTGATGGCGGAGCGTAAGCGCCTGCTGGCGAGCGCGGGTTTCGGCCAGTTTGTTTTCCAACTCGCCAATTTCGCGCTTCATCCGCGTCAGCGTCTCTTCGATAACCGTCACGTCTTGACGCAGCGCAGCGGCAAGTTTCACCAGCCGTTGCTTTTCCATTAGCGCGGCACGGGCCAGATCTTCTTTATCCTTCGACAACGCCAGTTCCGCTTTGCTTTGCCACTCCGCCTGCTGGCTGTCGGCTTGTTCAATGCGGCGCAGCAGCTGTTTCTTTTCCGCCAGGGCCTGCGCAGACGTCGTCCTGACCTCCACCAGCGTATCTTCCATTTCCTGGATCATCAGACGAACCAGTTTTTGCGGATCTTCCGCCTTATCCAGCAATGCATTGATGTTGGCGTTAACGATGTCGGTAAAGCGGGAAAAAATGCCCATGGTTAATATCCTCTTGATGTTGCATAAAATTGTCTGGCTAATCACACCGTTTCACTAATGCATTTTTCGTGCCAACATTTACCAACATTACATCACCATGAAATATAATGATTTTTTAAATTTGACCTGCGCCAAGCTTCGGTTATAGTGGTGATAACCACCAACTGTTGGCGAAATTAACCATGTCCGATTCCCCGCACGACCCGCTGCTCGGTCAGTCGAATGATTTTCTGGAAGTGCTGGAGCAAGTGTCGCGCCTCGCCCGGCTGCAAAAACCCGTGTTGGTGATTGGCGAACGCGGCACCGGCAAAGAGCTTATTGCCCGGCGGCTGCATTATCTTTCGCCGCGCTGGCAAGGGCCTTTTATCTCGCTCAACTGCGCCGCGCTCAACGAAAATCTGCTTGATTCCGAGCTTTTCGGCCATGAAGCCGGGGCGTTTACCGGCGCGCAAAAAAGGCATCAGGGTCGGTTTGAGCGCGCCGACGGCGGCACTCTGTTTCTGGATGAGTTGGCAAACGCGCCGATGATGGTCCAGGAAAAGCTGTTGCGCGTCATCGAATATGGCGAGCTGGAACGCGTCGGGGGCAGTCAGGCGCTGCAAGTGGACGTCCGGCTGGTCTGTGCCACCAATGCCGACCTGCCGGCGCTGGCCCTGGCCGGCGATTTCCGGGCCGACTTGCTCGACAGGTTGGCGTTCGATGTGGTGGCCCTGCCGCCGCTGCGGGCGCGCCCGGACGACATTATGGTGATGGCCGAACATTTTGCTATCCAGATGTGTCGCGAGCTGGGACAGCCCTTATTTCCGGGCTTCAGCGCGGAAGCGCGCCGCAGTCTGCTCGACTACGGCTGGCCGGGCAACGTGCGCGAGCTGAAAAATGTCGTGGAGCGTTCACTTTATCGCCATAACAACAGCGAGCGTCCTCTGAGCCAAATTATTATTAACCCTTTAACAGCGGTGCGCCTGACCCCCATCGCCTCCCCCGACACTACCGCGCCTTCTCTGCCGCTGGATTTACGCGCCTGGCTGCAGCAGCAGGAAAAACAGTGGCTGGAGCAGGCGCTGGCCCGCACCCACTATCAACAACGTCAGGCCGCCGAACTGCTAGCCCTGAGTTATCATCAATTGCGTGGCATGATGAAAAAACACGGTATCAAAGCACGTCCCTGAGCTATCGCCATCTCGTTAAAAACTGCGGCATGCTGTGCAATGTCAGCGGTTGGGTCACGCCATTTTGTTAACGCCTTATTTAACCGTTCGCTATTGCACCGCGCCGTCGCGCTCCCTAAAATCCGCCAAACTAAATTGGTTTTAATACCTATCGCGGCGCTTCTGCCGCTGGCGCCGCGTGCAGGATCACCGACGTTTGATAACACCTTTCATTACCGACCTCGGCAGCGCCCGCCGCCGCCGCGACGATCATCGTTTTTAAACCAGGGAGTGGTTAATTATGCCCGCATCGCTTCAACATCACCGTAAAACTACCGGTTTATTTCAGCATCAACAAAGGCGCACCGAGCCGCCATTACAGGAAGTCTTACTTCATCTGGCGCAGCAACCCGGTGATGCTGATAAATACCGGCGGGCTATCGGTTATTTGGGCCTTATTAGCATTATTACCCATATCGGTGCCGTCGCTGCGCAGCCTGAGCGGCCATCGGCGTATACCGGCGGGCAGGCCTTGGCGCGTCAGCCGACGGCGGATGAGGGAGCCCATGGCAATGCCACTGTCGATACCGCCGGTCCTGGCGTTTGGGCGCAGCGTCGCATGACCGGCACGCGCGGTTTAACGGGCAATGGCTTGTCAGCCCCCCTGGTTGCCAAAGAGGCGTCGCGTTATGAAACAACCCCATCCCATCGATACGATCCACCGTCAGCCCGGCTCTGGAGCAGATTGCCCCCCAAACGCAGCAACACGCAGCGCGTCACAATCGTCACAAGCGTCAACAGAATGCCTACCACCGGTTGCGACATGCCGCGCACCGGGCGCGCAAACAGAAGACAAAGCCTGCGGCGCCTGTGGCCCGCAATAGTGTTTTAGCGCCGGCGGAGGTCTCTGGCGCGGTCATCATGCACTCATCTGCTGGGCAAGCGCCCTCTGCCTCTGCCGTGCCAATGCCCGCTAATTCCCTTATGGCGCCGACCCTGACCCCTGCGGCCAATCTCATGGCCCTCCCCGGCGCCCATCAGCAAAACTTGCGCAGCCGGCGGCACGCCGCCTACCGGCCTGGTGGAGCCTGGGACCAGCCTGTGCCTCTTCCCCCGGACTTGCCTCGCTGCCGTGATCTTGACGGTCCTCCCAGCCGTGTGCCTGACGCTCTAAAACCGCTCTACTTCTTGGACGACACGGATCCTGACTTGCCTCCCTGCCCTGATCTTGACGGTCCGCACAGCCGTCATCCCGATACGGAGAAATTTCATTTCGCTACCTCAGGCAAAACTGAATCACCCCGGATAAATTAGAGTCTATACTTTAAAAGTGGAGGTCTCTATGACAACGACCAAACGTTACTCTCCGGAAGTCCGTGAACGGGCAGTTAATCTAGTGCTGGAAACTCAGCATGAGCA
>NZ_FRDB01000311.1 GCF_900143145.1 Candidatus Sodalis sp. SoCistrobi
CGGCGACTCCTACGATAATGCGATGGCAGAGAGTATCAACGGGTTGTACAAAACGGAGGTTATCCACCGCGGGAGCTGGAAAAACCGGACGGAAGTGGAGTTGGCCACGCTGGACTGGGTGGACTGGGTGGACTGGTACAACAACAGAAGGCTGCTCGGGCGGCTGGGTTACATCCCTCCTACTGAAGCCGAAATGAACTATTACGCTTTGCAATTAGCATCAGAGGAAGCGGCGTAGTATTGCCAAAATTACTCTCTAATAAACTCGGGGTTATTCAAGGCAGGGGTTTCGTCCCAAGCCCGGCGACGTTAAGCGCCTTTATCACTCTGCGAAATGATAAAGGAGGAAAACTGCGGCGACATCCAGGTGGTAAACCCTTTCTCGGTTTTGGTGATCAAAAACACCGCCAAGCCTTCTTGCAGCGCCAATTGTTTGGCTTTTTCGGTGCCAAGCACCATTAAACCGGTATCCCAACCGTCCGCTTCCAGCGCCGCTGTGGCAATAACCGTTGCGGAAACCAGTTTGTGATTTATCGGTCTACCGGTGACAGGATCAATGACATGGCTTATGCGTTTACCCTCAAGCTCATAGTAGTTCCGATAGCTGCCGGAGGTGCTGATACCATGTCCCTGTAAATCCACCACCGCCTCCGCCGCCACGGCTTCATCCGTCGGGTGCTGGATAGCCACTCGCCAGGGCTGCTGGCTGGAAGACACACCCCGGGTCAACACCGCGCCGCCCACCGACACCAGATAGCGGGTAATGCCCCGCTGCTCCAGCAGGGCGGCAAGGTGGTCGGTGGCATACCCCTCGCCGACGGTGGAAAGATCGACATACATGTCGGGCACCGATTTTTGCAGCCACTGCCCCTTGCTGGTTTCAATAAGCCGCAGATGCCCCAGTCCAACGCGCGCGCGCGCGCTGTCGATTTGCTCAGCATCCGGGGTCTTTGTCGGTTGTTTTTCCGGGCCAAAGCCCCATAAGTTCACCAGTGGTCCAATGGTAATGTCCATCGCGCCGCCGGTTTTCGCGCCAATACGCAATGCGGTAGAGATGATATCCGCCATGCCCGGGGTAATCGGCTGTGGGTCGGTGCCGCGATAACGGTTAAATTGCGATAAAACGGTATCGTTTTGCCAAGTGGAAATCTGGTGATTATCCTCGGCCAATTGCTGCTCAATCGCGTCGTTCAGGCCCGTCAGGGCTGCCGCGGGCGGGTTCGCCACCAACACGCGATAGTAGGTGCCCATGGTTTTCCCTTCGGCGCGCCAAGGCGGCGCCTGATCCGATGGCGTGGCGCCGTCGCATCCCCCGAGCAACATCAATGTTGCCAGCATTACCCCTGTCAATCTGGTCATAGCATATCCTTTAACGGCCAATATCGCCGCCCAAAGCCCCAAAGGCTGGGGCTTATCCCGGCGGCATAAAACGGTCCATATGCTGCCTGAGTCAACGCGTAAAATCCATGCCCGGGCCGAATATGGAATAGGTAACGTTTACAAGCGAGGAGTTTGCGGCCAAAAAGCCGCCGGCCTTTCCCAAACGGTAGTCAGGCAGGCGGTGGACCGTCGTGGCGGCCTGAAGGGAGGGGTAAAAAAACAAGCGCGCTGCAGCCGGCAGCGCGGTGTCCGACGGTGGCCGCGCCAGTCTTCCCCGACGAAATCCTTATAGCCCTGAATGCGGGTTGCCCTGAGCATAGTTGAACATTCGCTGCACCACTTCATCCGCGCCTTTGATAACCTCGGAGAGCTGCCGGTCGCTGCGATTCACCGCCTGGGAATAGGCGATTTCATGAGCTTCATCCACCATGGTAATGATCCGGTCGCGGGTTTGGACATCCAAATTACCCAGGATAGTGGTCAACACGATCTGATAGGCATGAGACGTCACCGTAAGTTGACGTTCCCGCGCCTCGAGCGCTTCGATACGGTCCAACAGGACCTGATATTGGGGATCGTTCGCCATAATGATTTCCCTTGCGTGACAAAAAAACAGCCGGACCAAGATGATTACCGTAGCGGTCGACGGTAAATAAGGCCACCTCGTTATACACAAGTCCGCAACGACTTATATGCCAAGGGTTAGCGGGCTGAAATAGGCAGCCGGTGGGGTTGTAAATGAAGTGAAACCGACGTGTACTATCGCCATTTACGGCGCTGAAAAATGACACGGGATTCTGAATAACCCCGAGTTTATTAGAGAGTAATTTTGGCAATACTACGCCGCTTCCTCTGATGCTAATTGCAAAGCGTAATAGTTCATTTCGGCTTCAGTAGGAGGGATGTAACCCAGCCGC
Source organism: Candidatus Sodalis sp. SoCistrobi (assembly GCF_900143145.1). GTDB lineage: Bacteria > Pseudomonadota > Gammaproteobacteria > Enterobacterales > Enterobacteriaceae > SoCistrobi. The sequence goes on from NZ_FRDB01000311.1 coordinate 2,298, forward strand.
CCGAGCAGCCTTCTGTTGTTGTACCAGTCCACCCAGTCCACCCAGTCCACCCAGTCCAGCGTGGCCAACTCCACTTCCGTCCGGTTTTTCCAGCTCCCGCGGTGGATAACCTCCGTTTTGTACAACCCGTTGATACTCTCTGCCATCGCATTATCGTAGGAGTCGCCG
>NZ_FRDB01000082.1 GCF_900143145.1 Candidatus Sodalis sp. SoCistrobi
GCATGATTACCAGTGACAACTGGGGCAGCTATGCAAGAGAGGTGCCGAAGCAGAAACATCTGACTGGCAAGATCTTCACGCAACGTATAGAGCGCAATAACCTGACGCTCCGTACCCGCATTAAACGACTGGCGCGTAAAACGATTTGCTTCTCGCGCTCTGTCGAGATCCACGAAAAAGTCATCGGAGCCTTCATCGAAAAACACATGTTCTACTTATTGGAGTCATTACCTAAAATTGATATCGCTCATGCTATCAGGATTTAACTTCGCACCGCTTAAATCGGCATTGTTTAAACACGTGCCGCGTAGGTTCGCGCTGCGCAAATCCGCATTGCGCAGATTGGCGTGACGGAGGCAAGCGCCGCTCAAATCAACATTTTTGAGGTGGGCGCCGCTTAGATCCAAATACCTCAATTTGGCGCAATACAAATTGGTGAGGTTAAAGTAGGCGTTCTGCAATTTGGCGTTATTGAGCACGGCATGGCCCAATTGTGCCTGACTCAAATTAGCATGGCGTAAATCAGCGCCTTCCAGATGCGCATTTTCCAACTGCGTATAATACAGCGTGGCGTGGCGCAGATTGGCCCGCTTCATAGGACAGCGGGTCATATTGGCGTGGCTGAGATCGCTTTGGCTCAGATTCACCGCCGTCATGGTGACCTGTTTGAATTCGCTGCGACGCAAATTTGCGCCGGTGAGATTAAACTTTTGCGGTAAGGTCACCTGATTTATCACAAGATGCGGTAAATCCAACGCACCGATATGATGGTTACTGACCGCTATTAACCTGACCAGCGCATGATATTTGGCCTTTTGCCATTTTGATTTTTTCTCGGCGCTGATATCGTCAGAAATGACGCGGCTCAAAATCATCCTGGCGGTGGGTTTAGCTGCGTTGGCAGGCGCCTGGCCTGAAAAACCCGCTGGATGCGTCACTGCTTTGAACATAGTTCCCTCCACGTTGATCGGAATACGTGCTCTCTTGGATGACAGCGGGCCACGTTTATTTGCATGTGCCACGCCGTTGGGCGTAATGCCGCCGTGTTGCCTGAGCCATTACACTGCGGCAATCCCACCGTATTAACTGAGATATCACCCCGGAGTTACACCTTCCTACGCGGTAATCTGTGCTGCTAACATAACGATTACGCGCAGTGGATGAAACATTTGCACCGCTGCGGAATTGCAGTTTTAGCCGTTTTAGGCGGGCAAAGAATTGCTGAGCTGATGTTAATCTCCGCCACGGCCAGGGTGAGAAGCCCAGCACGCGGTAAGCGGGAAAACAGGCGCGGCGATGGCCGGCTCATACCTTAAGTTGGTCCCACACCGCGGAGGAACGCTGGCGCTCCACGTGTCGCCCGCCCGGCAACGGGGGTGGGACAAAACACCCGGTAAAGCAAATTTTTGCCTGTCGATGTTGGCATATTCGCGTACAATCCGTACCATACGCCGGTCATTCCGCGCAGGTTAAGCATCTGGCGCGTGCAACGTTATGAGGAAGGCAGACAACGCCGTGGTCATGCAAAAACAGCAATACAATCTGAATAAACTTCAAAAGCGCCTGCGGCGCCACGTCGGTCAAGCTATTGCCGATTACGCCATGATTGAGGAGGGGGATCGCATTATGGTCTGCCTCTCCGGCGGCAAGGACAGCTACACCCTGCTTGAAATTCTGCGCAATTTGCAGCAAAGCGCGCCGGTCAATTTCTCCTTGGTCGCCGTCAATCTTGACCAGAAACAACCCGGCTTTCCGGCCCATGTGCTGCCCGAATATCTGGCGGCGCAGGGAGTGGAATACCATATCGTCACCGAAGACACCTATCGCATCGTCAAGGACAAAATCCCCGAGGGCAAAACCACCTGCTCGCTGTGCTCCCGCCTGCGCCGGGGTATTCTTTACCGCACCGCCACGGAACTGGGCGCCACGCGCATAACGCTCGGCCACCATCGGGACGATATCCTGCAAACCCTGTTTCTGAATATGTTCTACGGCGGCAAGTTAAAAGGGATGCCGCCCAAGCTTATGAGCGACGACGGCAAACATATCGTCATCCGTCCCCTGGCATACTGCCGCGAGAAGGACATCGCCCGCTTCGCGCAGGCGCGGCAATTCCCCATTATTCCGTGCAATCTGTGCGGATCGCAGCCTAATCTGCAGCGCCAGGTCATTGGCGATATGTTGCGTGACTGGGATAAACACTACCCCGGCCGCAGCGAAACCCTGTTTCGTGCGATGCAAAACGTGGTGCCTTCGCATCTCAGCGACTCACGCTTGTTCGATTTTAAAGGATTGACACAGGACAGCGCGGTGGTTGACGGCGGCGATATCGCCTTTGATCGTGAATCCTTCCCTGCGCAGCCGGCAGGCTGGCAAGATCTGATGGATGATGACCTGCCTGCCGCCTCGGAAGGACGATTGGACGTGCTGGAACTGCGCTAAATCCCCTCAGCCGGTCCCACCTGCGCGGCAACGCAATACGTTAGAAGAGCCCAGGCGCGCATTGCGGGCGCGCCTGTCATCCCCTTGCAGCAAGACATCCGCTTGTAGCAAAGCATCCCCTTGCAGCAAGACATCCTTTGGCCAGCATTAGAAAAGATGCGGCGGCGGATCGTTAATGGGATGCGGGTCAGGGTTGTAAGGCGGCTCCAGCGGCGGTTCAGGGATCGGGATCGGATCATTGGGGATAGGCTCAGTCGGAATGCTCATTCGGTAGCGGAAAATTACGCTGCGGGCCGTGCAGGACTGGTTCATCATTGTGCTTCCCCTCTCTCTATGCGTCACCGGTTGACGCGCCATCGCTAACGGCGTGACGCTTAAGGCCGGCTTGCACCGGCTGCCGCCATGGCTTTCACGGCGTGCTCTCTTAAAGTAAGCATTACGCGTCATAACAAGCGGGCGGCGGGCCATTCGGGCGCGACTACCGCCGCTGGCGCAGGGTGATGGATGGCGCAGGGTGATGGATGGCGCAGATAAAAAAATGCCGGGCTATTCACCCGGCATCATCTGAATTAAATATGCTATGCAATAATTCAAAAAAGGAAGTAAGGCAATATGGAGCGCAACGCCCATCGCTTGACGTTGCATTCACCTGCGTAAGAGATCATGCCTCATATTGCCGTCACTATTATTGATATTGCTCAATTTTAGGGCCAAAAAGCCCCCTCATCCGCTTATACCGCGCCGATAATTACAACCATCTGCGCTGCTTTAACCACCAGGCAACACCCCCGATCACGATGACTAACACCAGGCAAAACAGCGCAAACCCATAGCGCTCGGTATTACCCGGAATGCCGCCTAGATTTACACCAAACAGCCCGGTCAAGAAGGTGGTCGGCAAAAATATCATTGCCATAAGCGACATGGTATAACTGCGTCGGTTAATGGCTTCCGCCATCAGGGAATTGATCTCATCGGCAACCACGGCGGTACGCGCAATGGCGCCGTCGATGTCGTCCAGCCCGCGCCCGAGACGATCGGCAATATCCTGCATCCGCCGGCGGTCATCGTCCGTCATCCAGGGGAGGTGCTCGCTGGCCAGCCGGGAAAAAACATCCCGCTGCGGCGTCATATAGCGTCGCAGAACAATCAGTTGCTTGCGCAGGTGCGAAAGCTGACCGCGGGGCGGAATTTGCTGATCCAGCAGACTGTTTTCCAGGCCGATGATCTTATCATGCAATTCTTCTATGAATTCGCTGGTATGGTCTGTGAGCACGTCGCTCATCGCCACCAGCCAACTGCCGCTATCCTTCGGCCCCTGCTTTTTCTGTAAATCGTCAAGCACCTCTTCCACCGCCTGGATCGGCTGGCGACGCGTGGTGACAATCAACCGGCCAGTAATGAAGATACGCAGCACAATCAGCTCATCGGCACGGGCCTGATTGGCGAAATTGACGCTGCGCAACACCACTAACGCACCTTCACCAAGACGGGTCACGCGCGGGCGGGTGCTGTTGCCGGCCAGGGCTTCGCGCACCGGATCGGGGATTAAGGGTGAACGGCTGAGCCAGTCGGCACTGCCTTGGTGTTCCACGTCCAAATGGAGCCAGCAAGTACCACCGCAATCCGCGATCGCTTTATCCTCAATCGGGATCACCCCACCCTGGCCGTCAAGCTGCCCGGCGTAAACGATTTCAGAAAAATTAAGCGTATTCCCCTCTGACAGATCCAACATCCCGCACCTTTGCTAAACATGAGTAGGCTCCAGTATAACCGTTTTCACACGGTGAGATCAGGATGATAAGGTCGCCTCCCGTCCTGACAGCTCGCGCAGGCAATCCTGCGCCGCCGGCAGTAGCGGAGCGCCGATACCACTGCGGACCAGCGCCGCCGGGCTGCCGTAAAAACCGCCGGCGGAGATTTTAATCTCGCCCGCCAACCGCACGGCGAAAATGACCAGATGGACGTCTTCTTCCGCCGCGTCCCTCTCATCTCCTGCCTCCGGTTGCCACGATGGCAGCGTCACACGGCGGCCAGGCCAGCGGGCTGCGAATGCGATGGGCATCCAGCAGTAAAGGGCCGGCCAGCTGCAAATCCGGCGGCAGGTGGTCTATCGTGGTCCCGCGAATATTGAGATAACCGTTCACCTTTAATTCACTGGGCAGCGCGGCGATAGGCGTACTTTCCAAATCGAGGGAATCCTCAAAATGGCTGTGGGCCGCCAGCTCACGCAGCGGCGTATTTTCCAGAAACAAGGGGCCGCCGACGGCCAACCCTGGAGGCAACGCCGTTATCAGCGTATCTTTCAAATCCAGCACCTCTCCTACGCTGAGCATGTCGGGTAAATGCCCGATGGGACAGCCGGTTAGCAGTAAAGAGCCGGCCACCACCAGGCGGTCCGGCAGCAAGTCGATTCCGCTGCCGCGTAAATCCAGATGGCCTCTTACCACTAAAATCCCGTCGGGGGTGAAAAAAAACGCACTTTCCTGGCGACCATCAGGTCAATCAGCGCCGGCAATCGCTTATCCATAGCAAACCTCCCTACGCTCACATCGCCACCTTATCCGCGGCCCGTGTTTCCCCTGCGGGCCGTACACCCGTGTAAAACGGGGGGGGTAACGTCAGATGCCCCCTGCCGGCTGCGCCGAATACCCGCGCAAAATAGCGCGCCGGGCAGACGCTGGCGCCAACAGGCGCAGGACGTGATTATCGCCGCCGCGCATGCGGCTTGGCCAAACGACACAGCGGCGGAGAAAATGGATATAGATTGCAATCGCCATGGCAGCTTACTCCTGAATTGTCAAAGTGGGACCGTAATAACAGACCGGAGGGCGCGCCCACCTCCGCACGGATAAGGCGCATTGTCGCCGGCCGGCAGACGCCCCGGAAGGTATCGTTAAAATAATAGATTGAAAGTCGTCGCTCGTTTAATAGAATAATCACGGTGAATGACTATCGCCCCAAGCTCAATTAACCCTTATTATTGAATAAGTGAATTAGTATTTGTTTAATTTTATTTATTCTAATGCACGCGTCCGAATGTTATCGTTTTACTGCGGCCATATGGTCATTGAAACGATAAAGCCTGATGAAATTAATGAAACTTTTTGAAACTGTCAAGGGCATGACAAGGTTTATTCTCTTCGCCTAACAACATTATTACTATAAACTGTTTAATCGGTGGTCCCATTTATGACGGAACAATTTAATGATCGTTTAAAAGAAGCCCTTTTTGCCCGCGGGTTTAACGCCGCTGAGCTGGCACGGATAATAGGCGTGTCAAATGGTTATGTGTCAAATTTATTATCCGGCTATATTGCTCGCACTCACAAACATCTCATCAGCATTGCTGAGGCGCTGCGCGTGCGGCCTGAGTGGCTGCTTAACGGCTATGGCGACCCCAACATTGATGATAATAAGCATTTGGTTGAAGTGCCGTTGTATAAATTTGTACACAATGATCAGAAAAAACGTTATATAAAAATCATTCACTTGCCCGAGATAGCGCTGTTACCGCATTCTGAGAGTCTCTACGGCGTGCAAATACCACCTAATGATATATTTGCAAATTCAACCTTAGCCGTGATTAATGAAAAACTCAAAGGCAGCGGGCTTTTTTTGCTGCGCGTCGGCAGCACGTTAACCCTCTCAACGCGTATCGATGATATTACGTCAATTCGCTGGATTCATCTTACGCCCCAGGTGCCTGATATGAACAGTTGTGTGGTTGTGGTACTGGGCAGGATCGTGGCTTTTTTTGATTATATTGAATAAAGGAATGGGCGAAATGATTTTAGAAAAAATAACTAACAACAATATTAGTTGCCGGGTAAAAAAAGGAGGCCATATCTTTCGCGATAGCGCCGACAGCCTGGTCAGAAATCATCTCATCGATTTTTTTTCCGCCAACGATCGTCATACCATCCTGGTTTCATGCTCGTTAAGCCCGCTGGATCTGAACCGCTATAAAGAGTTCACTATATTCATTGTACTGCTCACTTTATTCGTCTCGTCGCTGCTTATAGCCATTCCTCTGTCGCCCAATACCATCTCGGTGTTCAGCGTGCTGCAGCCCGGCGGTATTCTGATTTTCCCCCTCTCCTTCGCCTTTCTGGATACCATCAACGAAATCTTCGGCCGCAGGCACGCGCGCAATACGGTACTGATTTGCGCCAGCGCGCTGCTGCTGGCCGCGGGGGGGGATTTGGCTCAGCCTGCAATTGCCGGGGGAAAACCCTGAACAGACAACGCATTATTTGGCAACGTTCAGCCCGCTGCCCTGGCTGTTCTTTATTAATTTTATCTGCCTACTGACTGCGGATAACGCAAACAACTATATCTATTCACGCTTCAAGGAGCTGTGCAATGGTCACTATCTGGTGTTTCGCTGCCTGGTGTCCACTCTGATAGGGCAATTTCTTTACTCGATAATCTGGATCATGATGTTCTTCGCCACCCGCATGACGCTTGGCGAAATGATGCAATACATCTTGTCAAACTATCTGTTCAAAGTGGTGTATTCGCTGCTGGTATGCATACCTATTACGTTTATTCTTGTCTATGGCATTCGCCGTGAGCTGTTTAAATAATATCAAGCCGCAACCTATAAGAAGGGCGCATGAATCCCCTTTTCTACCTGTGACCTGTCCAGATTAACAAGCGCCTGCGGCAGCGGCTAGGGTAAATGATACGGAATTTTCCCAGGCCGGCCGACCGCGGTTGACGGATGGCGGGTGGCTAATAGCAGGTGGTAATAGCAGATAGCTAATGGCCGATGGCTGATAGCGGGTGGCTAATGGCAGGTAGCTGATAGCCGGCGGCTGATAGCGGGTGGCTAATGGCAAGTAGCTGATAGCCGATGGCTGATAGCGGGTGGCAAATAGCAGATAGCTAATGGCCGATGGCTGATAGCGGGTGGCTAATGGCAGGTAGCTGATAGCCGGCGGCTGATAGCGGGTGGCTAATGGCAGGTAGCTGATAGCCGATGGCTGATAGCGGGTGGCAAATAGCAGATAGCTAATAGCCGATGGCTGATAGCGGGTGGCGGGTGGCTAATGGCAGATAGCTGATAGCTGATAGCGGGTAGCTAATGGCGGGTAGCTGATAGCCGGCGGCTAATAGCGTGTGGCTGATAGCGGATGGCTTATCATACTTTGACCGCTTGCGCGGGTGCCAATGTCGGAAGTGAGCATCACCTGTGGCAGCACAGCGCCTAAAATGTGTCGCGCCGCCAACGCCGTATCGACGCCGGCAGGCGAGAGGTTAAGCCACCGCCCCGCACAGGCACTGCGCCGACGTCACGGCGCAGTGCCTGTGCTTGAAAATTAATGTTTCAACACATATAGCGTTTGGCTGTAAGCCACGTCTTCTGGATTGGTAATGGGATACCCTTTCAGCCAGGGCTTTATCAGGCGGCCGTTGGTGAATTGATAAATGGGCGCAATGGGCGCCTGATCGGCAATCATGGCCTCCGCTTTATTGTAATCCTCGCTCAACCGCTGCGGTTGCGTTTCCCGACTGGCCTGCTGCAGCAGCTGATCGTAAGCGGGATCGCTAAATTTGGCGATGTTACCGCTATGGGTTGAGGTCAGCAGCGACAAAAAGGTGGAAGGCTCGTTGTAATCGCCGATCCACGAAGCGCGCACCACGTCAAAGTTACCGGTATTGCGGCTATCGATATAGGTTTTCCACTCTTGATTGACCAATTTGACATTGACGCCCAGCGTTTTTTTCCACATCGATGCCACCGCGATAGCGATTTTCTGATTACTTTCCGAGGTGTTATATAACAGGGTAAGCGTCAACGGTTTATCCGGTCCATAGCCGGCGGCTTGCATCAGGGTCCGCGCCTGGGCATCCAGCTCTTGCTGGCTATGCTGCTGCAGATAACCGGCCGCGGGCGTGAAGCCGACCGTGACATCTGGGGTAAAATGCCAGGCCGGCTTTTCGCCAGAGCCCACGACTTTGCCGGCAATGATACGTCGGTCGATGGCGTAAGACAGCGCCTTACGCACCCGGACGTCCTGTGTGGTTCCCCGCCGGGTATTGAAAGCATAATAATAGGTTCCCAGCTGGTCCGGCGTGTACACCTGATCGGGGATCTGTTGCAGCAACTGCCGGTAGCGGTCTTTGGGAAACGATTCGGTGATGTCGATATCGTTGGCCATATAGCGGTTCAGCGCGGCAGATTCGGCGCTAATCGGCACAAAGGTGACCTGTGTTAGCACGGTATGTTTATGATCCCAGTAATGTGGATTAGGGGTAAGGACCAGTTTCTCATTGACCACTCGCTGACTGAGAACAAACGCGCCATTACCCACCAGATTGCCGACACGCGTCCACTCCTGACCGTAGCGCTCAACCGTGGCGCGATTCACCGGGAACAGTCTGAAATTGGCGGTCAGGCTGACGAAATACGGCACCGGTTTATCCAGCGCCACTTTCAGCGTGTATTCGTCCGGGGCGCTGACGCCCAATTGATCTGCGGGCAATTTGCCGGCGATTATGTCACCGGCGTTCTTCAGACCCGCAAGTTCGGCAAACCAGGAAAAGGTGGAATGATTGGCAGGATCAACCAGCCGGCGCCAGCTGTAAACAAAATCTTGCGCCGTCACCGGTTGGCCGTTCGACCAGCGCGCGTCACGCCGCAAATGGAAGACAAAATTCTGGTTATCGCTGGTCTGCCAGCTCAGCGCCACGCCGGGAATAGCCTTGCCCGTAGCGTCCTGATTAACCAGTCCTTCAAACAGATCGCGGTCGACCTGCGCTTCCACCAGCCCGACGGCTTTCATCGGATCCAGTGAGGAAGGCTCGTCTTTGATGTGGCGTACGACATGTTGCACCTCTGCAAGCGTGGTACCGGGCGGTACAGTGGCGGCGTGCGGGTTGCCGCTAACGGCGGCCAGCAGGAGGGCGAAAACTGCAAACGGGAAACGCGGCATAGACTGTTCCTTAGCGTTATGGCCGATTCCGGGCTAACCCCATCGGCGTTCAGGCAAAATACTCTGCGGAAACTAACACTGCGGGAAATTTTTCGGTAAAGTGATCGCAGTTAATGTAACTGATTATTTTCTGGCGGGAAACAGTATGCAACCCTTTCGGCCCCGATCTCAGCGCGGCGCTTTGCCGTCGTTAGGAAAATCTTATGGCACATCGGTGCTGGGTGCGCCGCTGCTTTATCACCCCGCGGCAATGCCGGCGGCCGACAGCGGGCTGATTATCGCCGGCACGCACGGCGATGAAACCGCCAGCGTCACCGCGCTTTCCTGCGCTCTACGCACCATCGAAGCGGGCGCGCTGCGCCATCACCTCGTATTGGCCGTGAATCCAGACGGCTGCCGGTTCGGCCTGCGCGCCAACGCCTGGGGCGTGGATCTCAACCGCAATTTCCCGGCGAACAATTGGCAGAGCGGCGAGACGGTGTATCGCTGGAACAGCAGGGTGCTGGCTTTTTTTTGTCTGGCGCACACTGCGCCGCCGGCGCTTTAAACCGGTACGCTGACGCTCATCATCATCATCATCACCATCACCGGGGCTTGAAACGGGTCATTTGCCAATCATTTCCCCCTGTTCAACCGATATGCCCAACACCTAAGCTATGGGCAAAGGGAAGCCCAAGCGGCGCCTGCGGCAGAGGCGGCAATCTAGCGTGGCGTTCCGCGCCGAGAAGCGTTGACAGGCATGCGCAAGCCGTCGAGAGCCGGTACTCGCGCTTAGCGCGTCAGTTCGACGTAGCGGGTAGCGCCCGCAGCGTAGCCATCAACTCATCAAGCACGGCGGGGGCAAGCGTCAGCTGTGCGGCGTTGGCGCTGTTTTGCCATCGCACCAAATCTGGCCGAAGGTGTTCATAAATCACAAGCGTCGCCAATGTTTCGGTGACGGATTGCCTATATTTCATATCGTGCGGCCCTGAGTGCGGGGAAAACAACACGGTGAAATCCGGGCTCGCTTTGTCATACAGCGGGTCGTCGCTATCGTCGATATCCTTTACCCAAGTTTGGTACAGCGACGTGGTGTAACGACTAAGATAGCTGCGGGCGCTGTCGTGTTGCATAAAATAGGTTTGGACGTCGTCATCCGCGATCGCCCGGTCTACCAGGCCGCAGGCTGCCGTCCACAGCGCCTGGAAGCGCGGTGAAAGGCGCAAGGGCGCGGCCGTTGCCGTATGGCGCTGCAGAAAATGGGCCCTCAGCGCTTGATGTAGAGGTTGGCTGGTAATCCGCTCCAGGCGCCAGTCGGTATCAGAGTATTGTTCGTTTGTCGCGTGGTCTGGGCCGGCCGTGGCCTCATTCGCCGCCGGGGAGGCTAAGCGGGGTTGCGCCCGTGCGTTGCCTGGCGGGGACGCAGTGGCGTGCCCGGTAGCGGTGGTCAATGTGGGGGCGGGGTTTACGAGCGCGGCAGGAAATGTGGCTGCTAGCGTGTGGCGGATTTCAATTATCTGCCGCCGATAGCCGTCCATCAGGCCAATATTGAGAAGTGCGGTCAACTTGCTTAATTCCGCCGTTTCCTTCGCCAGCCGCATATGAATGTGGTCCAGTAATGTTGGCAGGGGGATACCCTGTCCGCGATCGACAGTGGAAAAGATGTCATACAGCAGCGGATCAAAATAATGTGTAAAAAACTCTTCCGTCATGGCCCGGGTCTGAACGTGATTCATGGCTATCCAGCGCTCGTCGCCGATAAAGTTTTCATACTGGATGCGTGGGTAATGTAGCGTGATATGTTGCATCATTTCCGACCAAGGGGGAGCCGCCGGGCGCACCGCGCCGCTGGAATGTGCCACGTCAAAGGTGGGGGATGAGCCCACGGGATTACGCGGTTCAGGCATCGCCATAGCGATGACGCTCTCAAGCGCTTCTGAATAACCCCGAGTTTATTAGAGAGTAATTTTGGCAATACTACGCCGCTTCCTCTGATGCTAATTGCAAAGCGTAATAGTTCATTTCGGCTTCAGTAGGAGGGATGTAACCCAGCCGCCCGAGCAGCCTTCTGTTGTTGTACCAGTCCACCCAGTCCAGCGTGGCCAACTCCACTTCCGTCCGGTTTTTCCAGCTCCCGCGGTGGATAACCTCCGTTTTGTACAACCCGTTGATACTCTCTGCCATCGCATTATCGTAGGAGTCGCCG
>NZ_FRDB01000179.1 GCF_900143145.1 Candidatus Sodalis sp. SoCistrobi
TGCTCATGCTGAGTTTCCAGCACTAGATTAACTGCCCGTTCACGGACTTCCGGAGAGTAACGTTTGGTCGTTGTCATAGAGACCTCCACTTTTAAAGTATAGACTCTAATTTATCCGGGGTGATTCAAGAACCGCCATTGCGATGTCGATACCACCCAGCCGCACCACAGACTCTGGTTGCGGTCCCATAGCGTGCGCATGCTCCAGTGACGGGCCGGCGTGCAGTGCAGTGAAAATTCCGTAAGCGTAAGCGCGTCCCACCAGTCGCATTCGTCGACGTGTTTAACGCCATGACGGCGCAACCAGTCCCCCATGCCCAAAGGCGCAGCGACCCGTAACGCGGGAAAGCGCTTTAACAGCCGCCGCAGTGTGCCGCGATCAAGGTGATCATAGTGGTTATGCGAATACAAAACCCAATCGATGGCCGGCAATTCGGCGAGACTCGCCGCCAACGGTGTTTTGCGCACGGGTCCGGCAAACGGCAGCGGGGAGGCGCGGTTGCCCAGCGCCGGATCGATAAGAATATGTCGCCCCGCCACCCGCAGCAACAGGCAGGCGTGGCCAAGCCACCATACGGCGTCTTCCTGACCGCTGAAGTCGGCTTTTTGCCACCATTGGCGAATAAAACCTTCATAACCCTCGCCAGGCGGCCGCGGCAACCCTTGCGCTCTTCCCGCCAGCGTTTAAGCGCCCCCGGATCGCGCAGGGAGACGTCAGGATTGGTGAAGCCGGTCGGCGTATGGTGGCGTCTGGCAGGATCATACCAGCGGTTGCGCTTACTCATGGTCTTATGCACTCTCCCTGTCAAGGACGGACAACGCAAAGGGATAGCCCACCGTCCCTATGCCGGTTAAGGGGTTAACGCGCGTTGGGGTATTAGCGTTCAGCGATAAAATCTTTAAACATGACGGGCTCGCCGGGGACAGGAGGCACGGCCGGGTTCGGCGGTTCCCCCCGGGTGAGCTTCATTAGCAGTGCGGTTTGCTGTTTCTGCTGCTCCAGAAGCTCGGTGAGCAAAGCTATCTGCTCGTTCGCTTTGACGCTGGCGCGGTTAAGGAAAAACCACACCGCCAGCACAATAACGAATACCGCGACGGACGCCACGGCGACGGCAATATTCAGGCTGCTATCTCCCAACTCATTCATGAACTGACCTGCCACTCATTAAACCAGTGGCTATCTTATCACTCCATGGCCGACTTAGTACCCTGCTGACAAAATTTGCCTGTTAACAGACGTTACCAAGGCATCCATTTGGTGACCAGGCATAGGCCGCTGAAAAAATCCCCTCCCTGGTCACAAAAGCTATTCAGCGCCGACAGCCACAGCGCCAGGCAGAGCAGCAGAATCGCGACTATTTTGACCGTTGTGCCTCTTTTCAAAACCCTATTCCTGAAATGCCTAATGCACTAATGTTATCTACTAAAACTTAAACCGCAGATAACAGCACCTTAATTAGTTTCCAATGAAATGATTTTTAAGTAAGAAAATGCATGGGTAAATCGAGATGGTCGCATCACTAGGCTGAACGCGACCGGGAGACGGCGATTAATGCGGGGTGGAACGATCAAACTTCATGTCGATAAGGGCGATAGCTTTCTCAATCGCGCGCCGCGTGATGGCATCACGCGCGGCCGGATGGGTGCTAAAATCGATGTTTTTCAGTTGCGCGGACATTTTATCACGTACCTCCGCCGGCGCGATGATATCGATAACGTCTAGGATCTGTTTTATCACCAGCTGGCAGGCGACTAAATCGGACACCAGTTCCTGGTTTTCAGTAAAGGGTTGTGTCATATTTTTTCCTTTATGCGTCAGCATCCGAACCGGGTGCGATAACCCGGCTCAGTCAACGGGGCGTTAAAACGGATAGTCGCGATAGCCTATTTGGCGGGAGATCGTGCGCGCCGCGTCGTGCAGCATTTTGACGTAATCGTTTTTGGCGTCTTCCGAGAAACGAATAGTAGGAAACGAAATGCTCAGGCCGGCAATGACGACGCCAAAGCGGTCAAAAATCGGCACCGCGATGCAGCGCAGCCCCTCTTCCTGCTCCTCGTTATCCTCGCCAAAGCCCTGCGCGCGTACTTGCTCCAGTTCCGGCAGTAGCGCCTCACGACTGCCGGCGGTGCGCGACGTGCTGCGGGTAAAGACCACATCGGCCAGAATGTCGCGCGCCTCGGAGGCCTCGCGCCAGGCGAGCAGCACTTTGCCGATAGCGGTGCTGTAGAGCGGATTGCGGCGGCCGACGCGGGAATACATGCGTAAATTGTACAACGAGTCGATCTTGTGGATATAGACGATGCTGTCTTCATCCAAAGCGCCGAGATGAATGGTTTCACGCGTCAGGTTGGACAATACCCGCATCTGGATATCGGCGATACGTATCAAATCGACGTTTTGCAGCGCTTTCGCACCCAACTCAAATAATTTTAGCGTTAATGAATATTTTTCCGACTCCCCCTCCTGCGCCACATAGCCCAGGGATTTCATCGTTTGCAGGAAACGGTAGACCGTACTTTTGGACATCATGACCCGCTGCGATAGCTCGGTAATACCAATTTCTCGCTCTTCCCCCAGCGCCTGGAGAATGCCAAACACTTTTAATACCGACGACACCGAATCGGGTTGCCGGTCGACTTCTGCTATCGCCATGTTAATAGGTATCCTATACAGGGAGTTGTGTGTTTTAAAAAAAATAGAACATGATTTTTAGTATAATGGCAAGGCCGGCGCCAGCGCAATGAGGGTTGGCCCGCCAGGGGCCGTTAGTTAGTATTTATTACATTTCCCGCGCGAAACGCAGCTCGCCGATTGCAACAAAAGTGTTACAGTAAAGGCTTTTACGGATGAACGAACCTTAATGACCCACATCGACCACGACGGCCTTCCCCTGCCGCAGCGCTACGGAGCCATTCTAACGATTGTATTGAGCGTCTCCATTGCGGTCCTGGATGGTGCCATCGCCAACGTCGCCTTGCCTACTATCGCCCGAGAGCTTCACGCCAGTCCGGCGGCCTCGATTTGGGTCGTCAATGCCTATCAATTGGCGATAATCGTCTCCTTGCTCTCCTTCGCCAGCCTGGGCGATATTTACGGCTACCGTCGCGTCTATCAGTGTGGTCTGGCGGTGTTCAGCGTCATGTCTTTGCTTTGCGCATTATCAGACAGCCTGTGGATGTTGATTGGCGCCCGCGTGCTACAGGGGTTGGGCGCTGCGGCGGTGATGAGTATCAATGGCGCACTGATCCGCATTATTTACCCGCAGCGTATTCTCGGGCGCGGTATGGCCATTAATACGCTGATGGTAGCCGTGTCCACCGCGGCCGGGCCTACGGTGGCGGCCGGTGTTCTGTCTGTTGCCAGCTGGCAGTGGCTATTCGCGATCAATGTGCCTATCGGCCTGTTCGCCCTTTGGTTGGGACACCGTTACCTGCCGGTCAACCCGCAAAAAAACAGCGGCCAGCGGTTCAATGCCGCCAGTGCGCTGATGAATGCCCTGACCTTCGGCCTGCTGCTTTCCGCGCTGAGCGGCTTTGCCCAACAGGTCAACGGCCGCTGGATTGCCATCGAGCTCTGTCTGGCCCTGGTGGTGGGTACCTTGTTCGTCCGCCAGCAGTTACGTCAACGCTGGCCGCTGCTGCCGGTGGATTTGCTGCGCATTCCTCTGTTCTCCCTGTCTATGTGTACCTCTATTTGCTCTTTTAGCGCCCAAATGTTGGCAATGGTCTCGCTGCCCTTCTATCTGCAAAGCGTACTGGGCCGGACAGAGGTCGCCACCGGCCTGCTGCTGACGCCCTGGCCGCTGGCGACCATGGTCTTCGCCCCGCTGGCCGGCGCCCTTATCGGCCGGGTGCACGCGGGGCTATTGGGGGGCATCGGTATGGGTCTGTTCGCCCTGGGTCTCTTTTCGCTGGCCTGGCTGCCGGCCGCGCCGAGCGACGGCGAGATTATCTGGCGCATGATGCTGTGCGGCGCCGGTTTCGGCCTGTTTCAGTCGCCTAATAACCACACCATTATCACCTCGGCACCGCGTAATCGCAGCGGCGGCGCCAGCGGCATGTTGGGTACCGCCCGCCTGTTTGGTCAAACCACCGGTGCCGCGCTGGTCAGTTCGCTGCGTATGACGCAAGTGAACCCGCAGCAAGCGGTGGGGAAATAAGCACGGCGCCGATGGCGCAGGGTAAGATGGCGGCACCGGGCAAAAAAAGAGCCCCTTGCCGAGGGGAGGCCCCCCTTGCCAAGGGGAGGCTCTGGCTGCCCGCCACGCCAGGGCTTCGCCGCAGGGTTTACCGGCCAGCGCCGGGGGCTTTAAGGCCAGCGCTGGGATCTTGCCGGCGCCCGATTATTGTGGGTATTAGCGACCGTCGCCAGAGTATTAAGCGCATTACCGGCCAGCGCCTGAGTCTTAAAGGCGCCGCCGGCCGGCGCGAATGCGATGCCCCGACGGTGCGCCTTATTGCAGATAAGCGCCGGAACGCAGCGCTTCAATGCGTTTATCCAGCGGCGGGTGCGACATGAACAATTCGCTGAAGCTCTTGTTGCGGCCGTTAATGCAGAAGGCCATCATGCTGCTAGCTTCCTGGGGTTCATAGCTGGTTTTCAGCCGCTGCAGCGCCGCGATCATTTTCTCGCGTCCCACCAATCTGGCCGAACCGGCGTCGGCGTGGAATTCGCGGTGGCGCGAGAACCACAGGGTGATAATGCTCGCCAACACGCCAAACACCAGCTCCAACACCATGGAAACGGCGAAATACACCAGCGGATTACCGTTACCGCTTTCCCCTTCGTCTCGGTTCGACGACATAAAGCCCGCCGCCAGCTCCGCCAGAATACGCGAGACAAAAATAACGAAGGTATTTACCACGCCCTGGATCAGGGTCATGGTCACCATATCGCCATTGGCGATATGGCTGATTTCGTGCGCGATCACCGCCTCGGCCTCGTCGCGATTCATATTCTGCAGCAAACCGGTGCTAACGGCCACCAGCGAAGCATCGCGCCGGGCGCCGGTGGCGAAAGCGTTAATATCGGGGGCGTGGTATAAGGCCACCTGCGGCATGGCGATGTTGGCCTGCTGCGCCTGCTGGCGCACGGTATTGAGTAGCCAGCGTTCGGTTTCATTGCGCGGCTGCTCAATCACTTCGCCGCCGACCGAGCGCAGCGCCATGGATTTTGACATTAACAGCGAAACGAAAGCTCCGCCGAAACCGAACAGCCCGGCCATAATCATTAATCCGGCTGCACTGGAGGACTGGATCCCGGTGAGGCTCAGTACAATACCGAACACCACCATCACCGCCAGGTTAGTGAGCAGGAAGAGAGCGATACGCATCATAAAATGTCAGGTTCCTCAGAAATTATCACGCTTAGTGCGTAACGTTAATCTAGGGTCTCGCCGGCGATTTTCAAGCATTAGGCGGCGATAAGTCGCTAAAAAGACATAACTTTACATTTTGTTAAACTTTTTGCTTTCTTCCCTGACGCACGGCGTAAAAAAGGGCGCCGGTGTCGGCGCCCTGGTGAGTCTGTTACCCCGCCGGAGGTGCGGCGGGTTGGCTGGTGAGCCGGTTACCCCGCCGGAGGTGCGGCGGGTTGGCTGGCCTCGGCATGTGCGAGATCCAGCGCAATGTGCACCGACTCATCCAAATAGGGATCCGGTTCTTTGAAATCCTTGGGAATCGCGTCCAGGTTTTTCACCGGTTTGCTACCCTTATATCTTGATCATTGACTTTCAAAGGTTAATGATCCCCAACTGATCATTGGGATGTTACCGGTGAGTTTGTACTCTGCCTTAAGCTTACAGCTTGTACGTCAGATTAAACCCTGGTGACATATT
>NZ_FRDB01000182.1 GCF_900143145.1 Candidatus Sodalis sp. SoCistrobi
TGCTCATGCTGAGTTTCCAGCACTAGATTAACTGCCCGTTCACGGACTTCCGGAGAGTAACGTTTGGTCGTTGTCATAGAGACCTCCACTTTTAAAGTATAGACTCTAATTTATCCGGGGTGATTCAGAATTTGTGAAATCGGCCTGCCATATGGTGCCCTGGTTTAATGAGGGAAGTGACAAGCCGTTATGGGTGACAGAGCCGCGTCAACGGGTTAAGAGAAATGATGATAAACCTGCTGAGACGCCTGTTGCCTCTCCAGGGGCGCAGAACAGGGGAATGGATGATGCGTTCTGGCGTCAGCTGTATGGCCAAGAAATCAAAAATCGCGCTGTTGATACGGTGCGTCCTGAGCATAAGCCCAGGGTTAACAAAAACACCTGGCGACCACATTAGAAGATGGTACTAATGTAATAATAAAATAAAGTGACATAATGTTATGTGAATAATATAAAAATCACTGTAGGTTATTTTATGGGTTGTCGTGATGTTGTCGTAGAGGGGAAATAATACGCTAAGATGAAAGCGTTTGGTGTTTTATTTCTGTGGAATAGAGTGTAAAATAAGAAGTGAAAAACATCCGCGCTATGTTCGTGTTTCAGCACGAACATAGCGCTAACCCAAAACCTAAACACACTAGGATTTGAGCTATGGAAAATAGTACAGCGTCCGCACACGCATTAAAAGTACAACCTATCAGCCAGAGTGCATTTGCTCAATTTGCGCTCACATCCCAACATTCCACCCTGCTGTACCGTGTTTGTCCTCTTGTACGCAAGATTGCGGTCTTTTCTTTGGTGGGAGGTGCTAAATGAGCATCTATAGCACCAAAGCCTCCATAGAGAAAAAAAATTTCAGGCAGATACCTCTAGCCGTTTTTAACACGCTTGATGTTGAGTTCGGCTTCGGCCTTGATGTCGTCGATAGCGACCAGAATATACCTCGTGTCAATTGTCTTACGCTGCTGTCATTCATCAATATGAAAACTGGTAAACAAGAAGAATATGGGAATAGCAAAGCTAGATTGTTCTTTGTAGGACGATGTAAAGAAAAATTAGGTTGTAAAATTTCTTCTTTATCACGTAAATTATTAATGTTTCCTGTAGATGGTGGAGTGTTAATTTTTCTCTTACTCCTTATTACTTAAATTCAATTCCAAGTCAGGAATTAAATACAAGCTGGTTTTGAATTGTGTTAATTAGTGTAGTCGGAGTAACAAATGAGTTATTTTAAAATTGATAATTTCATTCCATACAATGAGCTTTTGAATAAATTATCGGAAAGAGAGATTCAGCTATTGTTAATGTCATGTTCTGGGCTCAGTCGGAAGGAGATAGCGCTAGAATTAAACATTAGCATACACTCTGTTAACAGTCATTTTTCTAATGCGGCAAAAAAGTATGAAAAAAACACGTTGAATGAATTACAGTCGTTATTTAATTTTGTTACCATCAGGTATTTGGCTAACATTATTGGCTTGGTGATTAATAAACATGATGGCAAAAATAATAACTGTAATGTGAACGTTATTTACGAATAAGTTATTTTTGTAATTTGTTTTGTCTTTAAAATGGCGCGAAGATACATCTAGGAAATTTTTTCTGAATAAATCAGGCTTGGTAATATTTTGGCCTGATTTATTCAACAAAGCAAAATAAACTGTCAACTCTTTATAAGTCGAGAAGTGTTTTTTAAACGAAGAAATGTATTTGTTATCCAGTAAAAAAAACTTGAAATCAATAGTGAATTAAGTGATGATATTCCATACTCTACAGTAAATCCTACCACCCCACCCGTTAACCATGCTAACATAGCAGTCCATTTTATGGATGGGGTTGAGTTATGATCAGGCAATGTTTCATTCATTTTAGTAACATCAAGCAAGTCACGCTGGGAGCGTAGAATATAATAATCGACTAACATTATCCCTATAATTGGGGGGAATAATATCCCAAGAAAATTAAGGAAATCGATGAATTTCTCTAAGATGCCTACGGCTGATAATATTGTTCCTGTCAAGCCAATAAAAATAGTTATCCAAGTATATCTTATTTTCTTTCCGGTTATACTTTCTAATGCATTAGCGATACCTAGTGAAGATGAATAAAGGTTGATATCATTTATTCTTAATGTTGATAAAACGACCGTTAACAATCCAAGGCCACCTGCGGTTTTTGCCATTATCGTAACCACATCGGAAGTGTTCAGTGCTCTGGATATTAATATTGCTACACCATTAACAATAAATTCACCGATAATAATAGAAACAATCGTCATCCAAAAAACATGATGTCCATTTTTGCAATAACGGGTCATGTCGGGAGTTATTAGGCTAGCAACAATACTACCACCAATGACCATGGTAATTCCCTCACTAATACTAATAGGACTACCATTGGAATAATTTAAAAATAATTTCGGCAGTTCTTGTCCCTTCAATGTCATTATTGAAATGTATCCAACAACTAAAATAAACATGGGGACAGCTAATTTGGCTGCCATTTTTAATCCATTAAAACCAAATGAAACCAAAGTTGTAATTACTGCTCCTGAAATTATAGCAGATAAGCCAAATCCAAAAAAATCACCCATTGCATAATTCAATCCTTTTGCGAAAACGGCATTTTGCACACCAAACCAGCCAAGTAAACTTATAGCGATAACTATACCAATTAAGGCTGATCCAATACGTCCAAAACCACACCATCTAGCCAATAGGCTACCAGACAGGCCTTCTCTCATTCCTGCCAACCCAAGGCCGACAGTAACAACACCAAAGATCAAACTTCCAATAAAAATAGAGATATATGCATCAGTAAATGTCATGGAATGACCCAATACGGCTCCTAACATAAACTGATCCAGCGCGGTTAGCATACCCATGTGAACTATAGCTATGCTGAAAAATGGTAATCTCCTATTTATAGGAACACGACTCACAGGATAATCATTCAATAATGCCATTGTTCGTTACTCCAAAAAATTTAACAAAAAACAACACCTTTCTTCAATAAATCTGGCGGTATATATTTATCCCACCCTTTTTCCTTACAGTGTTCTATTAATTGCGACACTGAGTTTATACCTATTTTGTTGTATATCCCTTGAAGCTTATTTTCAACTGTTCTATGAGAAACTCCGACAAACCTAGATATTTCTTTAGAGCTAAGTTTTTGTTGTGACCAAAAGATAACATCTAACTCTTTTTTGGTGAATATATTCTGTTTTATATCCGTAACTAATACAGATGGTGTTTTTTTATTTATCAATTCAATTGGTGACAACATTGTTATCTCTCTTGAAGTCCAAGCCGTTCCCAAACACCTTCCGTTTTTATTAAAGAGTGGCGTTTTATTACTTATATATGGTCTAAGTGACTGTTCTCCGTTCCAGTAGTGTGTTTCGATGATGGCTGTGTTTTGTTTTCTTTTTTCTGTTAATCTATCATGATCTTGTAACTCATCAGATATTTCCGCCCAGGCCGCGGGGAATTCATTATCTTTTCTACCTTCAATGTCAAAATTAGGAGGCGTGTTTGTATACCTGATGGCATGATTGTTCATATAAATATGCTTTGATTCTAGATCTTTAATCCCCCACGGTTCGTTTAAGTTTTCCATAAAACAAATTAAGGCGTTTATATAATTTAAATCATTATCGGTGTATCTATGCATCTTGTCGTTCCTTCCCTACCTTTATTATATTTTAAATTAAGCTCTTTGCCATATAGTGACGAGAGTGATTATGTGCGTATCCATCTAGGTGTCCGTACTCTCCGTACCCCATCCTCTTATAAAAATCAATAGCTTGATAATCAAATGTATCAACATAAGCTTGATGACAATCACGATTAATAGCTTCTTGCTCTGCTTGCATCATTAGCTTAGTTCCTATCCCTGTTTTTCTATGATTTTTATTTACCCACAAATACTGAATTTCGAGAGAGTTCCACCATGTTCTTGATATTAATCCAGCGATAATTTCATTGTTATCTTTTGTTGTGGTTATAAGTAAAGGAACAATATCTACCGGCGCATATGCCGAGTTATGTAACCATAATTGCTGTATAATAAAATCCTCTTCTTGAGATTTTGGTGTGCTTGTAATGTTAAAGTGCATAAATCTCTCCTCTTGGCAAATACGCCAACCGTGTTGTTTTTAATATGTACTATTTTCATGATGTAACCTCTTAATTTTAGGCTAACACCACCGGGACGGATTAAATCGTCATAGGCGGTGGACTGAGCAGGGCTATCACAACCGGATACAAGTAAACGGCGAGCCTTTCGGCTCCCCTGCCCAGCCCACCATTGATATGATGTGCGCAAGGCGCCGGCATAGAATCTATGCCGGACTTGTTTCACGGGGTGATAGTCCCGACCTCTGATTTATCAGAGGCATTTGCACTGTATAGTTATAAAATCTATCCATCAATAGATGAACCTATAAGGATACCATGGTAATCATGTCAAGTGAATTATTATATTTGGTTCAGATAGGTGGTGTTGTTTATATTTATCCAATGAGAAATATTCATAAAATACATTGATATAAATGAAACAACCCCAAAGTTTGATTATGAGATTATGACCAGTCCAGATCGTTAAATTACTTGCTTTGGTCGAAAAATGTTCATTACGTTGCTGCTACACCAGTCATCTTATGGAAGGTGACTGGTGAATTAAGATATCGAAAGCTGGATGTTGTTGTGTCTTGATGTGATACGTTCTCAAATACCTGTTTTATAATGATAATATAAATCATCATCTCTATTTAAATGATTATTTGGCGAGAGGAAAAGCTAGACTTTAGTATAGGTAGAGTAGATGATACCACAAAAAGCGCTTTTTCATCATGTAGTTTGATATTGTAAATATAAAAACAAGCAGGAATTGATGAGGCCAAAGTTAAATGATTATTTTAAATATATCTGTCTTTTCTTATGACTTGCGATGTAATATTTTTTCATTATTTAGTATTGCCACTTATTGTTTAATATGTGGTGGCATGACCCGGATAACATCCGTCATGAAATGGCAAGTTTAGCTGTATTTTCAACAGTCATTTTAAGTTAATGATAAAGTCATGCTTTTATTAAATGGATGAGGGAATGTAAATTTATTTTTTAGTATATACTAAGTTAACTTGAAGGTGCTGGAGGGGGTAACGATAATCATACTATCTCTGTTTTCTTATAGATAGAATGATGCATCTTGAAGTGCGTTGAGTGTAAATATATTTAGTAATGGTTGTTGTAGAGAGTTTTAATATGACTTTTAAATTAATAACAGAAATAAGTAACGACACAAAATATAGTCAAACTGCGTTGACAGAGACTGGCTTGGAGAAAGTTAGTCTTTATACAAATGGAATTGATGTCTCCCGAGATGGAGATGGTAATACAATTTTATCAATAACTGAAATGGGTGTAGATATGTTTCGTTTAATTTTAACTCCGCAGATGAGAGAAATATTTGTTGGTATGATAACTAATAGCTGCGCGGAATAGTGCTCCACTTTTGATCAGCCCTTCTAAGACAATAAATTTGGCCGTGTTTGCTGCGAAGCGGCGCTACATCGGTGCTTGTCATGTATTGCTCTAACGTGACTGTCAGAGGTTTATAGATGGCAAGTGTGGCGGTATTAGGCGCAGCCATTTAGTGGTTAGTTATTTGGTTTATTCTCATTAGGGGCATAGGTATCTACACATTTATCGTGATACCTGTTATTACTTTGCAGAATGATTTCAACCTATCTGTTGGCGGGATTGACTCTCGCCTTACCCGCCGATATCAGACGCTGGTTAAACAGCATATGA
>NZ_FRDB01000184.1 GCF_900143145.1 Candidatus Sodalis sp. SoCistrobi
TGCTCATGCTGAGTTTCCAGCACTAGATTAACTGCCCGTTCACGGACTTCCGGAGAGTAACGTTTGGTCGTTGTCATAGAGACCTCCACTTTTAAAGTATAGACTCTAATTTATCCGGGGTGATTCAAGTTGCTCAGTACCAGTTCGACTTCGGTCTGCGTCCGTCTGTTGCCTACGTTCAGTCGAAAGGTAAAGACATCGAAGGCGTGGGTGATGTTGACCTGATCAAATACGTTGACGTGGGCGCCACCTACTACTTCAACAAAAACATGTCCACCTATGTTGACTACATCATCAACCAGATTGATAGCGACAACGAGTTGGGCATCGGCAGCGGCGACACCGTTGCTCTGGGTCTGGTCTACCAGTTCTAATCCCTTTCTCGCCGCTTACGGCTGAAAGTCAGAACAGTGAAGGCAGGGTTTATACCCTGCCTTCTTTTTTTTGTGGCCGCCGAAAAATGTGCGGCAAACGGTTGGCAAAGGGCGCTGGTAACGGTAACCTGATAGCACTTTTCGCACACTGTGACGTTTGGACACATTTCCCATGTTTGAATCTATTCCGGTCGCACCGGCGGACCCGATTCTCGGCCTGCTGGATGTCTTTCGTGCCGACGATCGTCCCGGCAAAATTAACCTCGGTATTGGCGTTTACAAGGATGAAACCGGTAATACGCCGGTGCTGACCAGCGTTAAAAAAGCGGAAGCGCTGCTGCTGGAAAATGAAACGAGCAAAAACTATCTCGGTATCGACGGCCTGGCGGCTTTCGCCGCCGGCACGCAGCGTCTGTTGTTCGGCGCTGACAGCGCCCTTATCGCCGACGCGCGGGCGCGTAGCGCGCAAACCCCCGGCGGTACCGGTGCCCTGCGCGTGGCCGCGGATTTTCTGGCGCATAATACCGCCGTGCGCCGCGTTTGGGTAAGCAACCCCAGCTGGCCGAATCACAAAAACGTTTTCAGCGCCGCAGGTCTGGAAGTATGCGATTACGCCTACTATGACGCGGTGACGCATACGCTCGATTTCGCGGCAATGCTGGCGAGTCTGAGTGAGGCGCGGGCTGGCGATGTGGTCTTATTCCACGGCTGTTGCCATAATCCGACCGGTATTGATCCCAGCCTGCAACAATGGCGCGAACTGGCCGCCCTGTCGGCCCGTCAGGGCTGGCTGCCGCTGTTCGATTTTGCCTATCAGGGTTTCGCCCACGGCCTGGAAGACGATGCGGCAGGCTTGCGCATTTTCTGCGAAGCGCATCAGGAGCTCATTGTGTGCAGCTCTTATTCAAAGAATTTTGGTCTGTATAATGAACGCGTCGGCGCCTGTACCCTGATTGCGCCCGACAGCGCGGTTGCCGATCGCGCCTTCAGCCAGCTCAAAGCCACCATTCGCGCCAATTATTCCAACCCGCCGGCGCACGGTGCCGCCGTGGTTGCCACCATATTGGCCGACGATGTACTGCGCGCTATATGGGAGCAAGAGCTGAGCGGTATGCGTGAACGGATCCAGCGTATGCGCCAGCTGTTCGTCAACACGCTTTTGGATAAGGGCGCGCAGCAGGATTTCAGCTTTATCAACCCGCAAAACGGCATGTTCTCTTTCAGCGGCCTGAATCAGCAACAGGTGCTGAAGCTGCGTGACCAGTCGGGCATTTATGTGGTGAATTCGGGTCGTATCAACGTCGCCGGCATGACGCCGGATAACATGGCGCCGCTGTGCGAGGCGATCGTAGCGGTGCTCTGACCACCGGGCGACCAGTTCAAAGTGGCGCGCCGCGACGACGACGGCGCGTCCGTCCGGTAAAACCTGGGCGGCCGAACGAGCTCAAACCGGCGCCCCTTGTACCTTGAACGCCACTACGCTTGAACGAACTGCGTCCATCAAGACGTATTCCCGCTCCCCCACCCTCTATATGTCAGTACGTCAGTAATGCCAGTAAGTCGGTACGCTTACAAGATGAGACGCCACTATGAAGATAATATGCCCGCTAGCGCCATCAGCTTCAGCGGGCTACAGGTAGCGAGCGGCGGGCATACATTTCTCGGTGGCCGACTACTGCAAGAAGGGGTTGGTGCGTCGCTCGTGGCCCAGCGTCGACATCGGGCCGTGGCCGGGCAAAAAGGCAATATCATCCGCCAGCGGCATAAGCTGATGATGAATCGAACGCATCAGCGTCGGCATATCGCCACCGGGCAGATCGGTGCGGCCAATGCCGCCATTGAAAAGCACGTCACCCATCAACATGAACTTCGCGGCTTTATTCCAGAACACCACATGCCACGGAGAATGACCGGGACAATGCAGCACCTGGAACGACAGCTTACCGATGCTTAACGTGGCGCCGTCCGCCAGCCAGCGGTCAGGCGTCAACGGCGGGATAATCTCCACGCCGAACATTTGGCACTGCCCAGGCAAACTGGCCAACAGCGGCTCTTCGTCACGATGGGGACCGACAATGGGCACATCATAGAACGCCGCCAGCTCGCTGGCGGCACCCACATGATCCAGGTGGCCGTGGGTCAGCCAGATTTCTTTAACCGTCACCCCAAGCGTCGCCACTTCCTGACGCAGCCGCTGGGCTTCACCGCCGGGGTCCACTAACGCCGCATCTCCGGTCTGTTCGCACCAAACCACAGAGCAATTCTGGCTGAATGCCGTTACCGGAATAATGTGATATTTCATACTCGATCCTGTCAAACCCTTTGCACCCGATTATACGGCGAAACGGCGGTGATGTTGACAGGAATTGCGACGCTTTACCAGGTGCGCGCCGGCCCCGTATCGATATGAACAAAGTTACTACGCGGATAATAACCCACGCCGCCCATGCGCAGCTTCAGTGCCGCCTTGCGGATCATGCTGAGCGGCGTGCCCTCAATATGAAAATCCATCGCTTTTCCCAGGGTATGGTAACTGTGCTTGGCCACGCCCTCGCTTTTGGCCCGTAGCGAATTATTGGTCTGAACGGTCCGATAGCCGGAAATCAGCTGCACCGGTTTATTGGTTTGCAGCGCCGCTTGCAGACGATACAGGTGGTCAAAAAGACGGGGGTCGATGTCGGTTATTTTGTTGGCGCGGAAATCGCGGAAAAAATGATTCAACCGGATCAACTCGCTTTGAGAGTAGCTCTTACCATTGAAAAATTCCGTTTTCAACGTTTCACCGGTATGCAAATTATTCAAGGTAAGCATGCGTGGACGGGGCGTGGAAAGCGTGGCGAAAGCACTGCCGGGAAGCAGCGCCAGTCCGGCGGCAGCCGTACCGAACACCAGCAATCGGCGGCGTTGATGATTAATATGATCCATGGGCAAGGTAACCAGTCGGCAGAGTTGATGAACAAATGCACAGCAGCGCACCGCCCGAACCATAACCGTATGGCCGGGCTGCGTCAATCACTCAAACGTCAGGATTTGCAAAAGCTCACAAAGTAGTCTATGTAAGGCGCGCAAGCGGCCACCGAGAAAACTCGCCGGCGGTCAGCGGCTTATTGCAGCAGCCGTTGCGCTTGCGGCAGGCTTCTGGCGCCCTTCTGGGTGGGGGTATCATAATTGTAAATATCTGTGCGGAATTGGGGTTTTCCGTCGTCTGCAACCCAAGCGGTCAAATAAAACAGATTGACCGGAATTTGATGGCGAATCGGCACATAGGTCGTATTGCCCTGCTTTAACGTCGCGCTGACCCGTGCATCGCCCCAACCGGCGTCCTGCAAAAGCATGTTGGCCAGCACCGCCGCCTTATTCACCCGAACACAGCCCGAGCTCAGCGCGCGCTGATCCTGACCGAACAAATTATGATTAGGCGTATCGTGCAGATAAATGGCATCCGAGCTTGGCATATTGAATTTATAGCGTCCCAAGGCATTCTTCGGCCCCGGCGCCTGCTGCAGACGGTAAGGGAAATGGTTGGGGTTCACAAAACTCCAATCGATACTGGCCGGGTTTACCACGGCGGCATCGCTGCTCCAGCCCGATAAAATGGTGAAGTCATTACGCGGTAAATACCCCGGATCGCGCAGCGCTTTCGGCAGGATGTCCTGGCGCACCAGCGAAGTGGGCACATTCCAGGGCGGGTTCAGCACCACGCTACTCAATGCGCTGCGCATCAGCGGCGTTTTGCGGCTGGGACGACCGACGATCACCCGCGAAGATAACACCTCCGCGCCCTGCTGATAGTAGACAAGGGAGTAATTGGGAATATTCACCAAAATGCCGGTATTAATGCGGTTATTGAGCAAACGTAAACGCTGGATATTTAGCGCCAGCAGCGTAACCCGGGTTTGTGGAGAAACGTTAAGCCAGTTACTCGTCTGGCGGCCGATCACGCCATCGGCGCCCAGCCCTTGCCAGTTTTGAAAACGTTTCACCGCCGCTACCAGACCGGGCGAATACATTTTGTCCTGCACATCCACCGTGGCGACCACCGCAGGATCATCGCTGGAGGGCGTGGGTATAAGTTCCGCGGCGGCGGGGCTTACCACCGCCGGCGGCGGGTCATGGCTGACCGGTTGTGCTGCAGGCGGATTGGCCGGCGCCGCATCCACCGTCGGTAACGGCGCGACATCGCCAGGCTGGAGCATACCGGTGCGCTGCAAAATCTCGCGCAGCGCGGGAATGTCGTCGCTCAACTGACCCGGCCGCAGGCTGGCGCTACCGGTTAACTGCGGCCAGGGATGATTGTCGGCCAAAATCGTTTTCAGCGCCTGATGCATTTTGGCGTATTGCGGATGTTGCGGCACCAGGCCGCTGACAAAGGTATCCAATCTGCCGTCATTGAGGGCATTTTGCCAGCGTTCTATCAGCACGCGCGGCGGCAGCGCCAGCGCATAGGGCGCAGTGCCGTACAGCCATCTTTCGCCGTTGGCGCCGACGCCGTTGGTAAATTGCAGGTAGCCAAGCATAGCGTCGGACAGAATTTTATCCCGCGCCAAACCGGTGATACGCGAGTCCGTGAGCCACTGCGCCCAGGTAGTGAATTGCGGCTGTACGCCCGACAGCGCCAGTTCCGCCAATTGCTGCTGAAAATGCTGCACCGCCGCCCGGTCCTGCCACATCGGCGCATTCTGACGCGCGGCATATAGCGCCGTGATCTCCCGGGAAAAGTAAGGCTGGACATGGGCAGGGAAAGGCTGTCCCGGCAGGGGCGCGCCAACAACCTGGCTTTGCGCGGCCGGCGCGCCAAAGGCGAGGCCAGGCAGTGAGGCGATACCGGACATCAGCAGGCAACGCATCATGGCACGGCGCAACAACGCAGATTTCGTGGCTAACATCCTATGTCCCCTGTAGTGAAGCAGTTAATTTATCATGTTTTTATTAACCTTGTTCACCGTAGTATATAAGCAGAAACAGAAAACTGCGCAGTAAACGAAAACGAAAAAGGCGAAGCGGTGACCCTATGCCCATTTTCCCCGCACCATAGCATCGGCGACATCAGCGCACAGCCTTAACCGCTGCGTCCCAAAGCGAACCTTCCGTGGCGGTTTTCATTATGAATCATAAGATGACGATAAGCGGGTAATGACTCCAATAAGTAGAACATGTGTTTTTCGATGAAGGCTCCGATGACTTTTTCGTGGATCTCGACAGAGCGCGAGAAGCAAATCGTTTTACGCGCCAGTCGTTTAATGCGGGTACGGAGCGTCAGGTTATTGCGCTCTATACGTTGCGTGAAGATCTTGCCAGTCAGATGTTTCTGCTTCGGCACCTCTCTTGCATAGCTGCCCCAGTTGTCACTGGTAATCATGC
>NZ_FRDB01000144.1 GCF_900143145.1 Candidatus Sodalis sp. SoCistrobi
CGGCGACTCCTACGATAATGCGATGGCAGAGAGTATCAACGGGTTGTACAAAACGGAGGTTATCCACCGCGGGAGCTGGAAAAACCGGACGGAAGTGGAGTTGGCCACGCTGGACTGGGTGGACTGGGTGGACTGGTACAACAACAGAAGGCTGCTCGGGCGGCTGGGTTACATCCCTCCTACTGAAGCCGAAATGAACTATTACGCTTTGCAATTAGCATCAGAGGAAGCGGCGTAGTATTGCCAAAATTACTCTCTAATAAACTCGGGGTTATTCAGTGCTGACTAACCACCGTCATACCGGGTTGGTAGAACAGATTGCTGTTGACCGAACGCGTATGGTCCATTGAAGAATATTCCAGCACATCCGCCTGCGTGACGGCCCAGGTATCGACCACCTGATTTCCCCGGATTTTCTATTTCGAGAATATCGCCGGCGCTGAGCGCCACCGCGACACCGTGGCCGGCCTCCAGCCGGAAGCCGTTGACAAAACTATGCTTTTTTGAGTTCATAAGGTTCCTTACTGACATCGATTACGCAGGCATTTCTTTGGAATTCCTTTGGTATACACAAGGAATGCAATAAAAATGCCATGACGCCATCGCCAACCCAGCACGGTGCCCAACATGGAAAAATATTGTCTTATCCTGCAACCTATCCACGCCTGCGGCATTGAAAGACTGCGCGCGCACGGCATCACGCCGTTGGTCGGCGCACAAGCGTGCCGCGACGCTCCCGCCGACCAGGTGGTGGCGGCCATTTATCGCAGCGGGCAATTTTCGCGCACTGAAATGGCGCAATTGCCCTTTTTATGTGCCATTGGCGTTCACGGCGTTGGCGTGGACGGTATCGATGTCGACGCCGCCGACGCGTTAGGGATTGCGGTATTTAATACCCCGGAAATGAATACCCGCTCGGTGGCCGAACACGCGTTGGCATTGATGTTCGCGCTGACCAAACGCATCCCCGCCGCGGACAGCGCGCTGCGCGCCGGCCATTTCGCGTTTAAATATGAAGGGGGACTACGGGAGTTGCAGGGTGCCGTGCTGGGGGTGGTCGGCTTTGGCGCCATTGGTCGCACCACCGCCGCGCTGGCCCGCGGGCTGGGCATGCACGTGAAGGTGCTGACCCGTCGGCCGGCGGCGGATCTTGCCGCGCTGGGATTTACCAAGGCCGACAGCCTGCCCGCGCTATTGGCGCATAGCGACATCGTTTCGCTGCATCTGCCGTCCTTGCCGGAGACGCGCCATATCATTGATGCGCAGGCGCTGGCGCAGATGAAAACCTCAGCCTATTTATATTAATACCAGTCGCGGGGCGTTGGTGGATGAAGGGGCGCTGGCGGACGCCCTCACGCGTGGCGTCATCGCCGGCGCGGGATTGGACGTGTTTCACCAAGAGCCGGTGTTGCCGGATAACCCGCTGCTGGGGCTGCCCAACGCGGTGCTGACGCCGCATATCGCCGCCTCCACCGAACAGGCGATGACGCGGATGGCAAACGCGGCGGTGGACGGCGTACTGCGGGTTCTCACCGGGGAGCCACCCGCCTCGCTGGTGAACCCGGGCGTCTGGCCGCGCCGGCGGCGGCACAAGGATTAGTCGCCGGCCGCCAGCACCGCCTGCATCGGCGCGATGGTGAAACCCTGTCCCTCAAGCCGCGTGCGCAACGCCGCCGCCATCGCCACCGCCCCCGGCGTGTCGCCATGAACACAAATACTGTCGATGCGCGACGGCAATGTCCGCCCGCTGACCGTGGTGATGGCCTGTTGCTCCAGCATGCGCAAAATACGCGTCGCCGCCTGCTGCGGATCGTGTAACACCGCACCGGCAAGCTTGCGTGAGAGCAAGTTGCCGTTATCGGCATAGGCGCGGTCGGCATAAATTTCGCGCACCACCGGCAATCCCAGCGCCAGCGCCGCTTTCTCGGTTTCCATACCGGGCATGACCACCATGATAAGGTCCCGGTCCACACTGGCTATCGCCCGCGCCACCGCCAGCGCGGGGTCCTCCGCCGCCAGATTTCCCAGCGCGCCGTGGGTTTTCACGTGGCGTAAAGGGGTGCCGACGCTTTTGGCCAACGCCTGCATGGCGCCGATTTGATACACAATTTGCCGTTCTATCTGCGCCGGGCTGTCCCCTAATATCTGGCGGCGACCAAACCCTTGCAAATCATAAAAGCCGGGATGGGCGCCGGCACCGACGCCGCGGCTATGGGCCAGGCTCAGCGTGGTATGCATCACCTCGGGATCGCCGGCGTGAAAGCCGCAGGCGATATTCGCCGAGCTGACTATCTCCAGCATGCGCGCATCGTCGCCCATAGTCCATGCGCCAAAGCTCTCGCCCATATCGCTGTTTAAATCAATTAACATGCTTTTTTGTCTCCCGGTTGACCGTCTACGGCACACTGGCATCATTCTTGCCTAATAATCAGCGGAAGAAAAACGCGGCGCAGTGGCGGTGTTTTTCTGGTATTCCAAAAGTATTCCAAAAACACCCGCAGAGTAAAGCCCCGCGCTTTCATGCAAGGCTTAACAGGATATTCCCGTGCAACAAAGCTTAACGTCCCCTTCGTGGCGCATTTTGCCGATTGCCGATCTGCGTGGACTTCGGGGAAGTCATCGATGAACAGGTTAATCAACGGGTCACCGCACTGGCGGCCAGAGTCAAAGACGCGGCGATGACCGGCGTCGTTTCTCTTATCCCCACTTACCGGGCGCTGACCGTCGGCTACGATTCCACACAGATAAGACAGGCGATGCTGGTGACGCAACTACAGGCACTGCTAACGAAGCCCGACGCCCCCGGGCAACGGGCCAAATGCTGGACCATTCCGGTCAGTTACGGCGGTGATCACGGCGTCGATCTGGCCACCCTGGCCGCCCTGCACCATCTTACGCCGCAGCAGGTAATAAGCCTGCACTGTGCGGCCACCTACCGGGTCTACATGATAGGTTTTATGCCCGGCTTTGCCTATCTCGGCGGACTGGACAGCCGCCTGCATACCTCGCGCCGGGAATCACCGCGGCTGAAAACGCCGGCCGGTAGCATCAGCATCGGCGGCATGCAAACCGCGGTCGGTTCGGTGGAGGCGCCCAGCGGCTGGCATTTGATCGGCCGCACGCCGGTGCGCAGCTTCGTCCCGGATCGCGAGACGCCGTTTTTGTTTAGCGCCGGCGATCGGGTTCGTTTTACACCGGTCGCCGCAGCGGATTTTACCCGGCTGCGGGCGCAACCTGATTATCTTCCCGACTGGACATGGCAATAATGGCGAACGGTTTTGACGTGCTGACCCCCGGGGTCTATACCACCTTGCAAGACGCGGGCCGGTTCGGTTTTGAAGATCGCGGCGTGCCGCCTTCGGGCGCGATGGACGAGATGAGTTTTGCCATCGCCAATGCCCTGGTAGGCAATACAGAAGCAATGGGGGCGCTGGAGTTCACCCTGACCGGCGCCACGCTGC
This sequence comes from Candidatus Sodalis sp. SoCistrobi, assembly GCF_900143145.1. Classification (GTDB taxonomy): domain Bacteria; phylum Pseudomonadota; class Gammaproteobacteria; order Enterobacterales; family Enterobacteriaceae; genus SoCistrobi. The sequence continues at coordinate 3,462 of NZ_FRDB01000144.1, forward strand.
GCCTGGCGGGAAGCGCTCCCTGCCGTTTCGCCGTTACCGGCGATATGCACATGACGCTGGATGACGTGGTGCTGCCCCCCTATTGCCGCCATAGCATGCAGCCGGGCAGTACACTGCGCGTCATCCGCGCCCGCAGCGGCGCCCGCAGCGGCGCCCGCGGCTATCTGGCGGTGGCGGGCGGTTTCGCCGTGGCGCCGGTGATGGGAAGCCAGTCTACGCTGGCGCGCGCCGCGCTCGGCGGCTTTAACGGCCGGCCACTGCAGAAGGGTGACTGGCTGCCGCTGGCGGCAACCCGGCATGCCGGGCCCCCGACCGACAGCCTGCCGGTGCAGCAACTGATGCCACAACGTGAACGCCGGCCAATCCGGGTGGTCGTGGGTCCACAGCAGACGCATTTTAGTCAGGCTGGTCTGGCGAGTTTTCTCGCCGGCGAATACCGTGTCAGCGGCGAAAGCGACCGGATGGGCTATCGCCTGAGCGGACCGCCGGTGCCCCATCTGCAGGGTTTTAATATTGTCTCCGACGCTATCTCCCGCGGCAGTATCCAGATACCGGGCAACGGACAGCCGATTATCGCCATGAATGATCGTCAAACCACCGGCGGCTACCCGAAAATCGCCACCGTCATTCGCGCTGATCTGGCCCGTCTGGGGCAGCAAAAACCGGGTGATAGCCTGCGCTTTGAGCAGGTCAGCGTCGAAAAAGCGGAAAGCCTTTGGATAGGTCGGCACCAGCATCTACAGCGCTGGCTGGCGGAATTGCGCGCGGCGGCGCAGCCCGGAGAATAAAGCCCCCTTACGCGCTGTCCATTTGCGGGGGGCTGGCGATATAACGCACGAGCCTGCCGCGCAGACCCCCTGGGAGATGTGCGCACCAGCCTGCCCCACGGACACTCTGGGAGATGTGCGCACGGCCCTGCCGCAAGAGCGCCCCAGGCGATTTACGCCGCACCCTGCCGCGCAGCCAGCGTGCGCGGCAGGGTTGACCGCGTCCTGACGCCGGGGGCCCCCTGCTCACTAAATCCTTAGATGTCTGGCCTGGCCGACTGAGCACAAAATCAGCCCGTTTGGGCCTCGGTCGCGGCGGCGCGCAAAAAACCGGTAATAAGCTGATGCAGCGGCGATTGACGCCAGCTGTAACGCATCACCACGATCAGCTCACGATAAAAAGTCAACGATTCCCCCAGCGGCACGACGCGTACGCGATCGGCGCGCTCGCGCCACTGCCCTGCCAGCGGTACCAGCGCCACGCCGAGATTATGCTCCACCATGCGCACAATCGCGTCAATCTCATCGATTTCCAGCGCGATTTTGGGGGTCAGACGCTGCTGACGCAAAAATTGACTCACCATTCTGCCGCCGAACGAGGTGCGATCATAACGGATAAACGGCGCGTCGCGCAGCAGCGCCAGCGGGTTGTCTCCCTGCATGTCCGGCGGCGTGACCAGCACAAACGGCTCACGCAGCAATGGCTCGCTGTAAAGATCCTTGGTCAGCACAAAATCGGGTTTAATCACCACCGCCAAATCAATATTGCCCGCCTCGACTTGATTAAGCAGGTTGAACGACACGCCGGGAACGAGTTGAGTTTCCAGACTCGGCGCCTGACGCTGCAGACGCAGCAGCACTTGCGGCAGCAACCCGGTTTGCGTGGTGGAAATGGCGCCAATTCTGACCGTACCGCCGTATTCACTGACGGACGCCGGCTGACGCATCCGACCGAACAGCACGATGATTTCCTGCGCGATAGGCAGCACCCGCTGCCCGTTGGCATTCAACACCGCCGCCCGGCCGCTGCGGTCAAACAACAGCATGCCGAGATGCTGTTCCAGCATGCGAATTTGGGCGCTGACCGCCGATTGCGTCAGGCCGATGCGCTGCCCCGCCGCCGAAAAGGTACCATAGCGGGTCACGGCGATGAAGGTATGCAGTTCGCGCAACATGCGATTCACTTAGCAAAAATTTTTATGAGTAGTAGCGATAATATTCGCTTTTAATAAAAATATTTCAAGGTAAGAATAGCCTGCAGCTGCCGATACCCGGCATTAACAGGAGAAAACCCATAGCCCTGAGCCCGTTTCATTTAGCCATTCCGGTAGACAACCTATCCGCCGCGCGTCGCTTTTACCGGGACGTATTCGGTCTGGCGGAAGGCCGCTCCAGCGAACAGTGGGTGGACTTCGACTTTTACGGTCATCAACTGGTGATTCATGAGCAGGCCAAAACCCCCGCGCAACAGGCGCTGGGCACCAATCCGGTGGACGGCCACGACGTGCCCGTCCCGCATTTTGGCATTGTGCTGTCCTGGGAAGAATGGGAAGCGCTGGCGGCGCGGCTGCGAGATTTCGCCACTGCGTTCGTTATCGAGCCCTATGTCCGGTTTAAAGGTCAGGTAGGCGAGCAAGCCACCATGTTTCTGCTCGATCCTTGCGGTAATGCGCTGGAATTCAAAGCCTTCAAGGATAGAAGCCAACTGTTTGCCAAGTAAGCGTAGGGCCGCTTAGCCACGACCAGCACCGCTTTTTGCTTTATCGGCAGCAGTCCAGCGCGACCGCTGCCGCCAAATAAAGGCCCGCATGCCGTACCCGCCACCGCGGGCCGTGAATGCCTAGTCCTCCCCCCTGACTGACCGGCGTTGGCGTGCTTAGCTCCCACGCTTCAGGTCTGAAAACACCTTCAACCTGACCACCACATTCAGTCGGGAAACCGGTTACCATAACGCCGTGCATTCTTACACGGTAATTACGCTATATTCACCTAATGCATTTAATGAATACTTTTATTACCACTGCCAATTCCCCTGCCAAACTAAATTAGCTTTTATCTGCACTTTTACCGCCGGTGATTTATGCCAACACCGTTATATCGTTCTTTGCTATTGGTAACGGTGCTACTCCCCGACATAACAGTTCGCGCGTCCGCCATTGACTTCTTAGCCAATTGATCATGTAATGAATTAGAATTATTTTGTTTGGAATCACACGTGTATAAGTTAACCTATTACTATAAGAAACTCGCACGTCTTATTATTGTTGTCTTTTATATTATTCTATTATTGCTGGGGATCTTTATTTATTTTATTCTTGGCAAGCGGGCTGTGCTTACCAACTCAAAGTAATAAGCACCTCGCATAAAAATTCTAAGCACGAATAGGAAACGGGATACATTCTTTTTCCATAAAAATCCCGGCTAACACCGATAATCACGCATAGCTAATGCCCTGACATTGATAGCTGGCGTATGGCATGTTTGCGTTCTCCCACACCTATGGAGGTTTGAAGCGCGAGCTCTCCTCGCGCTGTTAACACCCTCTCCTGCGCGGGTACAGCCGTCCTTTGCATTAATCCAACCGTCTAAACGCTAATATCATCGAATTTTATGCTATTGCCATCGTCTCTTGAGCTTTGTCACCGTTTCTTGGGCTTTGCCGCCGTCTCTTGGGCTTAGCCGCCGTCTTTTAGGCTTCGCCACCGTTTCTTGGGCTTCGCCACCGTTTCTTGGGCTTCGCCGCCGTTTCTTGGGCTTTGCCGCCGTCTTTTGGGCTTTGCCACAGTCTCTTGGGCTTTGCCGCCGTCTCTTGGGCTATTGCCGCCATGCACTGGCGTGGCGGCAATAGCGGGGCGTGGCAACAAAAGTCAATATCGTTGCTGGGTGACACCCTCGAGCAGACCTCGTAACCCTTGCGCGAAACGTCCTTTGTCGCGCCAGGGCGTCAAATGGATGATTTCCACGTGCGATTGGCCTTCCGGCGGCGTGGTTTTACCGGCGCCAGACCTAAGCCATTTTTCGCAGGCGGCAATAAACCGGGCCTCGAGCTTACCGCCGGCGCGGCCGTTGCCCGCTCGCTCGTCATAGATCATCGCGCCACGCTTATCAACCGTGAAGACGCTATTCAATAAACCGAAAGCTTCTTCGGTTAATGAAACTTCTCTAATCACCGTATCATCGTAACTCAGGCGCACCGAGATGCGCCCCTGGCGGAACCGTCCCTCCAGGCTAAATTGGCTCCTGAGTTCCGGCGGGCTATTATCAATCATGCGTATAAAGCCCAACAAATGCCTCAAGGCTTTAATATCAGTTGCGGGCATTTTGTCCAAAATGCGTGTTATTGCAAGTTTAAAATGTCAACTAATCCCGCAAAGTAGAAATGTCACCTTTTCCTGATGAAATGTTATGCTGTGCATATTTAACTCAGAGATGTGAAACATCATGCCTAATGTGCTGCAAAAT
>NZ_FRDB01000176.1 GCF_900143145.1 Candidatus Sodalis sp. SoCistrobi
CTGATTCCCCCAACAGGTCCTGAGGGGAGTGGCAATCCTGGAGCAATTGGTCAATAAGATCGTTGCTGATAGGCATTTTGTAGTCCTTTAAAGGTTTTGCTAAAAATGCCATTTACACAGATTATTTGTAAGCGCCCCACGAGGGCCGTAGTGTAAATATTATTTTACGATTGAGAGGTTCCAGGGCAGCAGTTCGTGCACTCGGTTCGACTGCCAGTCGCTGATCTTGCTGATCACATCACGCAACCAGGCCTCGGGCTCAACGCCGTTCAGTTTGCAGGTGCCCAGGAGGCTGTAGATGATCGCCGCTGCCTCGCCGCCTTTGTCAGAGCCGAAGAACAGATAAGCGGGGGGACACATTGCGCTCACCCCCACCGCACTCGGTTTACAGCCAGTTGCCGTTGCGTATTACCCCAACCGCTAACCCTTCAATGGTCAGCTCTTGCTGCCGCAGGTCCACCACAATGGGGTCAAACTCACTGTTTTCCGGCAACAATTCTACGATGTTGCCCTGGCGTTTCAGCCGTTTGACGGTAACATCATCGTCAATGCGCGCCACAACGACCTGACCATTACGGGCATCCTGCGTTTTGTGCACCGCCAGCAGGTCGCCATCCATAATGCCGATATCCTTCATCGACATACCGCTGACCCGCAGCAGGAAATCCGCATGGGGCTTGAATAAAGCGGGATCTACCTGATAGTGGCTTTCAATGTGCTGCGTGGCCAGCAAGGGCTCGCCGGCGGCCACACGCCCAATCAGCGGCAAACCGCTTTCTTCTTCTATCATCAGACGAATGCCGCGCGACGCGCCGGAAACAATTTCAATGGCGCCCTTGCGTGCCAGCGCTTTCAAATGCTCTTCCGCCGCATTGGGCGAACGAAACCCCAGACGCGACGCAATCTCGGCACGCGTGGGGGGCATGCCGGTCTGCGTGATATGGTCGCGGATCAGGTCAAAAACCTCTTGTTGTCTGGTGGTTAGCGCTTTCATTCCGTCCCCTGTTTGTTTATACAGTCTTTCTGAGAGTATATACAGGTCATTGCCAATTGAAAACCGAAAACGCGCGAAATAGGGTGTCATTCACGATAATATAAGTCCCATGCCGTCGCGTTGCGGCATCCGGGCGCCTGGAGAACAAGCAGGTGGCAGCGCTTACGCTCTGGCCGCGTCCCCCCGGTTACCCTCTCGCCGCGTGCAGATAGCCGGTGAGTGTCAGGGAACTCAACCCCGGCGGGCATTAATTTGCACGCGCTGCGGCCCCAGACGCTGGCGCCGCCACAGATCCGCCGCGCGGTTTCTGGTATGCTTGCATCGCATTGCTAACAAGAGGCTTCACAAAGATATGTCAGGTTGGCGTAGAATTTATTATACGTTGTTGGATTTACCGCTAAAGTTGCTGGTAAGAAGTAAAGTTATTCCGGCCGATCCGCGCGCTGAAGCCGGCCTCGATCCCCAGCAGCCTATGATGTATGTGCTGCCCTATAATTCCAAAGCAGACCTGCTCACCCTGCGTATGCAATGCTTGAAACAAGGTCTGCCTGACCCACTGACGCCGCTGAATATCGACGGCGTAACGCTACCGCGCTACGTTTTTATCCATGACGGGCCGCGCGTGCTGTCGTGGTACGCGGAAAAGCCGCAATCCGTTTCGCTGTTTCATAATTACCTCGATCTGCACCGCTCGAATCCCGCCCTGGATGTGCAACTGGTGCCGGTATCGGTCATGTTCGGCCGTTCACCCGGCAGGGAGTCGCAAACCAACCAGCCGGCACCGCAGTTGCGTCTGCTAAACGGTATCGAAAAGTTTTTCGCGGTGCTGTGGCTCGGGCGCGATAGTTTCGTGCGTTTTTCGCGCCCGTTGTCATTGCGCTATATGGCCACCGAGCACGGCACCGACAAGTCTATCGCCCAGAAACTAGCCCGGGTGGCGCGCATTCACTTCGCCCGGCAGCGGTTAGTGGCGGCGGGGCCGCGGCTACCGGTACGCCAGGATCTGTTCAATAAGCTGCTGGCGTCTAAAGCCATCGAAAAAGCGGTGGAAGATGAGGCGCGCAGCAAGAAGATTTCGGTAGAAAAGGCGCAGCAGAACGCAGTCGAACTCATGGAGGAAATCGCCGCCGACTTCTCGTATGAAGCTATCCGCCTCTCCGACCGGGTTTTGAGCTGGACCTGGAACCGATTGTATCAAGGGCTGCACGTACGCAACGCCGAGCGGGTGCGTCAGCTGGCCGAAGAAGGCCACGAAATTGTCTATGTGCCCTGCCACCGCAGCCATATGGATTATCTGCTGCTTTCCTATGTGCTTTACCATCAGGGGTTGGTGCCGCCCCATATCGCCGCCGGCATTAATCTTAATTTCTGGCCGGCAGGGCCGATTTTCCGCCGCCTGGGGGCGTTTTTCATCCGCCGCACGTTCAAAGGTAACAAGCTTTATTCCACCATTTTCCGCGAGTACCTGGGCGAGTTGTTTATCCGCGGCTATTCGGTGGAGTATTTCGTCGAAGGCGGCCGGTCCCGGACCGGGCGGCTGCTGGAGCCGAAAACCGGCACGCTGACCATGACTATCCAGGCCATGATGCGCGGGGGTAATCGCCCCATCACCCTGGTGCCGATTTACGTCGGCTATGAACATGTGATGGAAGTGGCGACCTATGCGAAAGAATTGCGCGGCGCGGCCAAAGAGAAAGAGGGGCTTTGGCAAATGATGCGCGGATTGCGCAAGCTGCGCAATCTCGGCCAGGGTTATGTCAACTTTGGCGATCCCCTGCCCCTGGCCACCTGGCTCTCGCAGCAAGTACCGCAGTGGCGTGACTCCATCGACCCCATAGAAGCCCAGCGACCCGGCTGGCTGGCGCCGGCGGTGGATGAGATTGCCGCCACCCTCATGGTGCGGATCAACAACGCTGCCGCCGCCAACGCCATCAATTTGTGCTCCAGCGTGCTACTGGCCTCGCGCCAGCGCTCGCTGACCCGCCCGCAGTTGCTGTCGCAGCTGGCCTGCTATCTTGAGCTACTGCGCAATGTGCCTTATGCGCCGGACATCACGGTACCCGATTTGACGCCGGAGGCGCTGTTAGCCCATGCGCTGGCGATGAACAAATTTACCGTCGAGCATGACACCATCGGCGATATCATCTGCTTGTCGCGCGATCAGGCCGTGCTGATGACCTATTACCGCAACAATATTCAGCATCTCCTGATCCTGCCGTCACTGGTGGCCTGTATTATTTGCGGCCATCCGGGCATCGAACGCGCCCAGCTGCAGCAGCGGATCACGCTTCTTTATCCGCTGTTAAAAGCGGAATTGTTCATGAGATACAGCAAGCAGGATTTACCGCCGGTCATCGACAATCTTATCGCCGAACTGGCGCGTCAGGGACTGGTAGAGGTGCAGGAAACGTGGCTGTATCCGGCGCACACACGTCTGCATCTCCTGCAGCTATTGGCCGCAAGCGTCAGCGAGACGTTGCAGCGTTACGCCATTACCTTTTCCTTATTGCGCGCCAATCCACAGCTTAACCGCGGCACGTTGGAAAAAGAGAGCCGGATTATGGCTCAGCGGCTATCGGTACTGCACGGCATTAATGCACCGGAGTTTTTCGATAAAGCGGTATTCTCAACGCTGGTGGCGACGCTGCGCGCCGAGGAATATATCAGCGATACCGGCGATGCCATTGACGAAAAGGTCAACGAGATGTGCGACATCCTCAGTGAATTAATTACCCCCGACGTGCTTGGCACTATCGAAAGCGCCAGTTTGCTGGCGAACGGACCGGCTAGCGCGGCGCTGCCGGCGGAATAGCCGCTACGCTGCCCTAACGCCCAGCGGCTAGGGCAGCGCGCCGCCATCCTAACAAACACCTCGCCGGCGCCGATCACCGCCGGCGTTCTCTTAACGCGCCAGCGACCTCTGTCGTCACGCCCAGCAGCTAGGGCATCGCGCCGCCGCCTGAGTAAACACCTCGCCCGGCGCCGATTACCGCCGGCGTTCTCTTATACGCGCCAGCGACCTCTGTCGTAACGCCCAGCAGCTATTGCATCGCGCCGCCGTCCTACCAAATACCTCGCCGGCGCCGATTACCGCCGGCGTTCGCTTATACGCGCCGGCACCTCTGTCCCGCTTGAGAGCGCACAGGCGCAAGCGCCGCGAACGGGCGCTGGAATAGGCGTTACAGAGGGGTTCAATGGGGCAGTAAACTCAGCAAAATGCCGATAAAGATCAGCATCCCGACGAGATTATTATTTAAAAACGCCCGGAAACAGGCCTCCCGTTCACGGTCGGCGATGAGCTTTTGCTGCCAGAGAAATAACCCCGCCGCGCCCGTCAGGGCCAGAAAGTAACTCCTGCCAAGCCCGAGCTGCCAGCCGACAACGCCCAGCAGCAGTAGCGTCGCCAACTGCAACAATCCGATAATAAGCTTATCGAAACGCCCAAACAGGATGGCGGTGGATTTGACGCCGATACGCAGATCATCATCCCGATCCACCATGGCATATTGGGTGTCGTAAGCCACCGTCCAGGTAATATTCGCCAGGAACAGCAGCCAACAGATTAAAGGTAAGGACTCACTCACTGCGGTGAACGCCATCGGTATCGACCAGCCGAACGCCGCCCCCAGCACCAGCTGCGGCAAATGCGTATACCGCTTCATGAACGGATAGACCCAGGCTAACGCCAGCGCCACCGTCGACAGCGCAATGGTCATGCTGTTTAACGTCAACACCAGCGCAAAAGAGATGCCCACCAGCGCGCCGAACAACAGCTTGGCTTCTTTTTCGACTATCGCGCCGCTGGGCAACGGGCGGGCGCGGGTGCGTTTGACCTGACCGTCGATTTTACGGTCCGCGTAATCGTTTATCACGCAGCCGGCGGCGCGCATGAAAAACACACCCAGAATAAATACCGTTAACGTTCCCAGCGCGGGTATAGCCATGCCCGCCAGCCACAAAGCCCATAGCGTCGGCCACAGCAGCAGCAGCGAGCCGATAGGCTTATCGATTCGCATCAAACGGCACCATGCCTGCCATCTATCCTGTGTCAGACTGTGATCCAACGGAATTCTCCTTTACTTTTCAGGCACATCATCGCCGCTGGCATACAGCGGGCAGTCGGGTAAAAACGCTTCCGTCAGCAGCAGCGGTTGCCCCTCGGGAAGCCGCAGACGCGCACGCCGCGCCCACAAGGTACCGACCCGGCCGAATTGGATAACGTCCCGCGCCGGCGGCCGGTGGCGGAACAGCCATTGCCCCAGCGGCACATCCCCCAGACTCAGCACCTGCTGCGCCGGCCCCGCCTCTGTGGCGGCGGGCACCAACGTGCGGGCGGTCAACCAAGGACGGTCATGGCCATACAGCACCACCTCCCGCAGCCAGAATCGCCCGCAGTCCGGCAATAGCGCCGCCTCCCCCGCTTCGATGCAGGCGGGGACAAACCCTTCACGAAAGCGCCGGACGCGAATGTGCCCGCAGTGCTTTTCAAGGCGCCGGGTCATCGACCCGCGCTCGGTCAGCCAGCTTCGCGTGGCGTCATCGGGCCACGCCGGCGGCGCCTGGAGCCAGCGAATACCGTCAAGTAGCGCCACTATGGCCTGATCCTGCATAGGGTTCGCGCTCCCGTATTCAAAGATTTCATTGTAGCCCAGAACCTCCGTTCATTGACATGCCGCACACACAATTCAGCGCGCAATGCACCACTCCGGGCCACGGCAACCCGACGATGAACAGTAGGCGCGCTCAGCGGTAAAAACACCACGCTCATGACCGTCTGTCGGAAAAAAAAGGCCTCCCGTAGGAGCATAGGTATCTACACATCAGGGACATAGGTATCTACACATTTATCGTGATACCTGTTATTACTTTGCAGAATGATTTCAACCTATCTGTTGGCGGGATTGACTCTCGCCTTACCCGCCGATATCAGACGCTGGTTAAACAGCATATGACG
>NZ_FRDB01000185.1 GCF_900143145.1 Candidatus Sodalis sp. SoCistrobi
TCAACGATCTGCTCTTTAACTCCCGGCTTTCGCGCTTCATAGCGGTAGGTAAGCTGGAATACACGGTGACAGCACTGACACCGGAAGCGTTCGCGCTTAGTTGGACTAAGGCCATGTCGATAAATTTCATCTGAATGGCAGCGAGGACAATGAACAGAAACTGTAACCACGTGGAAACCTCAAATAGAGGCAGAATATCACAAAAGTCAACTATTTGAAGGCATTACCAAAAATTGATTGGTAATAAGAATGGGCGCTACTTTATTTTTTTTGTGACAGAGCGGTGGTTTTTTCTATTGCCGTTTTTTTAACGATGGGTTTAACGGGGCGATATTATACTCGTTTCGTCAACATCGCTAATGATCGAAAATTAATAGGAGGACGTTAATATGGGAGTCTTACAGACGGAGGTTAATGCTATTAAGCATTATCCTTTTACTGATTATAATATAAGCCCACACCCTACCGCACCGCCGCAAACGGAGAATAAAAGTGCCTGGCATAGTCTTGCTGCGGTGGGTAATACGACGCTCAAATCGGCGTTACCGGTCGGGAAAACACTTTGCCGCTGGGCAGACAGTTATCCGCTTAGTCTGTTATTTATCGCTGTGGGGGTGACATGCGTGATAGCGGGTCCGTCTGTTTACATTTTACCCCTCTGCGCTGCCGCATTGATGATAAGCGCGGGCCGTCTTATCAAATTGCGAGCGCCTCAGACTGAGGATGCCTTACATAGGCAAGAGGGCGTTGTTGCCCGGCAATTATCTGCGCCCTTTGCCGCTTGCTGCCCAACAGTCGGTAAAGAGGGCGATACCCGGGTAAGTCAGTCACCGCCCGCACCAATGCCACGAGTAAATACTGTACCCTATGTCCCTGGCGACGCTGGTGCAGGTACAAACGTCAATAACGGGGCGTACGTCAACGCGTACGTCAGCCCCCATAGCGACGTTAAGATCAGAATGCATGTCTGCGCCATCCCGAGCCCTCGTTCTTAAGTTTTGGTCAAAGGAGGGGGGGAGAATGGCTAAGCCGTCCATAACGTCTTAACGCGGGGAGCACGCCAATACCATCAGGAATATACACCGTGGCATCACGACGATCCCTACACAGTTTGGGAGAGGGGATGGCATTTCGGCGCGGCCGATTTACCCCCGTCGCCTGGTTCGACGCGCAGGCTAAATCAGCGATAAACCCACCAAGGGCAACCGTCCATGCGGCATAAGACGTTAGACCGCCAATGCTGGGTTAGTCCGGTAGCCGCAATGGCAACAAGCGTTAACGTGTGGGCGCCGAAGGGCGACACCGGGTGGCCAAGGCGGGCTGGCCCGATAAGAAGCATTGTTGCAGCAAATGCTAAGCGAGACGCACCCCTAGCCCGAGGCTCCACCCCGGGCTGGCGCGGTAACATACTGATTACCAGAAGAATTCAACTCCTTCTTTGAAGATTTTCTTGGGCATATAATTTTTGAGCGCTGTGGCACGGCAGTATTCATTAAGTTGCGAGAGCGAGTGGACGCTAATTTTACTGTAAATACCGGCTAGTCTGATTTCGAGTGCCTTCGGTGACAGAAATAATCTTTCCGCGATTTCTTTTTCGCTCAAATCCAGTCTGGCATAAAAAATAATATCCAGCTCGCTCTCGGTAAAAGTGGCATCAGGCGGCGTCAACGTAATCACCGAAGGTTTGATGCTATCAAAAAACTCTGATACGGATAATATTTTGAATTTTTGGATGTAATAGGCAGTGCCCAATATCTCACCCTGATTATTATTAATGGAAAATTTCGGGCAATAATAAGGTTCCATCACGGCGTGGCGACCATAATAAGATGTTGTGACAATGTCCGCCCCGGTGCTGCTCTGTTCTGCTGCCCGGTCCTGTGTCTGGAAGTCTGGCGCCAGCTCCGACCAGGCACAAGGGAACTCCTCATCCCGCCGTCCCTCAAAATCAAAGCCGCTGGGGATATTCAAAAAATCGAGGCTGGCCTTATTCAAATAAACGAACTTGGATTCTTTGTTTTTTATTCCCCAAGGAATTGACGCATGCTCCATTATGGCAATGAGGGGAATGTGGTTCAAGGTGTGTAGTGTTAAACTGCCGGAGACTGGATCATTGAGACTACCCATGATTGCTATTCCTATATGATGAAATGTCAATTTAAGAAAACCTCTGGCCGGTGACTCAGAAAATTACATAATTTAGTGAGCGGGTAAAGAGTAATTCCTTCCCAATAAACGGTGGTTCGTCAACATACTTGCATTAATAAAAGCGGGGCATACTAGTATAGGCAGCGAGTCAATTCGTCTTCAGCGGGGCGAGGGGTTAAGCCTGCTGCCATCATCTCAATGCGGATCGGTCCTTACCCGTTGTCCAAGTGCCCCCAAAACGCTGACCCGGTCCGACGCTCCTGCTGGCGCAGGCTCTGGGGAAAAGCCTTTTTCTTCATTAATCGCTCAGGTTAGATCTTTCGGACGGTATCGGCGGTGCAACGTCTGGTTCTACGGCGGTCTGCCTCATCAGCGACAGTGGCTTTTCCGCGGCGCGGCAACCGTGGCAGGCCGTGATGGCCGTTTGCGGTCGTTTGAGCGATAAAACACCGTAGCGGGCTCATCTGTCTTGACCAGTTGAGCCGGCGGATAAAGATCTTCAGAGAAATAATCGTATTGTTTACTGTTAGTTTATGTTCGGCCTGATGTAAGGCCGTTAATAATTATTTATTGATAATCAGTTTAAATATTATTAGTAACATAATAGTTTTGCGTTTGGATACTCCAATATGTCCCATTCCGTTGTGCAGAAAATTGATGGTTATCCGCAAAGCGGATTTAGCCTATTTTGGGCGCTTTTCTCGGGTGTCTGTAGACCAGGGGAAATCTGGGATAACACCAAATTCCGCCTTAAATTCTTTTTGCGAACGCTGATTAATCCGGTGGTGACGCTGCGTTATTTGCAGTGCGTCTCGACCGACTCGCTATTGCGCCACGCGGCGCTGGCGCAAAATACGTTGCCCGCGAAAATCCATCGCCCCTATCTTTTTGCCGCCTTGCCGGTAGCGGCGCGCGCTCGGGCTATTCTTGAGCACTACACCTTTATCAAAACACTGTCATGTCTGCCGCTGCGGCAGGCGTTAACCGTGCCTGCGGCAACCCGACTGTGCGTTTTGGAGGGTAAAAACGGCGAGCAACTCGAAATCAAATTGAGCATGAGCCGCTTCGAGCGTGAAGGGGAGGCGACGCTGACCATTCACGGCGATAAAGGACGTTTGGCTTCGCTTACCTTCTCTATCGTAAGGTATCAGGAAAAACAAACCCTATTTATCGGCGGGTTGCAGGGCGCAAGCCGCAATACCTCGCATACTGTCATCAAGGAAGCGACCAAAGCTTGCCACGGTTTATTCCCCAAACGACTTTTGGTGGAAATGTTGCAGCTTATTAATGGTGACATTAAGGCGCAGCAGATTATCGCAGTCGGTGATAAAAGCCATGTTTTCCAAAGCGCACGTTATCGCAGTAGTAAGCAAAATGTATTTTTTGCTCATTACGATGAATTTTGGGCGTCGTTGGAAGGGCTGCCCATGGCAGGCGGGCTTTACGCGTTGCCGCAGAGGATAACCCGCAAGTCCATAGACGATCTGCCCAGTAAGAAACGCGCCGAATATCGCAGGCGCTATGCTCTGCTAGAGGACATGCGGGCGCAGTTTGAGGCGTTTATTCATAGCCAGAGCGGCATGACGGCGCTCACCCGCCCAGACGCCGCAGAGGTGCGATTGGCAAGTTGATGCAAAATGCCTCTTCGGCCCCGCGCTGCAGGCGAAAGCCGCCTGCGCGCGGCGGCAGCCTGCAGCGCCGGTACGGGGTTATAGCGTCAGTAGCGCGCTGAGGCTTCGTCGGTCAGGGTAGGTAAGAATTCGATTATGTCGTAGTCCGCGACGGCGCTGAACGGATCTTCCGCCAAAATCCGCTCCAATTCATCCCGCGCCACGCGGCAGGCGAAAATGACGCCGCCCGTGCGGGGGATTTTACGGCCGGCGGCGACGAAAATACCTTCGGCAAAATAGGTCTTCAGCCAGTTCATATGGCCTTCCTGCAGGGCGGTAACCTGCGTCATGGGCTGGTTATAGCGCAACGTAATGAGGAACATGGATCACTCCGGTTGAACACGATCCCATAAGCATACCTTGCCTGGCGGCCGAAGCCGTCATCAATTTTTACGCCAAGTAGAGACTGCCGTAGCCCTACCACGGCGCGGGGAAATCCGCGTCGGTGATAGAACGCCTCAGGCGGTGAGATTACTTCAAGGGAGCGTTGTTGGAAGCTGGTTTCGCCCTCCCTGGCGCGGCGGGTGCGCCAGGGAGGCGGGGTCGCCTGCTCGTCGAGCGGGCGATCTTGCGCGCTTACTGCGCGGTTTGACCGTCGTCGCCGGCAGCTGGTGTGGCCTGCTCGATGGGTGCGGTGTTGTCCACCGGGACCGCGGTGCCGCTTTGCTCAGGCACGCTGGTCTGCAGGGTGACCGGTGCGGCATTGCCCTGCTGCGCCTGCTCGGTGTCGGGACCTTCGGTAATGGTACTCTCATCAACCGGCTGTACCTGTACCGTGGCGGTTTGGCTGCTGTCGCCCTGCGCGACGATGTTCTCCGGCATGCCGGAGCGACGCTGCAGCGCCTGGTCGACGGTACTCTGGTTCACGCTGGGATCCACCAGCACATGGCAGACGTTGACGGGCAGATTAATCGGCACCGGCTCGCTTGAGTTGAATTGCTCTTCGGTAGCGGAGAGCGGGTTGTGCACTTCCAGATAACGTGAGCCGTCCGGCTCGATGGTGGCTTTTACCGGTTCATTGATGAACTGAACACGGGTGCCGACCGGCACATGATCAAACAGATATTTGATGTCGTCGGCGCGCAAACGCACACAGCCGTGGCTCACGCGCAAGCCGATACCGAAGTTGGCGTTGGTGCCGTGGACCGCATACAGGCGGCCAACATAAAGCGCATACAACCCCATCGGGTTATCCGGGCCGGCGGGGAATACTTCCGGCAGCGTTTCACCGCGTTCGGCATATTCCGCATGCATGGCTTTAATCGGCGTCCAGGTGGGGCCATCTTTTTTACGCTGCACCGAGGTCACCCAGTTGAAGGGGGTGTCTTTACCCAGCTCGCCAATACCAATGGGCAACACGATGACCGTCTTGGTGCCTTTCGGGTAATAATACAACCGCATTTCGGCACTGTTAATCACAATACCCTCATGCGGGGTGTCCGGCAAAATCAGCTGCTGCGGAATGATCATCTTGGTGCCGGCGGCCGGCAGGTAGACATCCACGCCCGGATTGGCTTCAAGCATGTTGCTCAGTCCCATTTGGAACTGTGCGGCAAAATGTTCAAGTGGAAGCTTGTTCCCCTCGGGAACGGTGATTTGCAGATTTTCCCCCACCAGGCGGCTTTTGCCTTCCGGCAGCGGATAGACAACGGCGAAGGCGGACTGACTGTAAACAGCCATTGCCAATACCATGCTACAGAACGCGCGAATTTTCATTTTCATAAAGTATCAGATGTTATTGAATCACCCCGGATAAATTAGAGTCTATACTTTAAAAGTGGAGGTCTCTATGACAACGACCAAACGTTACTCTCCGGAAGTCCGTGAACGGGCAGTTAATCTAGTGCTGGAAACTCAGCATGAGCA
>NZ_FRDB01000189.1 GCF_900143145.1 Candidatus Sodalis sp. SoCistrobi
TGCTCATGCTGAGTTTCCAGCACTAGATTAACTGCCCGTTCACGGACTTCCGGAGAGTAACGTTTGGTCGTTGTCATAGAGACCTCCACTTTTAAAGTATAGACTCTAATTTATCCGGGGTGATTCACTGCTCATTCACCCCTATGAGATTAATTTTTATTGATGGTTGAGAAAGGTCTGCTAATTTTTTAAATTCCTCCAGCGCCTCACCCTTAATTTTAAAGTGGTAGGCAATACCTTCAATGAAGGGGGCGGGGGCTGCGCGCTTACCCAGTTCGATTGCGGATACATAGGCAGCGCTTACGCCCAAACAATCGGCCATATCCCTAAGGGTCATGTCGTGATCTATTCTTAGTTTTCTAAGATATTTTCCCAGATTGCTCACCATGCTCTCTTCTCTCTGTATTCATCCGGTATACATAGAAGCATGATACAGAAAATCAACAAACAGGGTTATTTTTATGCATAAAAATCAGGGTAAAGTCGATGGCTGTTGCTTTCGGATGCCGCTATACTGCGGCCATGCCAAAAATACCTTCACATCACGACGCACTGTTTAGAAAATTCCTCGGTAATATCGAGGTTGCCCGGGACTTTCTCGCTATCCATCTGCCACCGCATCTTCGGGAGCGTTGCGATTTTACTACCCTTGCAATGGAGTCCGGTTCGTTTATCGAGGATGATCTGCGCACGCAGTGTTCCGATATGCTCTACTCCGTGCAGACCCCTGTGGGGAAGGGGTATCTCTACCTGCTCATTGAGCACCAGAGCCGACCAGAGAAACTCATGGCCTTCAGGCTGCTAAAGTACGCCGTCGCCGCCATGCAGCGGCATCTGGAGCAGGGCAATGACACCCTGCCGGTCGTCATTCCCTTGCTCTTTTACCATGGCTGCACCTCACCTTACCCTTACACAACCCGCTGGCTGGATTGCTTTGCCGATCCTGAGCTGGCAGAATCAGTCTACAGGCAAGCTTTCCCGCTGGTTGATATTACCGCCATGCCAGACAATGCGATAGTCACCCACCAACGTGTCGCCTTGCTGGAGCTGGTCATGAAGCATATTCGCACAAGGGATATGCTGGAGCTGGCCGAAGAGATTGCACGACTGCTGAATCAGTGGACGCTGCCGCAAGAGCAGTTTCGTAGTCTGATGTACTATATTGTCGGTCGGGGCGAAACATCAGATACCAAACAGTTTTTGCATACCATAGCAGCACAGACACAGGATTATCGGGAGGATGTTATGACGATTGCAGAACAGCTACGGCAGGAAGGCGAGCAGAAAGGCCGACAGGAAGGCCGACAGGAAACCCGTATCCAGATCGCCCGTCAGCTTCTTGCTAATGGTGTCGATCGCGCCGTTGTCAGACTATCCACCGGTCTGACCGACAGCGAGCTGGACAACCTGCCCGCGCCGCAATGATTTAACAATCGGTTAACGTTACCTGACCTTCAGCGGTCAGGGCGTGGCGTTTTTCGCATCCTGCG
Source organism: Candidatus Sodalis sp. SoCistrobi (assembly GCF_900143145.1). Taxonomy (GTDB): domain Bacteria; phylum Pseudomonadota; class Gammaproteobacteria; order Enterobacterales; family Enterobacteriaceae; genus SoCistrobi. The sequence continues at coordinate 1,491 of NZ_FRDB01000189.1, forward strand.
CAGACCTTGCCGGTATTTTTCACCACCCGGATCGCCCGATCATCCCATGGCTGTAACATTTCGCTGTCTTTCATATTCGTCACGGCTAACGCCGGCAGCCCCTGTGCGCGCAGCCAGCTTTGCACCGCGCGGACACCGTCCGCTGTCGCCGCCCGTGCGGTAAAAATTCTGACCTCGCGTCCTTCACTCAGCCAGCGCCGGACGCGCCGCATCATCGGCCCCACCGGCTTACCGATACGCGCGCCCTGACCTGTGCGTGACTCGGCCAGCGTGCCGTCCAGGTCGACGCCTATCCATCCCATATTCTGATCCTCCTGAAGCCCGTGCATTCTGCCTTGCCCTGACCGCCGCCAGCGTAAGCAAAATACCTATTTATTCATAAAAATGAATAACATACCTGCTATTCACCGTCGTCTGAATACACCCCAAATCCCCTCAGAGCGCCTGTGCGGACTATGGTGAGGCGTCGCGCTGATGAAGGGGATTTATCATCCTGAAAACGAACGCGTCACAGGATGGCTTTCATGCGGTCAGAAGCCGGGTTGGTTTTGCCTTCCAGCCCCCTTTGCGCGCAGTCCCCCCGCGCCTGCGCGCTGTTCACTTAATTATTCACTTTTTATGCACCCATCCATACCTCATAAACCCTTGTCCGGCGCGGCTTTCAGGCCGATTTTTTCTCAAAAAAAGTGTTGCGTTTTGTTGCGCCCCTGTGTTGCACTCTTTGGCGTTGTCGTGAGCGCCGTTTTGGTGGCTTATCCGGCCTCATTATCCAGCAGCTCATAGGGCTTAAATCGCACCACCTCTTCGCCCACCCAATCGTTAATTTCGCTCAAACGTTGTTGGAGAGGGGCAAGCTCATTGATGGCAAATACCCGTGCCGCTTTTTCCACATCACCAAAGCCGCCGGTGAATAACCCCAAGTGAATCGATTTTGGCTGAACCAACGGTATCGGTGGTGGATAAGGTAGTGGAAAAGCGCGGCACCCGCGATGTGGCAACGGCCTATCTGAACTATCTCTATTCGGCTGAAGGGCAGCGTATCGCGGCGCAAAACTATTATCGCCCGCGCGACGCCAATGTGGCCAAGGAATATGCCAAAGAGTTTCCAACGTTGAAGCTGTTTACCCTGGCTGAGACTTTTGGCGATTGGACCAAGGTGCAAAAAGAACATTTCGCCAGCGGCGGCAGTTTCGATAAGATTAACCAGCGCTGAGAACTCACCGGCGGCAGGACGACGCTTGAGGTGCGAAACACAACCGGGCTGGTCAGCGATTGACCAGCCCGGTTGTTTTGCGCCTAACGATGTGACTCCGCCGATAGGTTTGGGCCGTCAGCCCTGTTTCGCTTCTGCCGCAGCCTTAACGATCACCGCAAAGGCGTCAGCCTTCAGCGAAGCGCCGCCAACCAGGGCGCCATCGATATCCGGTTGGGTGAACAGCTCCGCGGCATTTGCGGCATTAACCGAGCCGCCATATTGGATAATGACCTGCTCCGCAATTGCCGCGTCATGCTTGGCGATATGGTCGCGGATGAATTTATGCACCGCCTGCGCCTGCGCCGGCGTAGCGGATTTACCCGTACCGATGGCCCAGATAGGCTCGTAGGCGATGACGGTGTTCTCGAACGCTTTGGCGCCCAGGCTGTTAAGCACCGCATCAATCTGACGGGCGCACACCGCTTCGGTTTGGCCCGCTTCGTTTTCCGCTTCGCTCTCGCCGATACACAATACCGGGATCAGGCCAGCTTCTTTTAGGATGGCGAATTTCTCGGCGATCAAGGCATCGCTTTCCTTATGATAGGTGCGGCGTTCGGAATGTCCGATGATAATATATTTCGCGCCGATATCTTTCAGCATTTCGGCGGACACTTCACCGGTATAGGCGCCCGAAAGATGGGTGTCGACGTTTTGCGCACCTAGCGCAATCCGGCTGCCGCCCAGATGGTGCTTTGCCAAATCAAGATAGGTCACCGGCGGAGCGATGGCGACATCGCAACCGACGACGCTGCTGAGTTCGTTGCGCAGTGCAGCGATCAAATCATTGACCATATGCTTGCTGCCATTAAGTTTCCAATTACCCATCACTAACGGATGTCGCATTGTTATTCCTCCATTCAGGGAACGCGAGAGATGAAAAGTACTGCCTAGGGGCAAGTTTTACCTGACCTCAGTATAAAGAGGAAATACTGAGGTGGCTTTGTTTTTTGTCATTTATCGTGCATGAATCAAGGCTCGGCCAGCGCGAGTTTGACCGGTTCGACGGCAAAAGTCAGGCCCTTATCGCCATTGTCCGCCACCACGTAGCGCAGCGCGCCCCACTGTTGTTGAAAAAAGCGTGAACCGTGCCCGCGATTAAGCAGATCCAACACCCGCCCGGTGCTTTGCTCCACGCTTATCGTTGGTTCAAACTCTCGCAGGAGCGCCGCCATATAGGCAATAGCGGTCGCGCGAGCGGCCTTTTCGGTGCTGCCTTCCACCGGCAGATAGGTAAGCTGTAGCGTTTTGATCTTGCCACTGCCTTTTTCCAGCGCCGTAGAGGCATACAAGGTTTCATTAATCTTACTGGCGGCGCGGGTGAGATTCGCCGGTTCGATCGGGCCTTCCAGAGCGCGAAACTCGCCAATGGGCAGGGTCGGATTGTGGCTGTTGTACCGTTCGCGGAATTTGGTCACCGTGGTATCGAACGTCGGCGCCCCGGCCAGCAGATAAGGCATAGGTATCTACACATCAGGGAGGAGGCTTAAGAGCAACTCTCGCTAAATGAGTAAGTTCTTCCAGACTATATTCCGATAATAATTTTAGTGTATTCAACAAGATGGATAGGCCAGCGAGCAGAGCAGGAGCGCTCTCTCTGCGGCCTCGCTTTTGCTGTCGTCCTGACAAGCGACATATCAGCTGGCGGGCTGCCGCATTTTCTTCTCCTTCAGCGCGTTGCAGCCGCCATACCAGAACAGCAGCCATACTGGCTATTAACAACCTGCGTAGTACGGCTGGCGCGCTGCGCTGAAGCCATGTTTCTACGTCATGTCCGGCACCTTTCAGCAACTTAAAAAATGATTCAATATTCCAGCGCCAGTAATACCAACGAGCTACTTCCTCGCAGGTGATCTCGCTGCAAACGTTTGTAAGCAGCGTCCAGCGTCCCACCACATTACCGAGATCATCCGTAAGCCGAACAACAACCAATCTGACCGTCAGAGGCTCTCCAGGTTGGATTTTTATGCGGCGGCCGGTTTCTTTATCTTTACGCTTCTGCTGCGCAGCTCGGGTTATGACTATCGAGGTTTCACTGATTTCCATATCAGCTTTTTTCCCTTTCCAGTCTACCTGTCCGCATCCGTTGTATGGCAGAAGAGCAGCAATCTCACCAATTTTCAATGAATTACCTTGCCACTCTGCACCATGTCCTTCTTTTCCTCGGATAAGCCAGCATATTCCTTGAGTACTCAACGTCCGCATATGTCCAATAGAGTCACCCTCTCTATCAATTATATGAATCAGCTTTTTACCTATATTAAGCGATTCCACACGGGCAATATCGGTCGTCAAGGCGTCCATATGTGTCTGCCGTTCGGACAGTCCTTCCGCCAACGTTGAATGACAACCGGTTGCATCGGTAAGTGTCTGAGATAGAGGCGCTATTGGCAAACCCGTGCCAGCATCAACCAGCAAGCTGCTTTGAAGTTCATATCCAACATCGCCACCGTGCGTCATTTTTAAGCGTCCGTATTTGGCATGATGGTAAAGAAATTGTAAACGTGACCAATCATGAACAACGAGAGCGTATGGATGCGGGCTAAGCGAAATTTGCTCAAGTGCTAGCGAAATAATTGGCTCATTGAGTTGACTGAAGCTAATTCGCTTATTATTCAGAAAACGCCAGACAGCTTGGGTAGTTGCGAAAGTTGATTTTTGAGCACTTGCGAGGTCTTTAACCGCAGAAGCAAGAAGAGCCGCGGGCGTCATATGCTGTTTAACCAGCGTCTGATATCGGCGGGTAAGGCGAGAGTCAATCCCGCCAACAGATAGGTTGAAATCATTCTGCAAAGTAATAACAGGTATCACGATAAATGTGTAGATACCTATG
>NZ_FRDB01000191.1 GCF_900143145.1 Candidatus Sodalis sp. SoCistrobi
CATAGGTATCTACACATTTATCGTGATACCTGTTATTACTTTGCAGAATGATTTCAACCTATCTGTTGGCGGGATTGACTCTCGCCTTACCCGCCGATATCAGACGCTGGTTAAACAGCATATGACGCCCGCGGCTCTTCTTGCTTCTGCGGTTAAAGACCTCGCAAGTGCTCAAAAATCAACTTTCGCAACTACCCAAGCTGTCTGGCGTTTTCTGAATAATAAGCGAATTAGCTTCAGTCAACTCAATGAGCCAATTATTTCGCTAGCACTTGAGCAAATTTCGCTTAGCCCGCATCCATACGCTCTCGTTGTTCATGATTGGTCACGTTTACAATTTCTTTACCATCATGCCAAATACGGACGCTTAAAAATGACGCACGGTGGCGATGTTGGATATGAACTTCAAAGCAGCTTGCTGGTTGATGCTGGCACGGGTTTGCCAATAGCGCCTCTATCTCAGACACTTACCGATGCAACCGGTTGTCATTCAACGTTGGCGGAAGGACTGTCCGAACGGCAGACACATATGGACGCCTTGACGACCGATATTGCCCGTGTGGAATCGCTTAATATAGGTAAAAAGCTGATTCATATAATTGATAGAGAGGGTGACTCTATTGGACATATGCGGACGTTGAGTACTCAAGGAATATGCTGGCTTATCCGAGGAAAAGAAGGACATGGTGCAGAGTGGCAAGGTAATTCATTGAAAATTGGTGAGATTGCTGCTCTTCTGCCATACAACGGATGCGGACAGGTAGACTGGAAAGGGAAAAAAGCTGATATGGAAATCAGTGAAACCTCGATAGTCATAACCCGAGCTGCGCAGCAGAAGCGTAAAGATAAAGAAACCGGCCGCCGCATAAAAATCCAACCTGGAGAGCCTCTGACGGTCAGATTGGTTGTTGTTCGGCTTACGGATGATCTCGGTAATGTGGTGGGACGCTGGACGCTGCTTACAAACGTTTGCAGCGAGATCACCTGCGAGGAAGTAGCTCGTTGGTATTACTGGCGCTGGAATATTGAATCATTTTTTAAGTTGCTGAAAGGTGCCGGACATGACGTAGAAACATGGCTTCAGCGCAGCGCGCCAGCCGTACTACGCAGGTTGTTAATAGCCAGTATGGCTGCTGTTCTGGTATGGCGGCTGCAACGCGCTGAAGGAGAAGAAAATGCGGCAGCCCGCCAGCTGATATGTCGCTTGTCAGGACGACAGCAAAAGCGAGGCCGCAGAGAGAGCGCTCCTGCTCTGCTCGCTGGCCTATCCATCTTGTTGAATACACTAAAATTATTATCGGAATATAGTCTGGAAGAACTTACTCATTTAGCGAGAGTTGCTCTTAAGCCTCCTCCCTGATGTGTAGATACCTATGCCCTTTAGCGGCGGCGTAAGGTGTGATGTTCGGCCGGGCCAGCTCGCTTTGCATTGAGCCGATATTGATGATTTTACCCCGCCGGCGCGTCACCATCCGTTTTGCGACCTGTTGCGAAACCAGAAACACCGCCTTCTGATTCACATTGATAATCTCATCCCAGTCGGCTTCGGGAAACGAGAGCAGCGGATGTCGGCGCTGAATGCCCGCGTTATTGACAAGAATGTCAATCGGGCCCTGAAGCTGTTCCAATTGTTCGATCGCGTGGCTGACGTCGGCGCCTTTAGTAATGTCAAAGCTCACGCCCTGCGCATCCAGGCCCTCGGCCCGCAGCTGTCCTGCCGCCCGCTCGGCATTCTCGGCGGTCGTCGCACTGACGATGACGCTGGCGCCATGACGGCCGAGACCGCCGGCCAGCAGATAACCTATCCCCCGGGAGCCGCCGGTGATGAGCGCACGTTTCCCCGTTAAATCAAACAGATTTTGCATAATGTCCGCCTTGCTGATGAGTCGGTGATAGAGGGAGGTTCGCCAAGGCGATACCTCCCGTTCTCACTTCTCTACCACGAATTGTCCGGCATGGGAATGACTCTGCCGGAGTGGGAGCGGCAGGGGTGGCATGGGAAAACATTTTTTTCGGTGGTGGTGCAAGGACAGACATGGCGCCGGGCATTGGATAGGCTGTGGCGCCGCAACCGCAACCGCAACCGTGACGTGGACACTATTTTTGGGGGTACTGCGAGGGCCGGCGCGGCGCTGGCAATCGCTTATGCTATGGTGCCACAATGATAAGCGTGACCCTGGCACACGGCTATCCTGGCGTGCAGTAACGCCAGGGCCACCCTATGGAGACAGTGGCCCTCGGGCGTGGTGTGGCAACAACTGGAGTGGGTCGAAAGGCGGCGGGAAAGCCCGCTACGTCGGGGCCGGCGGTGATGCCGGCCCCGTGTGGGTTTAGCGCTTCAGCGCCTCGCTCAACTCGTCGCGCAAAGTCGACAGCATGGCTTTCACCACCCGAGGGTTACCGGCCACGATATTGCCGGAAAGCAGGTGATTATGGCCACCGGTGAAGTCGGTGACCAGACCGCCCGCTTCACGCACTAACAGTTCGCCACCGGCAAAGTCCCAGGGTTTCAGACCAATTTCAAAAAAACCGTCTACGCGGCCGGCGGCCACATAGGCCAAATCCAGCGCCGCGGAGCCGGTACGGCGAAAATCGGCGCATTGAATGAACAGTTTACTTACCAAGGCAATGTAGCTGTTGGCATGCTGTTTCTGTTTAAACGGAAAACCGGTAGCCAGAATAGTGCCGTCCAGATCGCGTGCGGTGCCGCCGCGCAGACGGTATCCATTCAGCTGGGCGCCTTGGCCGCGGGACGCGGTAAACAGCTCATTGCGCATCGGATCGTAGACCACGGCAACTTCCGTGCGGCCTTTGATGCGCACGGCGATGGAAACGGCAAAATGAGGGAAACGCTTGATAAAGTTGGTGGTGCCATCCAGTGGGTCGATAATCCATTGTACGTCGGTGTCTTCGCCGGCCAGCTCGCCGCTCTCTTCGCCGATGATGGCGTGCTGCGGATAGGACTTGCGGATGACTTCAACAATTAAACGTTCCGCTTCGCGGTCGACGTTAGTGACAAAGTCGTTGTCGCCTTTCTGGCTGGCTTCGACGGCATCGGGGGTTTCATAATGTTTGGCAATTAAATTACCCGCCTTCCGCGCAGCGCGAATGGCGATGTTGAGCATCGGATGCATGGATATCGTCCACTAGAATGTTAAAGAACTAAAACGGCGCTGAGTATAGCAGAGCAACAGCAAAAAACCTACGGCTATGCTACGATATTGCCCACATTTTCCCTGACTTGTAAGACTATGCTGCATAATATCCGCATCGTTCTGGTTGAAACGTCACATACCGGCAATATCGGTTCCACCGCGCGCGCGATGAAAACCATGGGCTTAAGCAATCTGTATCTGGTCAATCCCCTGCACCAGCCCGATGCGCAGGCTATCGCTTTATCCGCCGGCGCCAGTGATATCATCGGCCATGCCACCGTGGTTGACAATCTTGACCAGGCGCTGGCCGGTTGTAGCCTGGTGGTGGGCACCAGCGCCCGCTCGCGGACGCTGCCCTGGCCGATGCTGGAGCCGCGGGAATGCGGCGTGAAAAGCATCCAGGAGGCGGCGCAGGCCCCGGTGGCGCTGCTGTTCGGCCGCGAGCGTATCGGCCTGACCAATGATGAGTTGCAAAAGTGCCATTTCCATGTCCAGATCCCGGCCAATCCTGACTACAGCTCGCTTAATTTGGCGATGGCGGTGCAAATTTTGGCCTATGAAGTCCGTGTCGCCTGGCTTGAAGGTCAACGTCAAAACGCGACGGCGCCGGAGGCTTCGGTCTACCCTTTGGCGGAAGATCTTGAGCGCTTTTATCAGCATCTGGAGCACGTGCTGAGCGGAACCGGTTTTATTCGCCGTGCCCATCCGGGATTGGTGATGAACAAGCTGCGCCGGTTATTTAATCGTGCGAGGCCGGAGAGCCAGGAATTGAATATTCTGCGCGGCATGCTGACCTCCATTGAGCACCCGCAAAAGCCGGAAACGCCCATGCCGGGCAACGGCAGGACCCACCCGCAGGCGTGATGCCGTTCTGCCGCCGGCAGCGTTCGCCCGCAGGCGTGATATCGTTCTGCCGCCGGCAGCGTTCGCCCGCGCCGGGTTCCAGGGACAGCCTTATTGGGCATAGGTATCTACACATCAGGGAGGAGGCTTAAGAGCAACTCTCGCTAAATGAGTAAGTTCTTCCAGACTATATTCCGATAATAATTTTAGTGTATTCAACAAGATGGATAGGCCAGCGAGCAGAGCAGGAGCGCTCTCTCTGCGGCCTCGCTTTTGCTGTCGTCCTGACAAGCGACATATCAGCTGGCGGGCTGCCGCATTTTCTTCTCCTTCAGCGCGTTGCAGCCGCCATACCAGAACAGCAGCCATACTGGCTATTAACAACCTGCGTAGTACGGCTGGCGCGCTGCGCTGAAGCCATGTTTCTACGTCATGTCCGGCACCTTTCAGCAACTTAAAAAATGATTCAATATTCCAGCGCCAGTAATACCAACGAGCTACTTCCTCGCAGGTGATCTCGCTGCAAACGTTTGTAAGCAGCGTCCAGCGTCCCACCACATTACCGAGATCATCCGTAAGCCGAACAACAACCAATCTGACCGTCAGAGGCTCTCCAGGTTGGATTTTTATGCGGCGGCCGGTTTCTTTATCTTTACGCTTCTGCTGCGCAGCTCGGGTTATGACTATCGAGGTTTCACTGATTTCCATATCAGCTTTTTTCCCTTTCCAGTCTACCTGTCCGCATCCGTTGTATGGCAGAAGAGCAGCAATCTCACCAATTTTCAATGAATTACCTTGCCACTCTGCACCATGTCCTTCTTTTCCTCGGATAAGCCAGCATATTCCTTGAGTACTCAACGTCCGCATATGTCCAATAGAGTCACCCTCTCTATCAATTATATGAATCAGCTTTTTACCTATATTAAGCGATTCCACACGGGCAATATCGGTCGTCAAGGCGTCCATATGTGTCTGCCGTTCGGACAGTCCTTCCGCCAACGTTGAATGACAACCGGTTGCATCGGTAAGTGTCTGAGATAGAGGCGCTATTGGCAAACCCGTGCCAGCATCAACCAGCAAGCTGCTTTGAAGTTCATATCCAACATCGCCACCGTGCGTCATTTTTAAGCGTCCGTATTTGGCATGATGGTAAAGAAATTGTAAACGTGACCAATCATGAACAACGAGAGCGTATGGATGCGGGCTAAGCGAAATTTGCTCAAGTGCTAGCGAAATAATTGGCTCATTGAGTTGACTGAAGCTAATTCGCTTATTATTCAGAAAACGCCAGACAGCTTGGGTAGTTGCGAAAGTTGATTTTTGAGCACTTGCGAGGTCTTTAACCGCAGAAGCAAGAAGAGCCGCGGGCGTCATATGCTGTTTAACCAGCGTCTGATATCGGCGGGTAAGGCGAGAGTCAATCCCGCCAACAGATAGGTTGAAATCATTCTGCAAAGTAATAACAGGTATCACGATAAATGTGTAGATACCTATG
>NZ_FRDB01000267.1 GCF_900143145.1 Candidatus Sodalis sp. SoCistrobi
TGCTCATGCTGAGTTTCCAGCACTAGATTAACTGCCCGTTCACGGACTTCCGGAGAGTAACGTTTGGTCGTTGTCATAGAGACCTCCACTTTTAAAGTATAGACTCTAATTTATCCGGGGTGATTCAGTCCAGAGCTGGACGCAATGTTGTTCTTTGATTCCGACGAGACTCATGGAGCTTACCTACTGATGAACAAGCCTATGCCCAAGGGCCGCCCTAAACTAAACGAAGTATTGCGCTTAGTTGCGCAACTCGGAGGCTTTCTTGCTCGAAAAGGCGACGGTGAGCCAGGCGCAAAAACTATCTGGAAAGGCTTGCAGAAAGTCATGACGGCCGCCGAAACGCTACGCGCGCTCAGGCACGAACAGAATGTGTATAACGAGGTGATCTTCGGTGGCGATGAACTGCATCATCGACACCAGCGCGTTGAAGGTAAACACCAGCGCTATCCCAAAGAGCACCACGCCAGAGGTCGCCACGCGGGTCCAGCGCGTCACGGCATCCAACAACAGCGCCGCCATCAGCGCAAAAATAAACGCGTTAATGGCGATAAACCACGTCTCGGGAAGGCCAGGGACGCCTATCCCCAGGATAATCGCCAGCGCGGCGCCGAACGCCGCCGCCGAGGACACCCCCAGGGTGAAGGGGCTGGCGAGAGGGTTATTCAGGATAGTCTGCATTTCCGCGCCGGCCAGTCCCAGCGACAAGCCCACCGCGACCGCCATCAAGGCGTACGGCAGGCGAATATCCCAAACAATGACCCGCGTCCCCGCATCGGCAAGCTGGGGATGAAACAGCGTGTGCAACAACGCCTCGAGCCCCAGTCCAGACGGGCCCAGCATGAAGTCCACCAGCACGCAGGCGACAATGGCCGCCAGCAACACCGCCAGCAGCGACAGACGCCGGCGCAATAGACGTTGATACTGCCCCATCGCGGCGGCTCGGGGGACGTCATGCGTCGGTTCGGAGGTTATACACATTGCTGTACCTGTAAAACGGGCTACGGGACGACTTTGCCGGCACGGGCCCGTGAGAGTGTGACGCCCGGCGGAGCGCAAACGGCACCGATGCTGGCATGGCAACCCTGCAAGCGTCGGGCAGACCTCAAACGGCACCCGCGCAGGCTTGGCAACCCTGCAAGCGTCGGGCAGACCTCAAACAGCACCCGCGCAGGCTTGGCGACTGCGAAAAGCGGCTGGCAAAGCACAAACGGCACCTAATGCCGGCTTGCCGACCGTGGAAAGTGCCAAGGAGGCTCAGACGACACCTACGCCAGCATCGCGACCTGAAAAATGCTCGACGGGCGGGCCGGCAAAAATAAAGCGCTAACCATAAATCAAATGATAAAGCTTATCAATCCTATTAAGCCTTTACCCATCACCTATTGTCCGACGATATCCGCCAGCCACCCGGCCCGGCGGCGCCCGTCACCACCGCGTGCCGCGCAAAAGCCATCAGCGCGGATCTGTGGTGTCGGGAAACGTCATGTCTTCATAACGGACCCACCGGCTGCCGCGACGCCAGCGGTAGCCCCACCAGATAAGCAAGAACAGCGGAATACCGATATAGGTGGCGATGACGCCATTCCAATCAATCGTCTGCGCCAAGAAAGCCTGATAATTCTGACCCAGCGTAATAAGCAAGCATAAGATAAACGCCAGCACCGGCCCCAGCGGGAACCACCCGGCCCGATAAGGCAGAGCGGCAAGATCGCGCCCTTGCTTCACATAGCCGCGGCGGAACCGGTAGTGACTGACCGCGATGCCCAGCCAGGCGATGAACCCGGTCATGCCTGAGGTGTTCAACAGCCACAGATAAACCTTCTGGTTGGAGTACAGGGAGGAAAGAAAACACAGCGCCGCCACCAGCGTGGTCATGACCAGCGCATAGCGCGGGACGCCGCCCTGCGACAGGCGGGCGAAAATCTTCGGCGCTTTACCCTCCATCGCCAGGGTATACAGCATACGCGTCGAGGCATACATGCCGGAATTACCCGCCGACAAAACCGCCGTAAGGATGACGCTGTTCATCACCGCCGCGGCCGACAGCAGCCCGGCGTTGCGAAACACCAGCGTAAACGGGCTGACGGCGATGTCTTTCACCTCATTGCGCAGCAAGTCGGGGCTGGTATAGGGAATAATCAGGCTGATGATCAGGATAGCCAGCACATAAAACAGCAATATACGCCAGAACACCTGCCGCACCGCCCGCGGGATATTTTTGGCCGGATCCGCCGACTCGCCGGCGGCGATACCGATAAGCTCGGTACCCTGAAAAGAAAAGCCGACAATCATGGCGACGCCTATAATGGAGGCGAAGCCGCCGGCGAAAGGCGCGTCGCCCACCGTCCAATTGTGCCAACCCGCATGCTCGCCGCCGCGCAGGATGCCGACAATCATCAACACCCCCACGCCGATAAACACCACCACGGTGACCACTTTAATAAGCGAAAACCAGTATTCCGCCTCGCCAAAGCCTTTCACCGAAATGACGTTAAGCAGGAACATGATGCCCAAAAACAGCGCACTCCAGATCCAGCCCGGCGTGTCCGGGAACCAGTAATTCATCACCAGCTGCGACGCCACCAGATCCACCGCGATGGTGACCGCCCAGTTGTACCAATAATTCCAGCCGAGGGCGAAGCCGAAACCCTCTTCGACATAACGTGAACCGTAGGTGGCGAACGAGCCGGAAACCGGCATATAGGCCGCCAGTTCGCCAAGGCTGGTCATCAGGAAATACACCATCAGGCCGATCAACACGTACGACAACAGCGCGCCACCCGGCCCGGCCTGTGAGATAGACGCGCCGGAGGCGACAAAGAGGCCGGTACCAATGGAGCCGCCGATGGCGATCATCGTCAAATGGCGTGCTTTTAATTCGCGGCGTAGGCCGCTCTGCGGCGGGGGAGAAGAAGTTTTGTGACACATGGCGTTTGACGGGTCTCTGCAAAAATCGAGGCGGGATTGTAGCAAATCGTTCCCGTCACGCACGCCAAAGCAGTCGAATTATAAGACAGCTTCATAATGAACGGATAATTATAAGCGCAATATGACAAAACCGCCGATTTTAACACCATTCCGCCGCGCTATGGCAGCCGTTTATCGTTACAAGCCGTCCGCTCGGCTATGCTTTTATCGGTAATTAGGGCGTTGATGCTACGCTTAACGAGCATCTTCGCCGGCGTGGTGCTGGCAAAAATCGATAAACCGCTGTAGCGCGTGGGAAAGGTGCTTTTGCCGGTGATGCACCACATACAAGCTACCGTGTTAAGTCAAGAAATTTAGCAGGGTAAAATCAACAGCCCAAAATCAAGGTCAATCCCGGTCTATCAGGGCGGCGCAAGCGCCTTAAGGTCAACAGCAGTCGCAGTTCGCACAGCTCACTGCTCTCAAACACTACGCCGGGCTTCGGCGGTCAACTGTGCAACAATGACCTAATTATGCGGTCTTACATACGCTACGTGCATCAGAAGACCG
>NZ_FRDB01000196.1 GCF_900143145.1 Candidatus Sodalis sp. SoCistrobi
TTCATGGCGGAGCGGCCCAATCAGCTTTGGGTGGCGGACTTCACCTACGTCAGAACGGCGCAGGGCTTCGTTTATGTGGCCTTTATCGTCGATGTGTTCGCCGGCGTTATCGTCGGCTGGCGGGTCTCAACGTCGATGGAGACATCTCTGGTGCTGGATGCGCTGGAGCAGGCGCTTTGGGCTCGTCGCCCAGGGAAAGGGGTGATCCATCACTCAGACCGAGGCTCACAATATGTTTCATTAGCGTATTCAAAGCGTCTGAAGGATGCTGAAATCCTGGCGTCAGTTGGCACTACCGGCGACTCCTACGATAATGCGATGGCAGAGAGTATCAACGGGTTGTACAAAACGGAGGTTATCCACCGCGGGAGCTGGAAAAACCGGACGGAAGTGGAGTTGGCCACGCTGGACTGGGTGGACTGGTACAACAACAGAAGGCTGCTCGGGCGGCTGGGTTACATCCCTCCTACTGAAGCCGAAATGAACTATTACGCTTTGCAATTAGCATCAGAGGAAGCGGCGTAGTATTGCCAAAATTACTCTCTAATAAACTCGGGGTTATTCAGGCGAAATGCATTGGCGGCACGCCCTCGGTCATGCCCCGACAGGTGATAGGCGCTCACGGTGGTTTCCCGCTGTCGGAATGGCATAAATATCTGCATTCGCGCGAGACGCCGCTACTGTTTAAGCCGCAAACCTACACCCGAAAAGTGCGCTATCTCAGCGATGAAGAGCGGCTTGCGCGCTAGCGGCAATACCGCATCTGCGGCCAAGCGGGAAGATATAAAGCCCGGAGAGGAAATGCTATGATAAAAGCATTATCAGGAGCTGACGTTGTGCCGGCTCCGTCGAAGCGCAAGGGTAACCCATGATAGTTGTCACCGGTGGTGCCGGTTTTATCGGCAGTAATATCGTTAAGGCGTTAAATCAGATTGGCTACAACGATATATTGGTGGTGGATAACCTCAAGGACGGCACCAAATATGCCAATCTGGTCGACCTGAATATCTCAGACTATATGGATAAAGAGGATTTTATCGCCAGCATCGTCGCCGGCGATGATTTCGGCGATATCGACGCGGTATTCCACGAAGGCGCCTGCTCTTCCACTACCGAGTGGGACGGCAAGTACATGATGGACAATAACTATCAGTACTCTAAAGAGCTCCTGCACTACTGTATGGAACGCAGTATCCCGTTTCTGTATGCCTCTTCCGCGGCAACCTATGGCGGCCGGACGGAGCATTTCATTGAGGAACGACAGTACGAGCAACCCTTAAACGTCTATGGCTATTCCAAATTTCTGTTCGATCAATATGTGCGCGCCCTGTTGCCGCAGGCCGAATCGCAAATCTGCGGCTTCCGCTATTTCAATGTTTACGGCCCGCGCGAAGGGCATAAAGGCGGCATGGCGAGCGTGGCTTTCCATCTAAATAATCAAATCAACGCCGGCGACAATCCGAAACTGTTTGCCGGCAGCGAAGGTTTCAAGCGCGACTTTGTCTATGTCGGCGACGTCGCGGCGGTGAATCTGTGGTTCTGGCAAAACAACGTTTCCGGGATTTTCAACTGCGGCACCGGCCGGGCAGAATCGTTCCAGGCAGTGGCGGACGCGGTGCTGGATTACCATAAAAAAGGCCAGTTGGAATACATTCCGTTCCCGGAAAAACTCAAAGGGCGCTATCAAGCCTACACCCAGGCGGATTTAACCCAGCTGCGCGCCGCCGGCTACACGCAACCTTTCAAAACCGTCGCCGAGGGGGTGACGGAATATCTACGCTGGCTGAACCACAATCATTAATATCCTTGAGGGTAAGAAAGAGAGCGGCGGCATGAAAATACTGGTGATCGGACCGTCCTGGGTCGGCGATATGATGATGTCCCAGAGCCTGTACCGCCTGCTGGTACAGCGTCATCCCGGCGCGCAAATTGATGTGATGGCCCCGGCCTGGTGTCGCCCTTTGCTTAACCGCATGCCGGAAGTCAACCAAGCGCTGGCGATGCCGCTCGGCCACGGCGCTCTGGCGCTGGGCGAGCGCCGCCGGTTGGGGCGTTCGCTGCGGCTAAGCGGCTATCAGCAGGCGCTGGTGCTGCCAAATTCGTTCAAATCGGCGCTGGTACCCTTTTTCGCAGACATTCCACAGCGTACCGGCTGGCGTGGCGAAATGCGTTATGGGCTGCTTAACGATGTGCGCACGCTGGATAAACAGGCTTTTCCGCTGATGGTGCAGCGTTACGCCGCCCTGGCCTTCGATCGGCGCACGATGCGCAGCGCCGCCGATTTACCCACGCCGCTGCCTTGGCCGCGCCTAACGGTCAGCGCTGCTGAGAAAGCGCAGGCACTGAGCACGTTTGTGCCTGAGGCTACGCGCCCGCTTATTGGTTTTTGTCCCGGCGCCGAGTTCGGCCCGGCTAAACGCTGGCCGCATTACCATTATGCCGCGCTGGCCGAGGCGCTTATCCACCGCGGCTACCAAATCGCGCTGTTCGGCTCCGCCAAGGATCAGGCGGCCGGCGAGGCCATCGGCGCCGCGCTGCCGGCGGACGCCCGCGGCCACTGCCACAATCTGGCCGGTCAGACGTCACTGGAGCAGGCGGTCGCGCTCATTGCCGCCTGCCGGGGGATCGTCAGCAACGATTCCGGTCTGATGCACGTGGCCAGCGCGTTGGATCGTCCGCTGGTCGCGCTATACGGGCCCAGCAGCCCGGATTTCACCCCGCCGCTTTCCCATCAGGCCCGGGTGATTCGTTTAATCAGTGGTTACCATAAAATTCGGCAAGGTGACGACGAACAAGGCTACCATCAGAGCCTGATCGCGATTCAACCTGACCGGGTGCTGAGCGAACTCGAAACGTTATTGGCCCCCCAAGAGGAGAATTAATGCAGGTCCTGATCGTCAAAACGTCCTCGATGGGTGATGTGTTGCATACTCTGCCTGCGCTGACCGATGCGGTGCGCGCAATGCCCGGGATCCGTTTCGACTGGGTGGTAGAAGAGAATTTTGCCGAAATCCCCACCTGGCATCCGGCGGTGCGGCGGGTGATCCCGGTGGCCATCCGCCGCTGGCGCAAGAACTGGTTCGGCGCCGCCGTGCGCCAGGAGCGCTGCGACTTCAAACGTCAGCTGCAGCGCGAGCGCTACGACGTGGTTATCGATGCGCAGGGCCTGATGAAAAGCGCCGCGCTCGTCACCCGCGTGGCCCGCGGCGAAAAACACGGTCTGGATTGCAAAAGCGCGCGCGAACCCTTCGCCAGCTGGTTTTACCACCGGCGGCACGAGGTGAGCAAACAACAGCACGCTATCGCGCGCATCCGCCAACTGTTCGCCGCCAGCCTGGGCTACCCGCTTCCCACCACGCCCGGCGACTATGCCATTGCCGGCCATTTTCCCCCTCAGCCGGTCGGACAGGCCTATCTGGTTTTTCTGCACGCCACGACCCGCCCCGGTAAACATTGGCCAGAGGCCCACTGGCGCACGCTTATCCAGCTTGCCGGCGACGCCGGCTATCGAGTCACCTTACCCTTTGGAGCGGAGCATGAGCGTCTGCGCGCCGAACGGCTGGCCGAGGGGTTCAGCGCAGCGGAAGTGCTGCCCCCTTTGACGCTGGCGCAGGTGGCGGCGCAGCTGGCGGGGGCCGCGGCGGTCGTCTCGGTGGATACCGGCCTCAGCCATTTGGCCGCCGCCCTCGATCGCCCGAACCTGACGCTGTACGGTCCTACCGATCCGGGGCTCATCGGCGGTTACGGACGCCACCAGCAGGCGTTGCGCGCGGAAGACGGCACTATGGAGAGCCTGACGGCGGAGCACGTCTGGCGGACGCTGCAACCGATGCTGCCGCCGCGGGAACAGGGATAGCGCATCATGAATTATCTGTTCATCTTTCTTCTGCTGTTGCCGGTAAAGCTGCTGTTAAAACTTGTCCAGCGGCCATCGGGCAAAAATCTGGTGATCCAGACGGCGAAAATCGGCGATTTCGTCAATATCACCCCGTTACTGCGCCATTTGGGGGTGTCAGACGCGCTGCTCAGCCGCACGGTCTCGCCGCTGGCGGAGCGTGACGATACGCTGGCGGAGTGCCTGTATATCGAAAATTACAAGCAGAATTTGTTCAGCAAGATCCGCCTGGGCTTACGGCTGGTTAATCGCTACAGCCATGTTTATTTGCTGCATCCCAACAACAGTAATCTGTTTTTTGCCGCCTTATGTAACGCCCCGGACAAACAGTTTCTCAGCACCTATACGCGACGCTGGTACCATAGGCTATTTTATCTCACCGCCAGCGGCGTGGTTGAGCATCGGCGCGATACGCTGACGCTGCAGAACTATCTGCGGCTGGCGGATCGCTCACTGACCTGGCGCAGCCAGCCTAAACATGCCACCTCGCCGCTATGGCGGCCGTCGGCGCCGCGCCCTGAGCTGGCGACCCCGTCTGACACCCTCAACATCGGTATCAGTATCTCCGCCGGTAACAAGGCCAAAACGCTACCGCCGTCGGTGTGGGGCGAAATATTCACCCTGCTGGGGAGTCTGCCGTGCCGCTACTACGTTTTCGGCACGGCCAATGAACAAGGCTATTTCGATGCGCTGGTCCGCCATGCCGGCGCCGAGACAGACATCGTCAGCCTGATAGGGTTACTGCCGCTTCAGGAGGTACCAGACGCGATTCGCCGCATGGACTGCTATATCGCCACCGATTCGGGGAATATCTATATCGCCGATGCGTTGCAGGTACCGGTGATCTGCTTTGCCGGCCCGTGTGAGGCAAAAGAACAACGGCCGTTAAACAAAGCACTGATAGTTCGCCCCGACAGTATCCCGCCCTCCTCTTTTGTCTTCGCCGCGCTGTATCATTTCGCTCATCCGGCGACGCAACTTTACGCCTTGACCCCGGATGATCGGGAGAATATTTATAATTTTGTGGCAGGCCTGGCCGCCGCCAGACAGCGGCTGACCGCCAGGCGGTCGGATATATCCGCTCCCTGATTGGCCTCCTTGCTGACTGCGCTAACCTGAACGCTATGGCGTAAGAACCGGAAAATGAGCACATTTTTTAAGCAGATCTACCGCTATACCCGACCGCGTGCCTACCGGCACAATGAAAATCTGTGGCCTTTTTGTCGCATCACCCGTAGCCGTGCGGGGGACATTACCCACCTGCGCTATAAGGGCATAGGTATCTACACATTTATCGTGATACCTGTTATTACTTTGCAGAATGATTTCAACCTATCTGTTGGCGGGATTGACTCTCGCCTTACCCGCCGATATCAGACGCTGGTTAAACAGCATATGACACCCGCGGCTCTTCTTGCTTCTGCGGTTAAAGACCTCGCAAGTGCTCAAAAATCAACTTTCGCAACTACCCAAGCTGTCTGGCGTTTTCTGAATAATAAGCGAATTAGCTTCAGTCAACTCAATGAGC
>NZ_FRDB01000194.1 GCF_900143145.1 Candidatus Sodalis sp. SoCistrobi
TGCTCATGCTGAGTTTCCAGCACTAGATTAACTGCCCGTTCACGGACTTCCGGAGAGTAACGTTTGGTCGTTGTCATAGAGACCTCCACTTTTAAAGTATAGACTCTAATTTATCCGGGGTGATTCACCCCGGCCGATTGATAGAAACGGTATTTGATGATGTACTGGTAATCCGTTTAGGCTAAACTGGATGGACAAACGCGTAGTGGTAAAAAAATTATACCGCTTTTCATCCGTAGCTTCAGGGTCCTTTTTAAAGATTCAGGGAATGTGTCATGAAAACTTTAGGCGAGTTTATTGTTGAGAAGCAGCATGATTTTCCGCATGCCACCGGCGAGCTTACCGCGTTACTTTCAGCGATAAAGCTCGGGGCTAAAATCATTCACCGTGACATCAACAAAGCGGGACTGGTGGATATCCTCGGCACCAGCGGGGCTGAAAACGTGCAGGGCGAAGTCCAGATGAAGCTGGATCTGTTCGCCAATGAAAAGCTGAAAGCGGCGCTGAAAGCCCGTGGACAAGTGGCGGGCATTGCTTCCGAAGAAGAAGATGAAATCGTCGTCTTTGAAGGGGTGGAAAACGGCAAGTATGTGGTGTTGATGGATCCACTGGACGGCTCGTCCAATATCGATGTCAACGTTTCGGTTGGCACCATTTTCTCCATTTACCGGCGCATAACCCCGCTCGGCACACCGGTGACCGAAGAAGATTTCCTTCAGCCCGGCAACAAACAAGTGGCCGCGGGCTATGTGGTCTACGGTTCCTCCACCATGCTGGTGTATACCACCGGCTGTGGCGTACACGCCTTTACCTACGATCCGTCGCTGGGGGTGTTTTGCCTGTCCCATGAAAGCGTGCGTTTTCCCGCCACCGGGCAGATGTACTCGATAAACGAGGGCAACTATATCAAGTTCCCCAACGGGGTGAAGAAATACATCAAATACTGCCAAGAGATGGACGAAGCGACCCACCGTCCTTACACCTCGCGCTATATCGGTTCGCTGGTGTCCGATTTCCATCGCAATTTACTCAAAGGCGGCATTTATCTTTACCCCAGCACCGCAACCCACCCCAACGGTAAGCTGCGCCTGGCCTATGAATGCAATCCGATAGCCTTTCTGGCTGAGCAGGCCGGCGGTAAGGCCAGCGACGGCAAAAACCGTATTTTGGACATCCAGCCGCACGAGCTGCACCAGCGTTCCGCGTTCTTCACCGGCACGGAGTCAATGGTTAACGACGTCGAGCGCTTTATCCGCGATTATCCAGATAGCGTTTAAGCCGGGGAGTAGGTCGGCGCGACAGCGCAGACTGCCCTGCTGTTACTCTATGTGCCCGCGCCACAGGCCGGGCAGCCGCCGGTGTGACCGGCGCAACAGCGTGAGCCCACCCGCGGGCGCCGGGGGAAATCGGTTATACTAGCCGCCTTGCCACTAATTGGAAAGTTTAAGGAAAACGCCATGAGTTTGAATCAAGTACCCGCAGGCAAAGATCTGCCGGAAGATATTTATGTGATCATTGAAATTCCGGCTAATGCTTCCCCCATTAAATACGAAGTTGACAAGGAAAGCGGCGCCCTGTTTGTCGATCGCTTCATGTCCACCGCAATGTTCTATCCCTGTAACTACGGCTATATCAACCACACGCTTTCACTGGATGGCGATCCGGTGGACGTGCTGGTGC
This sequence comes from Candidatus Sodalis sp. SoCistrobi, assembly GCF_900143145.1. Lineage (GTDB taxonomy): Bacteria > Pseudomonadota > Gammaproteobacteria > Enterobacterales > Enterobacteriaceae > SoCistrobi. The sequence goes on from NZ_FRDB01000194.1 coordinate 1,681, forward strand.
CCACACCCTATCCGTTGCAGCCGGGCTCTGTCGTGCGCTGCCGTCCGGTGGGCGTGCTGAAAATGACCGATGAGTCCGGCGAAGACGCCAAGCTGGTGGCGGTGCCGCACACCAAATTGTCGAAAGAGTATGACCACATCAAAGACGTCGACGATCTGTCGCCGCTGCTGCGCGCGCAAATCACCCATTTCTTCGAGCACTATAAAGATCTGGAAGCCGGCAAATGGGTGAAGGTCGACGGCTGGGACAACGCCGACGCGGCCAAAGCCGAAATCATCGCCTCTTTTGAGCGCGCCAAAAAGTCATCACGGCGCCAGAAAGTAATCACGGCGCCAAAATGTCGTCTCGGCGCCAAAAAGTAATCACGGCGCCGAAAGTCGGCACAGCGCTAAAAAGTCATCACGGCGCTATAAAGTCTTTTCGGCGCTAAAAAAAAGTCGTCTCGGCGCTAAAAAAAAACCGCTCACCGAGCGGTTTTTTTACGCCTCAGCCGGCTTCGTCGGAGTGATCCTCGTGCCGGCGTACCCAATCTCCTCCCGGCAACAGCCTTAGGTCGTCCACCGGACGCTGATACAGATACATCCAGGCGCTGCCGTAGGGCGTGCCGATAAGGATGCGCTTGTATTCGCCGCTTTTGGTGCGCAGCGCATCCAACTCCGCCAAGGTGGTGGAATCTATGCGGTACACTTCGCCATAGACCGCGCCATTGCCCGACACTACCGCCGGGTAATGGCCGAGATCGTAAAGTTCGTAGCATGGAATAGTGTAATCTCCCAGCCATTGGGCGTTCGTCATCCAGTGACTGTTTCCCTGTTTGCGTCGCAGACTACCATAAACAATTATTCGCATGGTTAAAACTCAAACCGATAGAGCAAGTCTAGCGCCTGGTTAAGACCAGACACGGCTTCCAGATAAAGTTTAGGCATTAAACGATAACGCAGCGTTAACGTCGCCAAAGAATCAAAAATACACACACCGTATTTAACCTGCAGACCGGGCGCGATATATCCGCTGACCACCACCTGGGAGCTGTCGCCAACCCCTTGGGTATCCAGCGCCAAATCGCTTACCCCGAATGCTTGTCCGATTTTACCCACAACTTGCCCGCTTTGCGCAACCCCCATGCCAATTAACATCGACGTCATCATATTGCTGTCGGCGCCAGAGGCGTCCAGACCCTGTCCACGCAGTAAATAAGACAGCGCCTCCTGCTGGGATTTGACCGGATCGGAAAAGACTTCCACTTTCGGCTGATCGGCCAATCCGGTCACCCGCACCCCCGCAGTGACATCATCTTCAGTCGAATCCGGATTGCGAATGGCTTCGATGTTCAGATAAGGCTGATCGACCGGGCCGGAGAACAGCAGTTGGCCTTTATTGACGATCAAATCCTGCCCGTAGGCGTGGAAGCGGCCGGAGGGAATATCGATTTGCCCGTTAAGTCCCAGCCCTTGTTTATCCTGCGCCACTTTCAAATCGCCCGTCAGCCTGGCCTTCAGGCCAAAAGCGTCAAGGCGCACATCCGGGCCGACGTGAACCAGCAGATTTGAGCTAATCGGGATCGCGGCGCCGCCGCCGCTGTCGGGTACCGGTTGCAGGTTATCGTCCAGCAGCACTTCATCGCTGGAGACGCCGACCGCGCTTTGCGGCATATCTTTCACCTCGATACGCGCCCAGGGGATATCGACCTTACCGTTGAGGGCGAACAGCGTCGGCGTGGCTTCAAACACGATATCCGGCGACATATCCAGCCGCACCATCGGCGGTACGGTGATGCGCACCCGGTTGCCCTGCGCGTTAATGCGCGCGCGCCAGGCTTCCATCCTGCTCCAGTCGGCGTCGCCGGTCAGGTTGAGCTGGCCATGGGTGGTACCGATGAGGCCTTGCAGCGCGGAGCGGGTACCGGCGAAGGAAAGCGCCAGCCGGCTGTCGGTCATGGCAAAAGGCATGAAAGTGCCTTTGATCACCAGACGCTCCAGCCCCAGCTGACCGTAAAGCTGTGGCCGCTGCACATCCCCGCCGAGACGCAGCGCGGCGTTAACCAGCCCATCGACGCTTTCGCCCCGCGACAGCAGCGGTTTCAACAGCGCCAGCGAGAGATTATTGATATTGACATTGCCGGACAGCCCGCGCCGGCTCAGGGGATCCGCGACCTGCACCTGACCGTTGAACTGGCCGTTACCGGCAATTTTTATTAACCAGTCCAGACGCGCCAGGCCCTTATCCAGCGCAGCATTGAGCGTCAGCGTCTCAAAGTCCACCGGTAGCGTCTTGCCCTGCACGGTCTGGCTGACTTTCACGCCGCTGCCCACCAGCGCCACTTTACCCTGCGGCAAACCGCCGCCCGCGGTCCAGCGCATATCGGCCCGGCCGGTAAAGACGCCGCTGGCCTGCGTCTCTGCCGGCAGCATCGGTTTTAGCATCGCCAGGTCAAAGCGGTTAAGCAGCACACTCGCCTGCCCGGACGCGCCGAGGTCAATATTCTGCGGCGCACAGATCTGCGCATTGGGGTTTTGCCAGCAGTGCGGCCCCATGACCAGATTTTGCGTCGCGGCCCGGTAATCCAGCGTCATGGCGCGCGTCAGCCGCCACTCCCCCACCGGCGTATCAAAGCGGGTTTGGCTCAGCGTACCTTGCCAACGCTGCTGCTGCCGGTCGAAGCTGCCGTTCAGCTGTAGTTGGCCGGCCACCGGCTCGCCCTGCATCGCCAGCTTCAGTTGATGCTGCTTTTCATCGCCGGTCGCATCCAGGGTCAATTGCGCGATGGACAGCGCCCCCTGCTGCAGGCGATCCAGCCGCAGCTGCACGTTGCCGCGGACGATGTCGCTGGAGCGCACATCCCCCTGCAGCGCGATACGCGCAATGCTCATTTCCCCCCAGCGCAGCGCATGCGCGTCGAGATCCATCAGCAACTGCGGCGCCTGCAGATTACCGCGCAGCTTGATATTCCCCGCCGCCCGACCGCCCAGGCCCGGCAGCGCGCCGTTCAGCGCCGGCGCGTTGAGCACGGCGTCCAAGGCGAAGGCCTCGTTCAGCTCGCCTTTCACGTTCAATTGGTTGCGCCCCAGCGCCAGCAGCAGCTGCGGCACCTGCCACTGACCGGCGGCGTTACCGCGCAGCGATCCCTTGGCGGTCAACGCGTTCTGACGAATTTGACCGTGCAGATCCAGTTCAGGCACCTGTAATTGCCAGTTGCCGCCGTAGAGGCTGCCGCGGCTGGTGATTTTCCCCTCCACCCGCGCCGGCCAGTCCGGCCACTGGCGGGCGGTATTAATACCGCTTAACGCCAGCTCACTGCGCCAGCTGATGGCGCGTTGCCAGTCCACGACCGCGCTCAGGTCAGTATTGCCCTGCAACGGCGCCAGCCGCAGGCGCGACAGCGTAAAGCCGTCGGTGTTGCCCTTGGCGTCCATAGTCATATCCGCCGGCGGCAGGCCCTCGCCGCTAAGCGCCGCTTTCAGCGCCAGCCGGTAATCCCGCGCTTCGCCGTCCAGCCGTAAGGCCATAGGTATCTACACATTTATCGTGATACCTGTTATTACTTTGCAGAATGATTTCAACCTATCTGTTGGCGGGATTGACTCTCGCCTTACCCGCCGATATCAGACGCTGGTTAAACAGCATATGACACCCGCGGCTCTTCTTGCTTCTGCGGTTAAAGACCTCGCAAGTGCTCAAAAATCAACTTTCGCAACTACCCAAGCTGTCTGGCGTTTTCTGAATAATAAGCGAATTAGCTTCAGTCAACTCAATGAGC
>NZ_FRDB01000200.1 GCF_900143145.1 Candidatus Sodalis sp. SoCistrobi
TCATATGCTGTTTAACCAGCGTCTGATATCGGCGGGTAAGGCGAGAGTCAATCCCGCCAACAGATAGGTTGAAATCATTCTGCAAAGTAATAACAGGTATCACGATAAATGTGTAGATACCTATGCCCTGAGGCCCTATGCGTCATAATAAACCTCTGCTTACCTTGGGTGCCATGGCGGCGCTGCTGCTGGTATTGGCCGCCGCCGCGGCCGGCTTCGGCGCCATGCGCCTTACGCTTTACGATGTCTGGCGCAGCCCCGGCGACGGTATGCTCTGGCAAATCTGGTTCCATATCCGGCTGCCGCGGGTCGTGCTGGCGCTGCTGGTGGGCACCGCGCTGGCCCTGTCCGGTGCGGTGATGCAGGGATTGTTTCGCAATCCGCTGGCGGATCCCGGTCTGCTGGGTATCAGCAGCGGCGCGGCGTTGGCGGTCGGTCTGGTGGTGGTGCTGCCCTGGACGCTGCCGCCCATTCTCGCACTGTACTCATCGATGGCGGCGGCCTTTGTCGGCAGTCTGGTGGTCACTTTAGTGATTTTTTCACTCAGCAGTTTTAGCGCCGGTCTGGCACGGCTGCTGCTCGCCGGTATCGCCATCAATGCCTTATGCGGCGCCGCGACCGGCGTGCTATCCTGGCTGAGCAACGATCAACAGTTGCGCCAACTGTCATTATGGGGCATGGGCAGTCTCGGGCAGGCCCAATGGCCGACGGTGGCCGCCGCCGCCTCCCTGATACTGCCGGCGGCGCTGGTGGTGCAGCGTTTATCCACCGCGCTCAATGTGCTGCAGCTCGGTGAGGAGGAAGCGCATTATTTGGGTATTCATGTCAAACGTACTCAGCGGCGTCTGCTGCTGTCGAGCGCGCTGCTGGTGGCGGCGGCGGTGGCGGTCAGCGGCGTTATCGGCTTTGTGGGTCTGGTGGTGCCGCATCTGGTGCGCATGACGCTGGGCGCCGATCACCGCTGGCTTTTGCACGGCGCGGCACTGGCCGGCGCCATTTTGCTGCTACTGGCGGATACGGTCGCGCGTACCGCCGTGGCGCCGGCGGAGATGCCGGTGGGGCTTTTGACCAGTCTGCTGGGCGGGCCGTGGTTTTTGTGGCTTATCCTGCGCAGACGGGAGGCGGCCGGTGTCTGACGCCCTATTGCACGCCGACAATCTCCACTACCGCGCCGGCGGCCGCATGCTGATTGCAGACGTCTCGCTGACGTTGGCGCCGGGAGAAATGGTGGCGCTGATTGGCCCCAACGGTGCCGGGAAATCGACGCTGTTGCGACTGTTGAGCGGCTATCTCAGTCCTCTGCAGGGACGGTGCCGGTTGCAGGGACGTGAGATGGCCGCCTGGCCTGCCGCCCAGCTCGCGCGGCGGCGGGCGGTGATGGCTCAACAAGGCAGCGTGGCGTTTCCTTTCCGGGTCAGCGACGTGTTGGCGATGGCGCGCGCGCCCTGCGCCTTGGTCCGGCACGCCCGAGGCGAGCTTGCTTTCCGAGGTCATGACGTTAACCGGCTGCGAAATGCTGGCGTCGCGAGAGTTTCGCCGGTTGTCCGGCGGCGAGCAGCAGCGGGTCCGGCTGGCAATGGCGCTGGCGCAGCTGTGGCGGCAGGACGGCCCGGCGGGCTGGCTGTTTCTGGATGAGCCCACGTCAGCGCTGGATCTCTATCATCAGCAGTCGCTGTTGCGCCTGCTGTATCAACTTACCCGCACAGGCAAGCTGGCGGTGTGCTGCGTATTACATGATGTGAATCTGGCGGCGTTGTGGGCCGATCGGATACTGCTGTTACAGCAAGGTCGGCTGGTCGCCAGCGGGACGCCGGCAGAGGTGTTAACCGAAGCGCAGTTGAGCGCCTGCTACCAGGCCGATCTCCGGGTGCAGACTCAGGAAGAGGATGGCGTGCCGCAAGTTTACCTGCGGCGGTGACGCGAGCGCACAGCGCCAGGCAAGCCAGGGATGATCAACGCCGGCGATGACAACGCGGCCTCAGAGCAGTCACTTTGCTGCGCATGAGCGCCGCCGCGAGTGCCGGCGCGGCCTCAGCGCGGCAGGCCTGCCACACCCCGGCGCCACCGGGATTGCTAGCGGCCTCAGAGCAGCCTTCGCTGCCAAAAGGCCGCCGGCGCAGCCGCTGCGTATCACTCCTGTTGCGGGTAATCAGCGCCGAGACTGACATCACGCCAGGCTTCTATTTCATCCAACCGCTCGCGTAATTTGCCGGTCACCGTCTCAAAACCCCAGGCACCCAGCAGCAGATGGCGCGGCGGCCGCGCGTGCAGGGTAAGATCAAGCATAGCGTCGGCGGCGCGCACCGGATCGCCGGCCTGCTTACCGCTGTTGGCGGCGGTGGTTTGCATCCGCGCTGCGGCGGTGGCGGCGTAATCCGCAAGGGCGCTTGGCGTTTGGCGCAAGGATCGCCCGGCCCAGTCGGTGCGAAACGGCCCCGGTTCGACGCAGGTGACCTTGATACCCAGCGGCGCGCCTTCCGCCCATAGCGCGTCGGACCAGCCTTCGACGGCATGCTTGCTGGCCGCGTAGTAGCCGGAACTGGGGAAACCCACCAGCGCCGCCACCGAGGTAATATTAATGACATGCCCCTGGCGCTGCGCGCGCATCAGCGGCAGCACCGCGCGGGTCAAGGCAAACAGACCAAACACATTGGTGTCGAACTGCGCGCGGATCTCTTCCTCGACGCCTTCCTCGACGGCGCTTTGGTAGCCGTAACCGGCATTATTGACCAGAACATCGATAGCACCAAACTTGTCGACCGCCGCCTTGACGGCGTTGGCAATCGCCGCCTCATGGGTCACATCCAGCGCCACCGCCAAAGCGCGGTCGGGCGCATTCTGCGTCAACGCCGTGACCTGTTCAACATCGCGAGCGGTGACAACCGCCCGCCAGCCGCGCGCCAGTACGCGTTGCGCCAACTCCCGGCCAAAGCCAGTCGAGCAGCCGGTAATAAACCATACGGGGGTTTTTTCTGCGGACATAGTGTGTCCTCCTGTTGTTTTGGCCATAAACGCTGGCGGACCTTGTTAACGACCCGCGCCAGAAAGGCTATACGCGTCGCACGCGAGTTGCTCCACCCGGCGCAGCGCCGCTGCGATCTGCTCTTCGGTCACGCCGGGCAGCGCCAGCCGAAACGTTTCTTGCTCCCTGGCGGCATAATGCGCCAGCAGCCCGATGGCCTCTTCGGCGGGCGTAGTGATGCCCAGTGTGGCAAAATTATAAGGAAAACCGTTGTGGCGATAAAAAGGCAGTAGCCGCACGACTTCCTGCTCATCGCCGGTGGCGACCAGCTGTACCAGAATGCCGTAAGCGACTTTCATGCCGTGCAGCACCGAATGGGTTTCCGGCAGGTGGCTCATGGCGTTATGGATAGCATGCGCACCGGCCATCCGTCCCGACTCCCCTGCGCAACCGCCCACCATGCCCGCTACGGCAAGGATTGCCTCCACCACGCGCTGAAACGCCGGCGACACCTCCCCCGCCGTCATACTGTCCAACGCCGCCGGCGTATCGCGCAATAAGACGTCTCGACATTCGCGCGCCGCCGCCAGCCCCATACGCACCATGACCGGCAGGGTTTCCGCCGGCTGATGGCGGGTAATGGCTTCCGCTTCATACCATTTCGCCAGCGTATCGCCGATGCCGCCGAGAAAATAATCGCGCGGCGAGGTAATCAGCAACGCCAAATCCACCAGGGTCAGATAGGCGGAACGGTGGTAATAATCCACCGAGCGGAACGCATGATCCGGCCAATAGACTGCCGAGAGCGGCGTAGTGGCCGCGCAGGTGCCGAGCACCGTCGGCAGGGTGATATATTCCACATTCAGCAATTCGGCGGTGCCTTTAGCCGTGTCCAGCGCGCGACCCCCGCCAATGCCAATGAGAACATCCGCGCCGGCCGCCGCTGTCGCCGTTGTTTCCGGCATGGCGCGCTTAAACGCGGCAAGCGACTTTTCGCCGGCAATAATACAAGGTTGCTGAAAATGCTGTAACTTTGGTGCCAGAAAACCCAATGCGCCGGTCTGACAAAGATACTGACCGGGACCACTTCTCACTACCTGACTTAATCGCATGCCATTGCCTTACGCAGGGGCGTTAAATTGACAGTGTAGCACCGGTGAGATGAGCGGTTAAACGGTTATCCCCCGCGATGGCGGCTTTTATCGGCGAACGGAACACCGTAGCGGAACAAGATAAAGTCCCGCACCTGCCCAATATAGGCCGAGACCCAGGCGTCCACGGGCGCAAGCTGCAGATGTGCGCCAATATCAATCTGGGCGGTTTTCTCACGTTTTAGCCGGTAAAAGGCGTCCTGCCCGGCCCCGCGGCCGGCTTTAAGCGTGATAAGTTCCCAGTAATCTAAAAATCGCTCACTCAGTCCGGCGCCGGCATAGGCCATCAACGGCAACGTCTCGGCCTGATGCTCCAGACGAACAAAGGCGGCGGGATACACTTCGCTGCGGCGCTCTGTTCTGCGCGCGCCGTTATACTCCGCCGCGGTATGTTCAAGCCGCATACCGCTTATTAGCGTCTGCGCCGGTTTGAATTGCCAACTGAGCTCCGCAAACAGCCCGCTATCCTGAACTTGGGCGTCCTGCTGCCAATGGCCGCTGCTGTTTCTCCGATGCCAATTGACCTGAATATCCGCCCCGCCCTGCAGCTGTACCTCCTGCCATTGCCAGGTGCCGATACCGCGCCCACCCAGCGTCAGGCGATCGACGTTGCTACGACTGGGGGTCCAATTACCGGACGTGGCGCTGTTTTGGCAGTGCATTCGTCGCGCCCCGCAGCGGGCATGATTGTCCATGACATGATCGGTGTAATGGTACCAGCCCTGCATCTCGACGCTTTCCAGCACCTCGCCCAATGCGTGCTGCTCGAAGCGCAGGCCGACGCTTTCCCGTGCAAAACGGGTGCCGTCCATACCACGCCCGGCATAACGGGCCTTACCATCGCCGCGGCCCACCGTCAGCTCCATCAGGGTATCGGGCGTCGGGGTAAAGCGACTGAATAACCCCGAGTTTATTAGAGAGTAATTTTGGCAATACTACGCCGCTTCCTCTGATGCTAATTGCAAAGCGTAATAGTTCATTTCGGCTTCAGTAGGAGGGATGTAACCCAGCCGCCCGAGCAGCCTTCTGTTGTTGTACCAGTCCACCCAGTCCAGCGTGGCCAACTCCACTTCCGTCCGGTTTTTCCAGCTCCCGCGGTGGATAACCTCCGTTTTGTACAACCCGTTGATACTCTCTGCCATCGCATTATCGTAGGAGTCGCCG
>NZ_FRDB01000198.1 GCF_900143145.1 Candidatus Sodalis sp. SoCistrobi
CGGCGACTCCTACGATAATGCGATGGCAGAGAGTATCAACGGGTTGTACAAAACGGAGGTTATCCACCGCGGGAGCTGGAAAAACCGGACGGAAGTGGAGTTGGCCACGCTGGACTGGGTGGACTGGTACAACAACAGAAGGCTGCTCGGGCGGCTGGGTTACATCCCTCCTACTGAAGCCGAAATGAACTATTACGCTTTGCAATTAGCATCAGAGGAAGCGGCGTAGTATTGCCAAAATTACTCTCTAATAAACTCGGGGTTATTCAGCGGCCGGGTGATCCATTTCACCGCCTGAAAGCAAAAAAACAGCGTTACCAGGATCATCAGCAGTGAAGGCACGCTTAAAGAGGCGATGGCCTCATGTATTTCGGTATTGACGTGCTCATTGCGCACCGCTTCTGCGAGCGTGTTGTCGACCAGCAGGTCGATCTGCTCTTTGCTTTCATGCCATAACCAAAGCACGCTAATCAGTTGACACACCAACATGATTGCGCCAAGCACAATAATAAGCCGCCAGCGCAGGCTGTAAAAGCGACCGGCGCGCATCCGCAGGCCGCTCATGATTTCTCCGCAGTGGTGAGAAGATAACCGAAGCCGCGTAGCGTCTGGATACGGTCACGGCCTATTTTCTGGCGCAGATGGTGAATATGCACTTCGAGCGAGTTGGAAGAGGGATCATCATCCCAACTGTAAAGATCCTGATGCAGGATTTCACGATGAATGCGATGCCCCGCCCGCAACATCAGCCGGGAGAGGATGGCAAACTCTTTCGGGGTCAGGATGACCGTTTTACCGTCCACGGTGACATCATGGTGGGTCAAATCCAGAGAAATATCATCGACCCACAGCAGGTTATTACTGACACCCTGATGACGGCGAATGATGGCCCGGGCGCGGGCCAGCAATTCGCTTAGCGCAAAGGGTTTAATCAGATAATCGTCTGCGCCGAAATCCAGGCCGCGTACCCGCTCGTCAATCGCGTCACGCGCGGTCAGGATCAATACCGGCACGCCGTTGCCCTGCCGGCGAAGTTTTTCCAGCAGCGACATACCGTCGCCGTCCGGCAAACCTAAATCAAGAATAATCAAGCTATAGGGCGTGGAGGTCAATAACGGCCAGCTTTGACGCAGATTAGCGGCGCATTCACAGGTAAAACTTTCCTGCTCCAGCGCCTGCTGCAGGCCTTCGCGCAAGAGTTTATCGTCCTCAATCACCAAAATTTTCATCACCCGCAATCCCAGTAGCACAGCGCTCATCCATCGGGCGCCACAGGGTGCGGCAGCCCGTTGCATCGACCGGATAGCCGCCAGCGTGCCACAACGAAACGCCCTTCAGGCCTGTGCGGCAACCGTCAACGGGCGGTCAATGATGGTAATAGACCTCATTTTATCCGGCATGTTCAACCGGACCGGCAGCCGCACACCGGCGCAAACGCCTGGCGGCAAACGATGGAGATAAGGATAGCGCAGGCGGGGTCAGGGGCAAGCGGCGCGCACGAGGGTTATATGCCGCCGGCGAGGGGCGGCGTGCAAACACGGAAGGTCAAGTCTACCAGGCATCCGTGCGCGGTACACCGCCGGCCAAGCGCGTTAAACGCCGCCAGACCCCTTCCAGCGGCCCCTGACGAAAATACTTGAGCCACAGGGCAGACACGGCAATATTGATAAACCAGACCGCCGGCACAAACGCCATCAATTGTAGCCGGTCGTAGGCCATAAATAATCCCAGCTGATTAAAGAGCAAGGTACAGATGAGGGTTTGCAGCAGGTAGTTGGTCAGGGCCATTCTTCCGACATTGCCGAGGAGGCGGATAATCGTCTTGTCGGCCAGCCGTGGCCAGAACCCATACAGCAACGCGACATAGCCCAACGCCTGCAGCGGCGCGCTGATTTCCCGCGGCATTTGCAGTAAAAAACCGCACCAGCGATAATCCCAGCCCAGTTGCCACTGGGCCACCACCGCCGGCAGGTTGATTATCAACCCTGCCGGAATCAGCCACAGCGCCATCCGCCGATAATGCGCCGGTTCGCGGCGGCCCGCCAGCCAACCGTTGCGCATCAGCCCCGCGCCTATCAATATCGCGCCGGCCAATTGCCAACCGTATTGCGACGCCATCGCCAGCAGGCTACCGTGCAGTAAATTAAGCCGCTCGCGCCAGGCTTCCGGGCCGCCCTCGGTTTGCCAATAATGTTCATACACCCGATTGGCAATATCCGGCAGCCAGAAACGGCCGGGAGGCTGGTCGCCGAGCAACAATTGAAACACCAGCAGAAGCCCTACCCCTATGGCATAGAGCACAATACCGGTGCCGATAAGGCTACGCTCGCTCGGCGCCTGACGAATCAGCCCCAGACACAACAGGCCCACCAGGCCGTAATCCAGTAAAATATCCCCATCCCAAAAGAAGATGGCATGAATAACACCAAACCCCATCAGCCAGAGAAGCCGCGCGTGGGTCCAACGCGGTCCGCGCGGCAACAGCAGCACCAGGCCGCCGCCAAACAATAACGCGAATAAGGTGAGAAATTTGACCTGGGCCACCAGATCCAGCACGGCCCAGGTCCAGGCTTCGCCGTTGGCAATACTGCCGGTATAAGCGGGGTTAAGATACGCCGCTTTCGGCAGCCCGAAGGCGGTGATATTCATCAGCAGGATGCCCAGAATGGCTATCCCGCGCGCGCAATCCAACATCTCGATGCGCTGCCGCATGGGGGTTCTCTTCTGTCAGACGGCGCCGGCAGCGCCGTAAATAAGGGTTAACAATAGATTAACCGTTATGATGCGTGACAGCACGCAAAAATTCCTGGCGGGTATTTTGGCTGGATTTGAACAGTCCACCCAGCGAAGTGGTGGTCGTGGTGCTGGTGGCATCGCGGATCCCGCGCGCCTTGACGCAATAATGCACCGCGTCGATCGAGACCGCCACGTTAGTGGTGCCGAGCAGCGTCTGCAGCGCCAGCAAGATCTGCTGCGTTAGCCGCTCTTGTACCTGCGGCCGCTGGGCAAAAAACTGCACGATGCGATTGATTTTCGACAGGCCGATAACGCACTGTTTGGGGATATAGGACACCGTTGCCTTGCCGTCGATAATAACGAAATGGTGTTCACAGGTGCTGGTCAGCGTAATGTCGCGCACCGTGACCATCTCATCCACCTTCATCTTATTTTCGATGACGGTGATCTTGGGGAAATTGGCGTAATCCAGACCGGCGAAAATCTCCTCCACGTACATCTTGGCGATACGGTGCGGCGTTTCCGCCAGACTGTCATCGGTCAAATCAAGATTAAGCAACGTCATAATTTCCGTCATATGCTCGGCGATAAGACGTTTGCGCACTTCGTTATCCAGTACCTCGCCCCGCAGCGGTGTTTCCAGGCCACGGGCCAGTAAAGCGTCGCGTACTTGCGAGGCCTCTTTTGTCAGCGTTACCATATTCTTTATTCTCCAGCAGGCGATTCGCTCCCGCGGGGTTAACCGCAGAATGGGCAACACTCTAGTGGAGTGCGCGGGGATAATCCAGTGAATGTGTTTCATGATAGCTGAATCGTACGCACTTAACTTGCTCATTATCATAAGTATTTGGTTTAATGAAAAGCAGTTTAGCGCCGTGATTTTTACCCGGCGCGGCAGGTGTTGAGGACCAAGGATTTGGTGTATCAGGTGCCGATGCAGGCAGCGCGCATGGAGGAATACCGGGGAGGCACAGCGAGTGTCGAACATAAGCGCTGACAACGGGCGCCAAGCGGCGGCCCTCTCGTCAGTGGGGCTCAGAGGATCTTATATCCTTATCACTGAGAAGTAGTAAAGGAATGTCTCTTTGGACAACTCACTTGCTTTAGTGCCAGAAGCGCGCCTGGGTGGCGGCCGGGTTTACCTATAAGTGCCGAGTTTACAGGGCATTAGTGCCACGCTCTCCTGTCAGGCCCGCGCTTTCCATTAGCGCCGCATTTTCTCTCAGGCCCCTGTCCTGTTGTCTCGGCGCGGACGGCGGCGCGTCAGATAGGCCCCGGCTGACTGACCAGACCATCAATCAACACCTGCGGCCGACCCTGTGAACAGCGCTCAATACGGCCCTTGACGCCATATACGCTTGCCAGACTGGCGGGCGTAATCACGCGTTCAGGGGCACCGTCCGCCAGCAAACGCCCGTCGCGCAACATCAGCGCATGTTGGCCGTGACGGAGCGCAATATTGATATCATGCACCACCATTAGCGTGACAATATTGCGGCGCCGGGTTTCGCTGCCAATAAGTGACATCACATGATATTGATAATTGAGATCCAGCGCGCTAAGCGGCTCGTCGAGCAACAACAGCGCCGGCTGGCGTATCAGCGATTGCGCCAGCCCCACCAATTGCCTCTGGCCGCCGGAGAGGCTGTCCAGATAGTGCAGCGCCAGATGGGCTATCCCTAGACGCGTCAGCAGCGCCATTACCGCCTCCTCGTCAGCCTGATGCGCGCGGCCGCCGGAGGCGCGTTGCGCCACGATGACCGATTCCAGCACCTGCAAATGAACACCGGCGGGCAGGCTCTGCGGTAAATACACTACCTTTTCCGCGCGCCGGGCAAACGGCAATTGCATTAAATCTTCCCCCGCCAGCCAAAGCTCCCCGCGGGCCGGATTCAGACCGGCCAACGATCGCAGCAGCGTGGATTTGCCGCAGCCGTTAGGCCCCAGCAGCACGCTGATTTGACCACGGGGCAAACAGGGTACCTCGAGCTGGTCAATCACCCGACGTTTCGGATAACCGGCGCTAAAGCCGGCGATACGCAGTCCCGCGGTCATAGATCCCCCCGGTGGCGCAAGATGATGCTCAGGAAAAATGGCACCCCGACCAGCGAGGTCACAATGCCGACGGGGATAAGCGTGCCCGGCACGATATTTTTAGATGCCACCGACGCCATCGACAACACCAGCGCGCTGGCGGGCAGATAAAAGCGGTGATCTTCGCCGACCATCAGCCGGGCGATGTGGGGCGCCACCAAACCGATGAAACCAATCGGCCCGACGAAGGCGACCGCCAGCGCCGACAGAATACTGATACGCAGCAGCGTGCCCAGCCGCAGCGCGGTCAGCTTCCAAGCGCTGAACATCGACCAAGGCAACATCAGCGCAAAGGCTACGCTCATTATGGTCAATTTCGGCCAGGAGGCGCGCGCCAGACTGCCCATGGTCCAGAACACCAGGCCTTGCAACGTATCTTCGGTCACCTCGTTATACACAAGTCCGCAACGACTTATATGCCAAGGGTTAGCGGGCTGAAATAGGCAGCCGGTGGGGTTGTAAATGAAGTGAAACCGACGTGTACTATCGCCATTTACGGCGCTGAAA